>NZ_JBHSMH010000042.1:0-105794 GCF_042655365.1 Cohnella suwonensis | reverse complement strand
GCACCAAAAAAAACAAACGGCACAGGGCTTTTTCCCATGCCGTTTCGGACTCCATTTTTATTCCCGGTCTTGTCTTTGAGCTTAACTTAATGACATTGCCGGTAGCGGGTCTCCTTTTTGAAGCTAAGCTATGCGATTCGGCTCATCTTACTTGACCGCGCCGGCCGTAATGCCGCTCGCGAACTGACGTTGGAAGAAAATGTAGACGAGCAGCACGGGAACGATCGTGACGAGCAACGCCGCGAACAGCGGTCCCCACTCCGTCCGGTATTGCATCTCGGCCTGCATGACGCCGATCTCGACGGGCAGCATATACATTTTCGGATCGTTCACGAGAATCGTGCCGACGATGTATTCGTTCCAGATATTCAGGATGTTCACGATCGCGATCGTGATGAGACCCGGCTGCGACAGCGGCAACATGACCCGGAATAACGTACCCTAGGAAGGAAGGCTTCTCGTGATCGACTATACGAGATTTCTAAGGCTCTCACCGCGGAATTACTTCTCTGGACGAAGTAACCTGCGAACTAAGTCCACCTCGATTGGGGCTCCGAACACGGAATTACTTACTTTAGCGCACTAACTCCACCTCGAACGGGGTTCCGAGCACGGATTTACTTATCCTCGCGCACTAACTCCACCTCGAACGCGGCTCCGAGCATGGATTTACTTATCCTCGCGCACTAGCTCCACTTCGAACGCGGTTCCGAGCACAAAGTTACTTTTCCAGATGAAGTAACTCGCTCTCTCTCTCATCCAAAACAAAGCCGCCCCGAAGCGTCCGCGATGGACGCCCGGAGGCGGCTTCGTTTTACTTCAATATAAATGCCGTGCGGCTATGCCCTTCCTTCGTCTTGCTCACTTCGAGGACGGCGGGGAACGCCGCTTTCAGTTCTTGCACGTGGGAGATGACGCCGATCATACGACCCGACCGCTGCAAGTCGGCGAGCGTCGCGATCGCCTTGTTCAGCGAATCCTCGTCGAGCGAGCCGAAGCCCTCGTCGATGAACATCATCTCGATCGAGACGCCGCCTTGGTGCGATTGAATGACGTCCGTCATCCCGAGCGCGAGGCAGAGCGACGCGTTGAATTTCTCGCCGCCGGACATCGTCTTCACGTCCCGGTTCTGCCCGGTGTAGGCGTCGTAGACGTCCAGCCCGAGCCCGCTCTGCTTGCCTCGCGTCTCCAGCCGGTCGCTCCGCTGAAGCAAAAATTGACCGTTCGACAGATCGTTCAAGCGCGCGTTCGCCGCGCTCAGGATTTGTTCTAAATACTCGATCAGAATGTACCGTTCGAACGAGATTTTGAGCGCGTTGTCGCCCTTGAGCATCTGGTAGACGTCGGCCACTTGCTGCTGCTCCTGCTCCAGCTCGCGGAACTGTCCGACCGTCCTCGCGATCGCCGCCAGCAGCCGCTCCGCCTCTTCCTTGTACCGGCGGGCGGTCAACTGCTCCGCCGATGCGCCTTCGAGCGCCGCCTTCGTCTCGGCGATCGCCGCATGCGCCGACGCGAGATCCGGCTGCGCCCGGTTCGCCAGCTCGCGCTCCAGCTCTTCCACTTGCTGGCGCAACGCCGCGGCGTTCGCCCGATGGGCATCGATCTCCCGCCGCAGCTCGCCCCTGCGCTCCGCCGTCAACTTCACGGCCGCATACGCTTCCGCCGAGGCGAACCCCGCGGACGCCAGCTCCTCGGCGAACTTCGACTTCGCCTGCGAAGCCCGCGCCGCGTCTTCCTCGAGCTGACTCCCCAGCTGCGCGACGTTCGTCCGCTCCTCGACGAGGCGCGCTTGCGTCGCCTGAAGCCGTCGCTGCGCTTCCTGCCAAGCTTCGCCGAGCTTGCGCGCCAGCGCTTCCCGTTCCGCGACTCGCGCGGTCAGCTTCTCCGGCGTCCGAAGCTCTTCCGGAATCCGCTCTAGCTCGCTATCCAGCAGCGTTTTCTTCGCGATCAGCTCCGCTGACAACGTCCGCTGACGTTCGAGCAGCCGGTCTTTGCCCGCTTGGGCTTGCTCGAGCGCCTGCTCGGTCCGCTCGATCTTCTCGCGCAGCGGCTGAAGAAGCTCCGACTGCCGCTTGAGCCGCTCCGTCTCCGCCCGCAGCGACTTGCCGCCGGCCTCGGCTTCGGCCAGCTGAGCCGCGTAAGGTTCCTCCGTCACGCCGTATTCCGCCCGCTCGTCCGCGCGGCCCTCCTTGCCCGCCGACGCGGCGGCCGCTTGCGCCTTCGCTTCGCTCAGCGCCTGCTCGGCTTGGCGCAATTGCTCCTTCGCCGACTGAAGCGCCTCCTTCGTCGGCACGTCGGCGACGGAAGCCGCCTTCGCCGGATGCTCCGCGCTGCCGCACACCGGGCACGGCGCTCCGTCATGGAGATGCGCCGCGAGCAAGCCGGCTTGCCCCTCGAGCCAGCGCGACTCCATTTCGTCGTGCTCCCTCTTCAGAACGGCCGCCGCCTTCGCGCTCTCCGCTTCAGCCATGGCGAACGCTGTCGTCCGGCCGTCCAGCTCGAGCAGCTCCTTCACGAGCCGATATTTGATCTTCGCGCGCTCGAACTTGCGCTCCGTCTCGGGGCGAAGCCTCTCTTCCGCCTCCAGCGCCTTCAGCCGCTCGGCGTCGCCCCGCTTGTCCTCGCGAAGCTTCGCCTGCTCCCGCTCGCCGGCTTCCAATCGCTCGGCGAGCTGTTTCTCTTCGGCGACGAGTCGCTCCGCTTCCCGCCTGCGAGCCTCGAGCGTGCGGACGGCCGGCTCCAACTCGGCTAACGCCCGCAACTGTTGCGCCGCTTGCTCGCGTTCGGGCTCCCGCGCTTCTTCCGCGGCGAAAGCCGCTTGCGCCGCAACATGCTCGCGCTCGGCCGTTTCCGCCTCCGCCCGCTTCGCGTCGAGCCGGGCTCCTTTGGCCGCGACGTCCCGTTCCGCCTGCCTCGACTGTTCCTCGTAGGGCTCGATTCTCGCCGCCTGCTCGGCAAGCTGAACCGCTTGCTCCCGCTCCCGCACATCGGGTTCGCGCACATCCGACTCCGCGCGTTGCCCCTGCTTCTCGGCCAACTGCGAGAAACGGCCCGCAAGCGCCATCGCTTCGCGCAGCGCTTCCTCCTGCGCGTTCAGCAGCCCGGCAATCTCTCCCTTTACGCCCGCCGCAGCCGACTCCCGCTCGCCGTAATGCGCGATTTCCTCGGCCAGCCCTTCCTCCACCTGCGCCATCCCGACGTATTCCTGTCCGAGCGCCGCCGCGAGCTTGCTCTCTTCGCGACTCGGCAGCGTCTCCCGCGCCTGCGCCGCGTAGGCGTCCTGCGTCGCCTTCGCTTGCTTCAAAGCCTCCAGAAGCTCCCGGTTCCGCTGCTGAAACCGTTCCTCGAGCTTCTCGTACAACCCCGTCCGGAAGATGCGCCGAAGAATGTCTTCCTTATTCTCCGTATCGGACGTCAACAGCTTGCGGAACTCTCCTTGCGGCAGCATGACGATCTGGCTAAACTGTTCTCGCGTCAAGCCGAGCACCGCTTCCAGCTTCGCGTTCACGTCCGAGATCATGAAGCGGTCGACGAAAGGAACGTCTTCGCCCGTCGTCGTCTCGTACAGCTCCGCTTTGCCGCCTGTCTCGTTCTTGTTGCCTCCCCTGCGGTGCGCAAGCTGGCGGAAGACGCGGAACGTCCGCTTCCCGACCGAGAATTCGTAATCGACGGCCGTATGGACGTCGTCGTCCGCGAAGTGGCTACGGAGCATTCTCGCTTCCGCGCGGTCTTCGCCGCTGGCGCTTCCGTACAACGCGAAGCAGATCGCGTCGAAGATCGTCGTCTTGCCCGCGCCCGTATTGCCGGAAATGACGAACAACCGCCTGTCCTCCAACAACCCGAAGTCGATCGTCTCCGTGTCGCGGTACGGACCGAACGCGGTCATCTTTAATCGGATCGGCTTCATACGGCGCCTCCTTCCTCGCGAAGTACTTTCGCGAATTCATCCGCGAACAGCGCGCGTTTCTCCTCGGCGAGAGGAATGCCCTTCACCTCTTGATAGAAGGCGGAGAACAAGGCGACCGGATCCGCGTCCCCGCGCGAAGGCGAGCCCGCGCCCTCATCTTCCGCGTCGCCGCGAGCCGCGCCTGCCCCCGCGCTCGCCATCCGGCGCTCGACGTGCAGGGCGTTCGGGTACACCGCGCGCACCTTCTCCATCGGGAACAGCACCGGATTATCGTTGAGCAGCGTCACGAACACGTAATCGTCGCTCGGAGCGTGCCGCTCGATCTCCTCGATCGGCGCGGCGACGCGTCTCATGTCGCGCAGCGGTTTGAACTCTCTTTTGTCGACCGATACCGAGCCGCTCTCGTCGAGTTCGACGATCAAATACCCCTTGCGGTGCGTCTCCTCGGAAATCGAATATTTCAATGGCGAGCCGGAATACCGGATTTTCTCGTCTCCGACATGGTGCGCTTGATGCAAGTGTCCGAGCGCGACGTAGTCGAAGCGTTCGAAATGCGCCGCGTTCACGTATTCCGCCCCGCCGATCGAGAGCGGCCGCTCCGACGTGCTCGTATTGTCTTCCGGACGCGCGCCCGGCGTTACGAAAGCATGGCCGACGAACACATGGCGCGCGGTCTGTTCCATCGTCGCTTCGATGCGGTCGACGATCGCCTTCATCGCATCGTCATGCGACTTAATCCCCTCATCGCCGTAAGCGAATCTCACCTGCGCCGGATCGGCGAACGGCACGAGATGGAAGTGCACCTCTCCATTCCCATCCTTTAATACGACCGGTTTATGCGACGGCCGGAATTGCCCGACCAAGTGCAATCCGCGCGACTCCATGATCGCCGTTCCGAAAGACAGCCGGTCTGGACTGTCGTGGTTGCCGGACACGGCGAGCAGCGGCGTGTTCAAGCCGACGACGATTCGCTCGAACAGTTCGTCCAGCAGCTCGACCGCCTCCGTCGGAGGAATCGCCCTGTCGTACAGATCGCCGGCGACGACGACCGCGTCCGGCTTTTCCTCCTCTACCGTATGTACCAATTGCGCGAGCGCGTAACGCTGATCCTCGGTCATATAGACGCCTTGCACGAGCTTGCCGAGATGCCAATCCGCTGTATGTATGAATTTCATGAGGCCGAATCTTCCCCCGTTCCGACGAAAAAATGCTTTCTTCTTCTATATTAATCGATCGGCGGCGAATAGGGGAGCTAGCGGTTTCTGGCAACTCGAAAATGTGCATGTCCCTTCGCCCGCTTTGCGCACATCGTTTGATCGCGTCTGAATATATTGATTAATACATCCTTAATAACAAAAATAAAGCGATAGGGGGTTGCCCATGAATCATCCCTCGTTCATTTTATCCCGGGAAGATTGGTCCTTGCACCGCAAAGGCTACCAAGACCAAGCCCGCCACCAGCAGAAAGTCCGCGACGCGATCAAGCAGAACCTGCCCGATCTCATCTCGGAAGAGAACATCGTCATGTCCGATGGGCGCCAGATCATCAAGATTCCGATTCGCAGCCTCGACGAATATCATTTTATTTACAATACGAACAAGAAGAAACACGTCGGCCAAGGGGACGGGGACAGCCAAGTCGGCGACGTGCTCGGCGTCGATCCGACGCCCGCCGGCGGCAAAGGGGAAGGCGCGGGTTCCGACCCGGGCGACGACGTCGTCGAAGCCGAAATCTCGATCGCGGAGCTCGAGACGATGCTGTTCGAGGAGCTGGAGCTGCCTTATCTGAAGAAGAAAGACAAGCAGCAGATCGAAGTGAAGGAAGTTCGGTTCACCGACGTGCGGCGCAAAGGCATCATGAGCAACATCGACAAGAAGAGGACCATCCTCGAGAACCTGCGGCGTAATTCGCGGGACGGCCGCTCCGAGATCGGGGGCATCAGCCCGGACGATCTGAGATTCAAGACGTGGGAAGAAATCGTCAAGCCGCAGAACAACGCCGTCATTCTGGCCATGATGGATACGTCGGGGTCGATGGGCAGCTTCGAGAAGTATTGCGCGAGATCGTTCTTCTTCTGGATGAGCCGCTTCCTGCGGCGCCAGTACGAGAAGGTCGACATCGTGTTCATCGCGCACCATACGGAAGCGAAGGAAGTAACCGAGGAGGAGTTTTTCACGCGCGGGGAAAGCGGAGGCACGATCTGTTCGTCCGCTTACATTAAAGCTTTGGAAATCATCGACAGCCGGTATCCGCCGTCGCTATACAATATATATCCGTTCCATTTCTCCGACGGCGACAACTTGACGAGCGACAACGAACGTTGCGTGCGGCTCATCAAGGAGCTGCTCGAGCGGTCGAACATTTTCGGCTACGGGGAAGTGAACCAATACAACCGCAGCAGCACGCTTATGTCGGCCTACAAGCATCTGGAGCACCAACAATTCCTTTATTACGTCATCAAGGAAAAAGGCGAAATCTATAACGCGCTCAAGACGTTTTTCCGCAAGCGGGAAGCGGTGGGCTAACATGATAAAACGAGCGTCCGAGGAGGCCCGATCTCATTGCAACCGGCCGCCATTCCATGTATAATCGGACATAGAAAAGGACGGCGCGCCAACGCCGTCCTCCCGCACAACGCTTGAGTGGGCAACTTCCAAGCACATAGTAAGAATGAAAATAACCCGTTGCCCTGGCGCTAACCTAGGCGGGTTATTTTCGTTTTAAATAAGTGAGAAGCGCGAGAAGAAAGCTCCCCAGCATAATCACTTCCGACAACGAAAATTCCATAGGCAACACCTCCTTTCGGAAGCGCGACTATGCCCACCCAAGGCGGCTGTGCTTCATTATTTTACCATGAAAACGCCCCCATAGGAACGCCTGTTCTTTTTGTCGAAAAAGGGAAATGCGTCCCGGAAAGTCCTAGTTCGCGCGTTACTTCTCCTTCGCTTCCCGCACCTTCAGTTGCTTCCCTTTGACCGTAGTCGTCTGCATCGTCTCCAGTACGAAAGGCCCTTTGCCGTTCAGAATATCGACGAAAGACACGTTGTCCTGAATCGTAATGATGCCGATATCCTCGGCCGTCACGCCCTCGATTCGCGCGAGCGTGCCCACGAAATCGACCGGCCTCAGCTTCTTGCTCTTGCCTCCGTTGAAGCAAAGCTTCATGATGCCCTTGTTCAATTGCTCGTTCTTGTCTTTCTTGACCGCCGGTTGGACGCTTTGTTTTTTCTCGAAAGCCGGTTGCCGAAGCTCGACCTCGTCCTTGGACGGCATCTTTCTTCCGCGAATCGCGAATCCGACGTACGCTTCGATGCTCGCGAGGAATTTGCCTTCGCCCGGCGTCGCGAAGCTGATCGCCTTCCCCGCTTTGCCCGCGCGTCCGGTTCTGCCCGTCCGATGGACATAGCTTTCGGCGTCTTGCGGGAGATCGTAGTTGATCACGTGGGTGATGTTGTCGATATCGATGCCGCGCGCCGCCACGTCCGTCGCGATCAAATACCGGAACATGCCTTTGCGGAAGTCGTTCATGACCTTGAAGCGGTCTTCTTGCTCCATGCCGCCGTGGATTTTCCCGATGCGCAAGCCGAGCTGGTCCAGTTGCCGATACACCTTGTCCACTTGCTCCTGAGTGCGCCCGAAGACGATGCAGCTATCCGGATTCTCGACGACGAGAACATCCAGCAGCAGCTTCGGCTTATCGCCTTCCTTGGCTTCGATCAGCGCATGGTCGATGAGCGAATTCGTCGCCGTTCCCGCCGCCGCGGCGATCTCGATATCGACGGGACTCTTCATGATGTTGCGGCATAGCTTCTCTACGTCCTTCGGCAGCGTCGCGGAGAACAATAACGTAACCCTGTCTTTCGGGAGCGTCTTCACGATTTTCTCCACCTGCTCGATGAAGCCCATGTTCAGCATCTCGTCCGCTTCGTCGATGACCAAGAAGCGAATCCGCTCCACGTCGAGCGTGCCTCTGTCGATGTGGTCCATGACCCGTCCCGGCGTGCCGACGATAACGTGCGTCTTCTGCCTGAGTTGGGCGGTCTGTTTGGAGAACGACTCTTTGCCGTACAAGGGGGTCGACTTGATCCGTTTGAATCTTCCGATATTCGTGATGTCCTCGTTGACTTGAACGGCGAGCTCGCGCGTCGGCGTCAGAATGAGCGCCTGCGGCTTGTTCTCTTCCCACTCGACAAGCTCGCATACCGGAATCCCGAACGCGGCCGTCTTGCCGCTTCCCGTGCGGGATTTGACGGTCAGATCTTTCTTGCCGAGCGCGACGGGAATGACTTTGTCTTGCACCTCGGTCGGCTTCTCGTAGCCGAGCCCTGCGAGCGCGCGGAGGATTTCTTCGCTTAATGTATAGTCGTTGAAGCTTTTCTCGCTCATTTTTGAATTTGCCCCTCTGATCTTATCGGCTCTATGGCTTGCGAATTCATCTTAGTTCATGGGAAGACGCGAAAGCAACCTAAGACCCGCCCGGCATCCGATATCATTGTAACTGGATTCCATTTCCTTGTATAATCGATCGTGAAATGACGCAAGCGGAGCGGAGGAAACCATATGCCGAAATTCGTCGTCGCGCCCGATTCGTTCAAGGGCAGCCTCACGTCCGTTCAGGCGGGTACGATTATCGCGGACGCGATCCGCGAGTTTTTCCCGGAAGCCGAGATCGACCTCGTCCCCATGGCAGACGGCGGAGAAGGAACGTTGGACGCTCTCGTAACGGCTTCTTCGGGGCGTAAGGTGTCGCAGCGGGCGACCGGCCCGCTCGGCGATGCGGTCGATACGTCGTTCGGCATCGTCCATGAAGACACCGTCGTCATCGAGACGGCTAACGTCGCCGGACTGACGATGGTACCGGACGAAGAACGGAATCCTTACCGGACGACCACGAGAGGCGTCGGCGAATTAACCGGAATCGCGCTGGACTTGGGTTATCGGAAATTCGTGATCGGACTCGGAGGCAGCGCGACGAACGACGGGGGCATGGGCTTTCTTGCCGCGCTCGGCGCGCGCTTTACCGATGACGAAGGGGAAGAACTGCATGGATTCGGCGGAGATCTCGCGCGCGTAGCCGCCGTCGATCTCGGCAAGCTCGACCCGCGATTGGCCGAGTGCGAGCTGCTTGCGGCCAGCGACGTCACGAACAGGCTATGCGGTCCCGAAGGCGCCTCCTTCGTCTTCGGTCCGCAGAAAGGCGCGACTCCCGAGCAGGCCGCTTCCTTGGATGCAGCCCTATCGCGATATGCCGATCTCGTCGAGAGCCGGCTGGCCGGCACGCCGATCCGCGACCTGCCCGGCTCCGGCGCCGCGGGAGGACTCGGCTTCGCTTTGCTGGCCGCCCGCTTCCGCATCGTACCCGGCGCGGAGCTCGTCGACCGGATGACCGGTCTGCGTTCCCGGATCGCCGGCGCGGATTGGGTCGTCACGGGCGAAGGACGCTCGGACGGACAGTCGATCTACGGCAAGCTCCCGTTCCACGTCGCCTCCGTCGCCAGGCAATGCGGGGCCAAAGCGCTGCTCATCTCCGGCAGCCTGGGACAGGATTGGCAGCTTCTTCAGCCTTACTTCACGGGCTGCTTCGCGACCGTAACCGAGCCGTCCGACTTGCGAACATGCATGGATCGGGCGGAAGCGTTGCTGGCCGCTTGCAGCCGCAACGTGTTCGGGTTATTGAAGCACGCGATGGAAGAACGATCGTGAAGATGCCGACGGCGATGTGAGCAGGGCATAACGCAAGAAAAACCCCTGAGGATCAGGGGTTTTTCTTGCTGTCCAAGCTTACTCGCCCCTTGGCAACGATCCGCACTCCATTATCGCCCCGGATGTCGTTCATCCGAGCTTGCGGCGTTGAGTGATTCGTTTTAGTTCAGCGGAACTCACACTTCCCTCCCTTCCTCCCTTCCTCCCTTCCTCCCTTCATCCCGCCGCGACAACCTGCATGGACTACAGTTTGTTTGCACCAATTTCCTCATCATCGCCCAACAACCTGCATCTACTACAGTTTAAATGCGTTAAATGGCTCATTTTCGCGATTTACTTGGAATCAAACTGTACCCATGCAGTTTGATCCGCACGATGCAGCCGAGTATCGATAACAAACTGCACTTTTGCAGGTCGATGAACATTAGACATGCTCGTACAACGCCTTCTATTTGTATAGCTCCGCGCACGCAGGCTTTATCGGTTTATTTCGCCGTTTCCTTGAAGCGATTGCTTTTTTCGGACGACGGCCGATTTCGACAACGTTCTCTTGATACGTAATGTATCATTAAAAAATAGATGGCTTCAACTTGATACATTTACGGAAAAGAAGGTGAATGCATGTCCTTGCTCGACCGAGCCCCGTTCAAAATATCCCACTCGGATCCCGCCGCCTCCATGCGATTGACCCACAGGCTGAGCGCTTCGATTCGGGCCGCCGCTGCCGGCAAACGGATCGTTGTCGTCTGCATCGGCACGGACCGCAGCACGGGCGACTCCCTCGGTCCGCTGACCGGCTCCTTGCTATTGAAATACCGTTCTCCCTTGTTCGACGTGTACGGCACGCTCGAGAATCCCGTCCATGCGATGAACCTTGACGATACGCTCGCGAAAATCAAACGGAACGTCGACGAGTCGTACGTGATCGCGATCGACGCTTGCCTCGGCACCATATCCGGCATCGGCACCGTCATCGTCGGCGAAGGTCCGCTTCGTCCGGGCTCCGGCGTCAACAAGGAATTGACGCCCGTCGGCGACGTTCACGTCTCGGGAATCGTCAATATCGGCGGCATGTTCGGCTACCAAGTGCTCCAGAATACGCGGCTTCATCTCGTCATGAGCATGGCGAACCTCGTCTCCCGCAGCCTGTTCGTCGCCTTCGCGCTTGCCGCCCATCCGAAACAAGAAACGCCCTCCTATTCGCAAGAGGGCGCTTTGATCGCTTCCTATTCGATTGCGCAGGCTTCATTCGACGGCATAAGCGGCGCTTAATCCGCGATCGACGAACGGTTATTGACGGCTGCCTTCGGTAACAAGCGCACGAGAATCAAGGCGCCGCAAGCGAAAGCGAGCGAGAACCCGAACAACCACGTCCGATGGCCGTTCTCGAGCATGTAACCGGCCAATGCGTTCCCCGCGAACGCGGACAACGTATTCATGAACATGAAGAGCAGCATCTGGCCGGTGGCTCGTAATCTCTCGGGAACGAACGCCCTCATGTGACTTAGCGCCGCTAAGTAAAACATGACGTAAGCCCCGCTCATGGCGACCTGCGACAAAGCCAGCAAAATAACCGAATCGTTCCACATGTAAAATAGCCATATCGCCATGTATAGCAACGCGGAATACAGCAGCATCGAACGATGGCCGATTCGGCCGATCCACTTCGTTCCGTACAGGAAAAACGGGATCTCGAACAGCGGGGCGACGATCGCGGCAGCCGCGATCATCCCATCGTCGCCTCCCATCGATTTGACGTAAAGGCTGAAAAATCCGTCGAAAGCTCTCGCGGGAACGTTGATCAACAGAGTGACGCCCAGAAACAACCAAGTCGCGGGGGCACGGAACAAGCTAAGCGCCTCGGAAATTTTCGGTGCTTTGGAGTCCGCCGGCCGACCCGTCTCGGGCAGCAAAAACACGGCAAGAGCGTACAAAGCCGCCGTCAGCCAGAGCGCCCAGAACGTTGCGTTCAAGTCGAATAGAGATGCGGCCCAGCCGAACGCGAGCGCCGAAGCGACGTAACCGACCGATCCCCATAGGCGGAACGCGCCGAAATTCCCGCTTCCGTTCTCCGAATGCCGAAGCGTCCATAGATCCGTCAACGGCAGAAGCGAAGTCGAACAGAAACGAATCGCCACGGCGAATGTCAACGCAAGCAGATAACTATCGGAAAGGCGCAAGCCGAACGCGAGTAAGCACGTGCCGGCGGTTAGAGCGAACAGGACGAATCGGATCGATCCGCGCCTGTCGCTCGTCATGCCCCAAAAGAATTGCCCGAAGAAACCGACCAGCGAACCGATGGCGAGCGCGAAGCCGATCTCCGATAATGTGAAAGATTTCCGTTCCAGGATAAGAGGAAAGTAGATAGCGATGAAAGCCATCGTGCCGGACACGAAGAAGTTCAAGCCCGCCAGCCAGCGGTAGCGCCCCTTCATCCGCGATAGACGGACACTCCGTTGACGACCGTCTCCGCGATGCGAATGCCCTCCGAACCCCCGCCATCGTCATATTCGAAAAGCGTCAAGTAACCCGGAGCTCCTGGTTCCAACCGGCCGAAACCTTGCCAACCCATCGCCGCCGCGGGACGTTCCGTGACGAGCGCGATCGCTTCGGGCAACGAATAGGATAAGCCGCGCAAGAGCGTTAGAAGCCCTTGATCTAAAGTAGAAGCGGAACCCGCCATAATGCCCGGCTGATCCAGCACGCCCAAGTAGCCGTCTTCCCGCAGTTCCACCTTTCCGCCGATCTCGTCGCTGTATATACCCGGCGGCATGCCGGCCAAGGAAGAGCAATCGCTGACCAGGAAAGCGTTCGTTCCCTTCGCCCTTAGCATCGTGCGGAGCACGGCGAGCGGCAAGTGGTGGCCGTCCGCGATCAGTCCGGCGTGGAGCCGATCCTCCGCAAGCTGATCCCAGATGTAATTCGGATGCCTGCGCAATTCAAGGTGGGACCCGTTGCCGAGATGAGTCGACATCGTCGCGCCTGCGTTCGCGGCCGCCGAGATATGTCCGCTTGTCGCGGCGCTGTGGCCGATGCTGGCCACGATGCCTTGACCCGTTAACGTCCGGATAAGGCTCTCGGCTCCTTCTAGTTCGGGCGCCAGCGTGACAAGCGCGATCCGGCCGTTAGCGGAACGCTGCAAAAATTCGAACTCCTCCGTGTCCGGCAATCGGACTTGATCCGGAACGTGCGCCCCCCTCGGACCCGGGATCGGCGAGATGTAAGGGCCCTCCATGTGGATGCCGCCGATCGACGCTCCGATATCGGCGTCCGAGGAACAAGCTTCGTCGATCGCGGCCATCGACGCGCCCATCCGATCGCGGGAAGCCGTGATGACCGTCGGCAAGTAATACGACACGCCCTTGGACCACAACCATCTCGTCGTTTTCTCCACGTCTTCGGCCGTCGTTCGCGGTCCGTTCAGGTCCCCGCCGCCGCAGCCGTTGACCTGCAGATCGATCCATCCCGCCGACAGCCAAGGCAATCCCGCTTCCGGCTCCACTAAGCGAATCCGCCGGACGATCCCGTCCTCGATCTCCACCGCTATCGGGAGCCCGCTCGCGATGTCCTTCCCTTTCCAACTCCCCGTCCTGCCCGTATGATCCATCGTCTCGCCTTCTCCTCCTTCTAATGCCGTCGCGTCGATCTTAACCGATCGTCCACTCCTTAAGCCTCTCGTATGGCGCGTCGACTCCGTCCGCGTCCATCGCGCGCAAGATCGCGCCGACGACCGGCTCCGCCTTCAGCCGAACGACGTTCGCCAGCGGAGCAACCCGGGCTACCGCGCTAACGACCGGTGCCGTCACGTATTCCCCTTCGCCCTTCGCCGCGACGCTGCCGGCCAATACGACGTCGAACCGGCATGCCGTCAAATCAAGCTTGCGTATCATCGCTTGCGCCGTCGCGCCCAGCTCTTCGCCTTGCCGCTCCAATATTCCGGCGCTCACCCGATCGCCGGAAGCCGCCTCCGCGAACAATCGCGGCACGATCGTTAGAGGAACCCTCTTCTCGTCCCGGTCCAAGAAATCGTGAACCATCGTCTCGACGTCGGGATACCCCCAAAGATCGAGCATGACGGCGGTCAACGAAGTCGACGGCCCTCTTCCTTCCCAAGCCCGGACGACCGAGCGGAACGCTTCCGCCGCCAAATCCGCTCCGCCCCCCATGTCGCCGTACAAATAACCGAAACCGCCGATTTGTTTTTCCTCGCCCGACCGGCTTCTGCCGCCGCAATTCGTCCCGGTTCCGCAGATCAAAGCGATACCGAAAGAATGAGGCGTACCGGCCCGAAGAGCGATCATCGTATCGCAGACGACTTCGTGCCTCCCGATGCCGAGCGTCCGGACGAACGGCCGGAGTATACGGTAATCCGGTTCGCGATCCGCCCCCGCCAAGCCGTAGCTCGCGAGAGAGATCCGGTCGGGCGCCAGTCCGGCGGCGGATAACGCTTCGCCGACGGCCGCGCGAATGTTCGCGAACGCCTCATCCCGGCCGGACTGATGATTTCCGTATCCGCTTTTGCCGAATCCGAGAATGCGCCCTTCCGCGTCGGCGACCGCCGCGTGAGTTTTGCTCCCGCCTGCGTCCACGCCCAAGTAATACGGCATTGCGACTCCGCCCTTCGAACTTATGTCCGTGCATTCAACTCTTGCTCAAGCCAATCGTATGCTTGCGATTTGATCGAATCCGGGAAATCGTGCCCGCCATCGAACGCGACGAAGCGGTAGCGCTCCGCCGCTCCGAGCTTCTCGTACGTTGCGGACAACGCGCGGTCGATCGCCATCGCTCCGCGAACGGGAAAGCTGAGATCGCGAACGCCGGCGGAGATGAACAAGCCTCTCGGCGCGACGTCCGTCAGAAAGTCGTCCATGTCCCCCGACGCCAACAGATTCGGAACATAGAACGGAAAATTATGAATATAGCGGTCTTCCATAACCGAACGGTAGGTCGACACGCCGCAAGAACAGACCGCCGCGCGGACTCTGCCGTCGTACATGGCGAGCCACAACGCCTCTTGTCCGCCTAACGAATGGCCGATAGTGCCCAGCCTGCCCCCGTCCACGTCCGGCAACCCTTCCAGCACGTCGAGCGCGGCCGCCAGATCGGACAAGTATTTGGCCTGCAGCGTAGAACCCGTCAACAACCGGTCGAAATAAATCATCCTCTCGTAATGAAACCCTTCGAGAGAGTAATTGCGTTCGGCTTCCGTGGCGGAAGGCCGTCTCTCTTCGAATCCGAGGAGATCCGGAGCCAGAACGACGAACCCGCGCTTAACCAACTCGAGTCCGTAATGACTCGTTCGCTTGTCTTGCCTTAGTCCGACGACTTCCGATTTGCCGTATGCGAATTCGCCCGCGTGCGGATGAATGGCCAAGATGCCGGGACGGGGCGCGGCCGAGTCCGACTTGCCGGTTTTCGGTCGCAACAAATACGCATTGATCGTCTCCCCTTCTTCGGCTTCGTACCGAACGAGCTGTCGGATATGATCGTCTAGCTCGTCTTCGGCGATCACTCGGACTTCCGCGGACGGCGGACGCTTCGGAAAATCGCCGAGTAAACGCAACAGTTCTTCCCTCATCTCAGCAGCTCCCCGATCGCGACCGGGCGACCTTCGGCGATGGACCGGTTGGCGGCGACCCCGATGAGCATCGAATGCGCGCCTTCGAGAGAGCCGGCCGATTGGTTATAGGGATCGTCCGTCTCCAAGCCGAATAACATCCTATGCAATCTGTCGTCGCCGCCCCCATGGACCCCGTTCGTTTTCGGTACGTGGTAGACGACGGCTTCGCCTTTGCGGTTGAACAGGCGGACGATGTCGTTCGGTTGCCCGTCGTTCAAGGGATGGTCGAAACTTTCCGCCTCGATCCGGCCGTTCGTCCCGTTAATGGAAACTTTCCATCCTTCGTAAGGACAATGGGCGTTCAGCGAATAAGACAACAACGCGCCGCTCTCGTAGCGCAGGTTGACGCTCATCGTGTCGTAAGTCGTGATACCGTCACCGAACACGCATTGATCCCGGTAGTAACCGTCCTCGCCTTCCGCCTCCGCGTACATTCGGCGCATCTCCGGATCGGCGTTCAAGTCCATATGGAATTCGCAAGACGAGGCGTGCTCGCAAGTCGTGCAACGCTCGCCGCGATTTTCCCGGGTCGGCCCGTAGAACCGCGTCGCGCCGAACGCGTGGACGGTGTGCGGCACGTCGTCCAACCACCAATTGATCATATCGAAATGGTGGGTCGATTTGTGCACGAGCAGGCCGCCTCCGAGCACGAGATCGCGATGCCACCGACGGAAATAATCGGCGCCGTGCGACGTGTCCAGCATGTATTCCAAGTGTACGCTCAGGACGCGTCCGACGGCTCCTTCGCGAAGGAGTTCCTTGACCCGCCGAACGTAAGGAATGAAGCGAACGTTAAAAGTAACGGTTACTTTTCTGCCGCTCTCCTTCTCGGCGGCCAGTATCGCGCGGCACTTCTCGTCATCGGTCGTCATCGGCTTCTCGGTAATGACGTCGCAGCCGGCCCGCAGCGCCCGAATGATATATTCGTCGTGATAATAGTCGATCGTCGTTACGATGACCGTATCGACCCCGCTATTTATCAGCATGCGGTCGAAATCGTCATAGACGGGCGCGTTCCCGCAGGCTTCGCTCATGTAACGGGCTCTGACCGGATTCACGTCGTAAATACCTGTTAGCTCCGCTACTTCCCCGAATTGGCGCGCGATCGGCAAGGCGAACATGTGGAGCCCGCGATGGCCGGCGCCGACGATAGCGTACTTGGTCCTCATTGTGCAGTTGCCCCCTAACCATCTCGGTGCTGATAAACGAACTTTTTCAGCTCGCGCTATAAGTGCTTCTTAAAGAAAGCAAACGCCTTGTTACCGGAAAACGCATGAGGCCCCGGGAAAACGTCCGCCTCTAGCGAGTCGCCCGCTTCCGCCGCTTCGTAGATGCCGCGAACGCCCTCGTAGCCTTTGTTCAGATCATGAAAATAAAAGCATTCGTCGTATAGGCCCATCTCCACCAACAAAGGACGCGGGGCGATCAATCCGGCGATATCGTGCGTGTCGAAATATTTGTAAATTTCCGGAATGACTTGGGAGCCGCAGAAATTCCCGCGCTCCAGGCCGAACCCTCGGAACGGATTGACGTATGCCATAATATCGGCCGCTTTGATCCTTGGCTCGATGGCAGCCGTGAACGCAGTCATCGTTCCCCCGTAGCTTAAACCCATCATCCCGATTCGTCCCGGATCCACTTCCGCCCGGGTTTCCAAGTAATCGATGCAGCATTTGATATCCCAAATGTTCAGCGTTAGCGGATACGCCCCGAGAATGGAACCTTTGACGTAATTGAGATTGCAAACGTCTTTGCGGCCTTCCGAATCGTTCCGTTCCCCGAATCCTCTCAGTTCCGGAATAATCGTAAGAAAACCCGCCCTGGCCATCTGTTCGCCGTAGTTATAGTTCATGAGCGCGATCGAGGCCTCCCATTCGGGTCCGGAACGAATTCCCGCGACCGGGTCTTTGCCCATATCCACGGGATGTCCGTTGCAGCAAATGATGGCCGCGTTGCTCCGGTCCGGCTTCATGACCGCGGGACGCAGCACGACGCAAGGAACCGAAGCGAACGCTTCGGAATCGAAGACGACCCGTTCTCGGATCAAATCTCCGTCTTGCACCGAATATTCGACTTCCGCGGCAAGATCGACCCGTTCGGGAAATTCGCCGAGAAGCCCGAGGAGACGGTCTGAGGCATCTTTCCGCCACTCTTCCCAGTCCCTCTTGTTCTCGCCTTTAAACGATAAACGCGGTTGCCAATCCTTCGAACGCTCCAACCAATACCGCGTGCTGCCGAAATGTCTGTTCGCCATTTGTGCTCCCCCAATCTAGCAATCGATTGCTCATTAGATGCTAAAGCGCCCTTGAGGCGCCCCGACAGGCAATAACGTTAAGAGTCTATTTCGCGAACGGACGTCCTCGCCACCAGCCGGGGCTGAAGCATAATTTCGCCGGTCTGTCGGATAGAGTCGTCCATCCAATCCATCAACATGCCGCAAGCGAGTCGTCCCATTTCGTATTTCGGTTGTTCGATGCTGGTCAGCGGCGGCGACACGATCTCCGAGAACTCCAGATTGTCGAATCCGATCACGGATATTTGTTCCGGCACTTTAATCTTGCGGCTAGCCAGCTCGTCCATGACGCCGAACGCGGTCATGTCGTTGCAGGCGAAGATGGCCGTCGGCATATCCCCGGTATCCAGCAGCTGGCGGGTCATCCGCTTGCCGTTCTCGAACTCCTCGGAACCGCCCTCCGCTTTCTTGCCGCGCCTCTTGTCCGCGACGACGATTCTCTCCGGCGGAACCGGCAAGCCGGCCGAGGCCATTTCGTCCATGAAGCCTTGCAAAATCTGCTGTCTGCTGGTCAGCGTCAACGGCGCGGTCAAATACGCGATTTCCCGATGACCTTGGTCGAGCAAATACCGGGTGCCGATCATGCCGCCCTTGCGGTAATCGAAATTGATCTGGAACGCTTCGAAATCGGCCATGTGCTGATCGACCGATACGACCTTCAGTCCGTTCGCCATCACTTTGCGAAGCACGTCGTGCCGGTTCGAGACGGAAGACAAGATGACGCCCTTGACTTGCTTCTCGAACAGCATGTTCAGATGCTGGTCTTCCAGCTCGGGATTCTGCTGCGAGTTGCAAAGCAGAATTTGGAAGCCCTTCTCGCTAGCCACTTCTTCGATGCCGGATACGACGCTCGCGTAGAACGGATTCGTGATCGAAGGTATGATAACTCCCATCGTGGAGGTCTTGTTCGTTTTCAATTGCCTGCCGATGCTGTTCGGCACGTAGTTCATCTCTTCGGCCGTCGCGCGAATGCGATTCGCGAGCGCAGCGCGGACCGGATAATTGCTCTTGCTTAATACCCGTGATACGGTAGCCGCGGATATGTTAAGCTTCTCGGCGATATCGTAGATAGTCGTTGGTTTGTTCAAGTCGAATCCTCCTCGTTCGTCCAACGCCGTTCGGCTGACCTGGATCGGTTCGTGTAGATTATAACCCGATCCTCCCGCGTTAACAATCGATTGCTAACGGGACGTCATTCCGTTGCGAACCCCTTCAGTCGTATACCATGGATCTTCGGCCGACAAGGGTAGCCTGACTTCCCGCCCCGTCGCCGCGGCTTTGTAGATCGCCGTCACCGCCTCCACCGTGGCGCGAACCTCGCCTCCTCCGGTGACCGGTTCGCGGCCTTCGCGAATCGCCGCGAACAGATCCGCGATCGGGCCGGCGAACCCTTCCGGGAACGGCTCCGTCTCTCCCTCGCGTCCCGCGAGCTTCGCGAGCGCCGCTTCCGCCTCGGGATCCGGAATCGGGAAGCCGAACTCGTCTTCCTTCATCGCCATGAACGACAGCGGGTGCAATGCCGCCGTCTTCGTCTTGCCGACGAACGCCATCGCGTTCCGGTTCGCGGCATGAACCGTCGTGCAATGGAATTGCCCGATCGTCCCGTCCCGGAACCGCAGCGTCGCCGCGGCGACGTCTTCCGTCGCGATGGCGTGCCCGAGAGTTCCGGTTTCGGCTTTGACCGACGCCAGCTGTCCGACGATCCAGAGGAAGACGTCCAACGTGTGCACGCCCAAATTCATCAGGACGCCGCCTCGTTCCGTCTCCCAAGATCCCCGCCACTGCTTTCGGTAATAAGCGTCCCCTCGCCAGTGGTGATTCTCCGCCGTTGCGAAGGCAAGCGGACCGAGAGTTCCTGATCTGATGATTCTCCTCAGCGCCGTGACTTCCCGATCGAACCTCGTCTGTAGCATGACCGCAAGCTTGCGATCGTACCGTCGGGCCGCATCGAGCATGGCATCGCATTCTTCGAGCGAAGCCGCGAACGGCTTCTCGCAGACGACGTGCTTGCCCGCGGCGAGCGCCGCGACGACCGGTCCTTCCCGGAGGAACGGCGGCGTGCAGACGCTGACGACGTCCACGTCGTCGCGTTCGAGCATTGCGGCGTAATCCATATAGACGTCCGCCCGTACGCCGCTGGTTGCGAGAAGCTTCTCCGCTTTGGCCCCGTTCAAGTCCGATATCGCGACGATCTCGCACTCCTCCGCAAGGCGCAAGTAGGCATCGATATGCATGCACGCGATGTCGCCGGCTCCGATAATGGCGACTCCGAATCGCTTATTGTCCAATTCGATTCTCCCCTAACCTTTAAGTCCCGTCGTGGAGATCCCTTCCATGAACTTCTTCTGCGCCAGGAAAAACACGAGCAGGAGCGGCACGATCGATACGGTCGTCATCGCGATCGCGGATCCGATCTTCCCGGAGCCCGCTTCGTCCATGAACGTGTTGATCGCGAGCGGAACCGTGTATTTGTCCAAGCTTCGGATGAAGATCAACGGAGAGAAAAAGTCGTTGTACGTCCAAGAGAAACTCAGGATAACGACCGTGATAAGCACCGGCGAGCATAGCGGAAGTATGATCGACAAGTAAATCCGGAACAATGAAGCGCCGTCGATTCTGGCCGATTCGTCCAATTCATAGGGTAGCCCCATGATGAATTGCCTGACCAAGAAGATGAAGAACGCCCCGCCTCCGAAAAACGCGCCGAGATATAAAGAGGCGTAAGTATCGATCAAGTTCAGGTAATCGTAGATCAAGTAAGTCGGAACGAGCGTCACTTGAGTCGGCAGCATCATCGTGGACAGTAGCACGATGAACAAGACATTCCTTCCCGCGAAGCGCACTCTCGCGAATCCATAGGCGACCAACGTGGAAGTAAAGACGGTGGCGACGACAGATACGGTCGTGACGTAGAAGGTATTCAAGTACACGTCGGTGAAAGTCACGCTGCGCATATAGCGCCAGCCTTCCTCGAAGTGCGCCGTCGTCCATTCCGAGGGCCACCACTCGAAAGGAATGCTGAAAATGTCGTGCACCGGCTTGAACGAGCTGACGAGCAGCCAGTACAGCGGGAACAGAAAGACGAGCACGCCGCACGTCAACAGCAAATGCATGGCCGCATGACCCCAACGGGTTCGCCGCGAGTACGTATTCATCCTTTTTTTCCGCCTTTCAATTCGGATTCGTAGTGGACCCAAGCGGAAGACGACTTCAGCGTGAGCAGCGTCAGGAGCAAGATAATGAAGAACAGTACCCATGCGAGCAACGAAGCGTACCCCATTCGGAAATACTTGAACGCTTCTTCGTACAAGTACAGCACGTAGAAGTACGTCGCCTTCGCGGGACCGCCCTTCGTGATAACGAAGCCGGCCGTGAACACCTGCATCGCGTTGATGATCCCCAAGATAAGGTTGAACAGGAATACCGGCGTCAAGAGCGGCAACGTAATGGCCCGGAAACGTCTTAGCGTGCCGGCGCCATCGACTTTCGCCGACTCGTAGAGTTCCTTCGGAATTTGCTGAAGGCCCGCCAGAAAGATCAGCATCGCGGTGCCGAGCACCCAGGCGTTGATGCCGACGAGCGTAAACAGGGCGTTATCGATACTGTTGAAAAACTTGATCGTGCCCAGCCCGAGACCCGACAACATCGCGTTGACGAACCCGCTGTCGCTGAAGATCATGCGCCACATGATCGCGACCCCGATGGAGGAACCGACGAAAGCGGGCATATAGAAGGCGGTTCTATAGAAGCCGATTCCCCGAAGCTTCGTATTGAGCGCCATCGCCGCCAGCAAGGCGGTAACCAAATGCAAAGGGACCGAGAGCACCGCGTACAGGAACGTGACGCGCAACGATTTGCCGAACGTATCGCTTTCGATCAACTTATGGACGTTGTCCATGCCCGTCCACTTCGGCGAAGTGAGGAACGGATAGTCGGTGAAGGCCAAATACATCGACCAGCCGGCCGGTATGAGCATGAAGACGACGAATCCGACGAGCCACGGGCTGATGAACAGATATCCGGCAAGATTCTGTTTTAATGTTTTTGTTTTCATCCGGTAAACCTCCTATCTGTGAAGAGGTAAAAAAAACCGCGGGGCAACGCGTTTCATATGCCCCGCGGCAACGCTCGTGCCTGCTTTATGGATTGGCCGCTTTCAGCGCCGCGTTCATTTCGGCTTCGGCGGTGGAAAGGAACTTATCGAGATCCGATCCTTTGAATATAAAGTTTTCCATTTGCGTCGTGAACGCCGCGTTTGCTTCGCCAATTCCGAGCGGCTGTGCGGGACTCCAATATTCGTCCGCGCCTTGTTGGGTTCTCGCGACGACGTCGACCATGGCCGCTTCGATGCTTTCCGGGGCGAGCTGCCCTTTCAGCAACTCCTGCGAGGCGGGGACGGCGGGCACGCCGTTCGTGACTTGCAGCGCTTTGATCGCGTCCGGGTCGGACATCAGGAAGTTGATCAGAAGAATCGACTCCTCCGGATGTTTCGTTCTCTTGTCGATCCCCCACAATCCGGCCGGAACCGGCGGAATCGCGACTTTGCTGCCGGTGCCGTCGAACGTCTTCGGCATCGTCGCGAAGCCTAGCGGATCTTGCGTCTCTGTCACCGTCGTCGGCAAGACGGAAGTCGCCGACAACGCCGTCGCGAGATTGCCGGACGCGAATCCGATCGTGTCGCTCGAGTCGCGCGCCACCGACTTATCGGCCCATAATCCTTCGGTCCATTGCCAAATTTTCTTCGCTTCTTCCGTATTGACGACCGCGGTCGGAGGCGTCGCGTTGCCGTCGACGACTTCCTTGCCCAATTGCTTCATGATAAGCGCGAACGTATCCGGCATGTAGAACCAACCTGCATCCCCGTATACGTCCTTCGCTTTATGCACGCTCGACCACTTCTCTCCGAGCGACTTCCAAGATTCGTCGTCCGTCGGATACGGGACGTTCGCCTCGTCGTAGAGCTTCTTGTTGTATACGACGACGTTGGCCGTAATGCCTGCCGCCAAGCCGACCAATTTGTCTTGATATTTATAGTAAGGCGATTCCATGAACGGCTCCAAGTCGGCCAAATAAGGAATCTTGTCTTTATGATCGTAGAGATTCAGTAGCACGTCGCTCTTGCCGAATTGTTGGCTGACCGCGCGCGAGAACATGAATACGTCGGGAGCGCCGTCCGTCGACAACTGGACCGTCAGCTTGTCTCCGTAGCCGTCGAAGCCGGAAAACGTCGGTTTAACCGTAATCCAGTCGTATTTTTTCTCGAACAGCACAAGCGCGTCCTGAATCGCTTTGTGCCGCGGATCTCCGCCCCACCAGCTGATCTCGAGCGTGACCGGTTCTTTGTTCTCGGAAGCGGCCGGCGACTCGGAAGTAGCGGCGCTTGAACTCGCGCTTGCGCTGGGCGTGGATTCGCCTCCGTTGTCACTCGAAGAACACCCGGCGAGAATGCCTGAGAAAACCAGAAGCGCGGATAAAGAAATCGATAACCGTTTGCGTTTAGATACCATGAATACTGACCCCTCTCCTAATAGGTAGTTACTGGTAACGCGATGTTGCGGTTCCTCTTGCGACTTGCGGGACTCGCGGTCCGGCCCTCACCTCCCGTCCGACGGACGAGACGATGGCGCAGGTCCGAATTGAGGTAAAAAATTTCGGTTTCGTTCCATGAGCGCCTTGAGCAAATTCCGACCGGTCTCGACGGACGGCACGAGCGGGTGCGCGCAGATCGCGAGGAGCGCGGCGCTTTCGTCGCCTTGCGCCGCTGCGTTCACCGCCAGCGATTCGTACGTCTTCACGGCGTGCAGCAAGCCTTTGGCGGCGGCCGGAACGCGACTCGGCGGCAAAGGAATCGGACCTTGCGCCGTAATGACGCAGTTCGTCTCGATAACCGCGTCGGGTTCGAGGAATTCGATGGTGCGGCCGTTGCGGACGTTCACCGTCTGAATGTCCCGAACATCGTTATGGATGGAATGGATCAAGTCGACGGCCGCCTCCGAATAATACGCGCCGCCTCTGAGTTCCAATTGGGGCGGCTTGCTCGACAAACCCGGATTCCGGTAAATCCCGAACAGTTCCTTTTCGACGCGAAGTACCTCGTCCGCGCGAGTACCCTTTTCTTCGAGCGCTTCGAACTGGTCCCGCAGCATCCGGTCCTTCATGTAATAATACCTTAAGTAAGACGAGGGGATGGCACCTAGCGCTTGAAGGAACGCGGGATCCCAGTCCAAAGCAGGAATGTTGGCCGGCGAGGAGGACCCGTTTCCTTCGGCTTCCCGAAGGAGTTCCGGCAGTCGATCTTCCCCGCCGACGTACACGGAAGTGATCCAATGCAAATGGTTAATGCCGACGAATTCCGGCAAAATCTCCCGAACGGGTCGTCCGAACCGTTTGCTCATTTTTTTGCGGAAACCGATCGGCGCGTTGCACAATCCGATCGTGCGAATCTTGGCGTACTTATTGATTGCTTCGGTGACCATGCCCGCAGGGTTCGTGAAGTTCAGCAGCCATGCGTTCGGCGAGAGCTCTTCCAGATCCCGGCATATATCGAGCAGAACGGGAATCGTCCGGAACGCTTTCATCATGCCGCCGGGGCCCGTCGTCTCTTGTCCGATCACGCCGTACGCGAGAGGTATCCGCTCGTCCCAACCCCTGGCTTCCAGCTGACCGACGCGGAGCTGCGTCGTGACGAAATCCGCCCCCTCCAGCGCGGCTCTGCGGTCGAGGGTAAGATGAAGACGAATCGGCAAGCGGGAACGTTCGATCATTCTCTTCGCCAACTGGCCGACGATTTCGAGCTTCTCCTTCCCGGCTTCAATATCTACGAGCCATAGTTCCCGGACGGGCAGCTCTTCATACCGGTTGATGAAGCCTTCGACGATCTCGGGCGTATAAGACGAGCCCCCTCCGACGACCGCGATCTTTAAGCCCCCGTTCATGCAATTCCTCCGCGTACCCGAATCGGCAACCGGGAAGCGGAGCCCGAGTCCAAATGCAGAGACCAGTCCGGATGGGTCTTCAGAATCGAGGCGGGCACTTCCGGCGTCGTTTCTTCCGTCGCGAGCGTTCTGCCGACGGCATCCGCCTTGACCTCGTGCGGTACGCAGGAAATGATCTTACGGCAGCTCATGATGCTACTCACCGTCATCGTGATCGCCAAGTCCGGCACGTCACCGAGACCGGCGAACCACCCTTCCCGCACTTGCTGTTCCTTGCAATCGTCGGTTAAAGCGACCACTTTGTACGCGGAATCCACAAGAAAGTCGGCAGGCGGATCGTTGAAAGCGATATGGGCGTTCTCGCCGATCCCGATCAGGCCGAGATCGAAAGGACCTTTCCCGGCCGCTTTTTCGAGTTCATCTAATATATCGGAAGGAAGCCTCTCCCCGTCCACGAAGTGGACGGCTTTTAATGTCACGCGGGAGACGAACCGTTCCTTGAGATATTTGCGAAAGCTTGCGGGATGGGACTCCGGAAGCCCGATGTATTCGTCCAAATGGAACATTTCGACTTTCGTCCAGTCGACCGGCTGTTGAATCAGGGAATTGAAAAATTCGAATTGGGACGCGCCGGTCGACAAAACGATGCGGGCAAACCCTTTCTCTCCGAGGCATTCGTTAATCCAGGCGGCTGCCTCTTTCGCCGCATGCCGGCCCAGCGTTTCCGAATCTTGATGTAAGTGTAATCGCAAGCAGAGTCACTCCCAACAATAATTTAGTAACATAGAAATCGATTACTATTTCGAGTAAATGTAAGCAGTTTCTTCGTTTGTTAATTCGATATTAACATCGTAAATTAAGAAAAGCAATCGATTTCTTTTAAATTATTTTCCGATAAATCATCCCAAATGCTCCTATTCTCAAAATTTCGGCATTGCTTGCAACCGTTTTCTCGTTATAATCAAAGAAATCGATTGTTATCATTTTCCTTCGCCTATATAATCGGACTTATCCGCGTTGCCTTTCCATGCTTCATGTCTATTTTCCACAAATTTTTCACCCCTTTATAGTAATCGATTACTATATAAGTTGGAGGTGCTGCGATTGAGAAAGTCTTCGATTTCGTACATCGCGAAGGACAAGGTCAAGCTGGATTCGGACTATCCGATCTCCGTTACCGAAACGTCCGGCGTTGCTCCCCAATATCAGCGGCTGCATTGGCACGACGTGCTAGAAATCAATTTGATCAAGAAAGGAACGGGTTATTATGCCATTAACGGGCAGACGATCGAATTCTCACAAGGGGATATTCTTCTGATCGACTGTAACGACCTGCATCGGGCTTACGAGCGGGAAGGCCTCGTCATTCTGGTCATTTCGTTCAGCCCGGCTTGGTTTCTGGCGGACATGAGGTACGATCCTACGCTTCTAGCTCCCTTTACCGAGATGGGCGTTCATTACGAGAATCTGATTCCGCGAGCGTGTCCGAGAATGGACGAACTGCGTTCCATATTGATCAAGATTCAGAGAGAAAACGATCGAAAGGCTTTTTCCCACATCTCGGTTATCCGTTCGCACTTGCTTCGTTTTCTCGCTTACGTCGGCCGGGAATGCCGCCGGGACATTCCCGGGAGGAACGTGAGGACTGCCGTTGCCAGTCCGAAACAAATGGCGAAAATCCGCGACGTTCTAAACCTAATGGAACAACATTATGCCGAGGAATGGGATTTGAAAAGCTTGAGCGAGCTCGCTTTCTTAAGCCCGGCGAGATTCAGCGCCCAATTCAAACAAACGATGGGCGTGTCGCCGATGGATTATTTAATTCAGATCCGAATGTCGAACGCCGTTCGGCTCTTGGAAGACTCCGACCGGAAAATCGTCGACGTCGCCTACGAGTGCGGCTTTCACAACCTCTCGAATTTTAACCGGCTGTTCAAGAGCAATTTCGGCTTCTCTCCCAGCCGCGTTCGCGATCGCGCGCGTTCCGGAAAACGATGAATCGTATCGAATGTCAATAAAATTGCAGAAGAGCCTAGTGCGCACTGGGCGCGATCTGGGCGCCGCCTTCCGCGTACAGCTTCCTGACCGCCTGCATAAGAAGCGAGCAGACAATCGCTTTGTCCGAAGCGAGTCGGCTCGCGTAGACGATCACGACCGACGCGTCCGGGAAGCCGAGAGACGCGCGCAATTCGGAAGCGTCGACCGGATAGAATACGCCGGGATCGACGCCGTTCGGCACGACTTCGGAGCGCAGTCCCATCGCTTCGAGATACCGCTGGATCGGTCTGCTGACGCTGATCAGAAGCGAACGGTTCGCCGACGTTTCCAGCAGTTGTTCGGGCGCGTAATACATGCCGTGCACGGTGAACGCGACGGGAACGCTCAGCTTCTTGACCGCCCTTGCGGCCACCGTGCCCGACGGCGTCTGGTGGATGTGCGCGACGTTGATGTGCCTCGCGTGCATGAGCAGCTTCAGGGAGCGTTCCGCCCCCTCCTTCTCCGCTTCGTGCATGAGCGACCACGGCGACAAGTTCACGGGATGGATCGAGCAGGCTTCCTTGGCGAAAGCCTCGAAAAGCAGCCACTGTCCTCCCGCGTACGACCATCTGACCCAGCGCCGCCTTAATGCCCGAATCAAGCTGAGCGCGTAAGTTTCCGAGCCGCCTTCGGCCAGGCTGTCGAGCACCGTCAAAGCGTGCAGGCGCTTACGCTCCATCGTCGCCCCTTCCGTATCCGTCGCTCTCGTATTCGTGCTCCATTTCAACGGAGGCGGCCGCCGTTCCGGCCCCCTCCTTGTCCTTGCCGAAATATTTGCGCGAACGTTGCGCCGGATGTTTGCGGTAATAATAAAGGACGTCGCGCAAATTCTCCACGTTGCGGGGATGGGTCGTTAGGCGGGTCGAGATAAAATCGTAATCTTCCGCGCCGGTTACGCGTCTCGATAACCCGCCGGTTCTGTCGAATAACGAACCGCGCAGAAGCGCCGTCCCTTGGCAGACGCAATGCCCGCCGTTCGCGTATATTTGGGGGATGTCTTCCCCGTATCGGATCCACCCCGCCTTCTGAAGGGGCTCTAACGGCTCCTGGTCGAACACGGCGTAATTCGTACCGAGCAGCTCGATTTCCGGATGCGACTTTAAGTACTCGACCTGGCGGCCCAACCGGTCCGGGTGCGAGACGTCGTCCGCATCATGGACCGCGATGTACTCCCCTTTGGACAAATACATGCCGAGCGTAAGCGCCCCCGCATAGCCGACGTTCCTCGGAAGGCCGAGGAACGTCAACGCGTTGCGGTCGCTAAGCAGATGCGCGTTGTCTTCTTGCCAACGGCTGGCGACCGCGAGCGACTCGTCCGTCGACGAATCGTCGACCAGGATAAGCTCCCAGCGACGGTACGTTTGCCTCAATATGCCGTCGAGACAATCCCTGAGATACGACGCCTTGTTGTAGTTCGTCACGACGATGCTGACCAATTTCGGTGTCCTGGCGTATTCCGTCATTCGTTATTCTCCTTTCTAATTCGTTCCGATCCTCGCGCCATTCATTCGGCGACGATTCGGATATAAGCTACCCCTCTCGCTTTCGTTCATTGCCATTCGAATCCGATGACCCGCTCCATGAATACGAGTACGGTGCCGCCGTCCGGTTCTCGGATTTCGGCCACCCTTTCGATGCGTCGACGAGAATTCCCCTTACCGAGCCGGCTCGAGAATTGCGAGATGACGCGGGCGACGCCTTCCAGCAATTCCTTCAGTTCTTTGTCCGAAGCCTTGATCCACATGCCTGTCCCTACTTTCGATAAGTGCAAGTACCGAATTAAGTACTATGTATACAAGCTATACAACGGAGAGCGATTCGGACTCGACTATTCGCCATGCGATAAGCGGAATAATGCGTTTCTCCGGACGTGTACGCAAAAAAGCTTCCTCCCCGATCGATACGGGAAGGAAGCTTGTGTGTCGGAAGACGCTTAAGCCGTCTCGGCTTTCGCCGGTTGCCGGTTGACGATGACGATGCCGGCCGCGACGAGAGCGAGCGCCGCCCAGACGTAAACGTGCAAGGCCTCGTCCAACAACAAAGCGGACAAGATGACGCCGAATACCGGAATCAAGAACAAATACATCGAGATGCTGCCGACTTTGTTGTATTTCATGACCGTATTCCATAAAGCGAACCCGACGGCCGATAGAGCGGCGAGGTAGAGCAGCATCCACGCCGCTTCCGCGGAGAAAGAGAAAGGCGCGATGCCCGCTCCCGCCGCGCCGATCGCGACGAGTGCGACGCCGCCGATCAGCATCTGGAAGGACGTCATGTACAGAATATCGAGATGCTCCGACTCTTTCTTCGACAGTACGTTGCCGAGCCCGCCGAAGAACATCGCAGCCAGCAGCGCGACCTCCGCGACGCCGAATTGAAACGACGCCTCCCCTTTGCCCAAGCCGACGAACACGACGCCCGAGAACCCGACGATGAGCCCGGTCGTCCTGCGCAGCGTGATCCGGTCTCCCGCGTACATGAAATGAGCCAGCAAAATTTGAAAGAACGAAGTCGTGCCGGCGATGATCGAGCCCTGAACGCCCGTCGACGCGCTCATGCCGTAATAGAAGAACACGTATTGCAAGAGCGTCTGGAATAACCCGATACGCGCGACCCGCGGCAAGGAACCTCGTTGGTACGCGATGCTTCTGCCTAGCAACTTCATGAACGCGAGGATCAGAAGAGCGGCCAGCGTGAACCTGTATCCCGCGAACAGCAGTTGTTCGAACACGTCGTCTTTGCCGATCCCGAGTTCCTTATAGCTCAGCTTCACGTAAGGGAACGCGCTCCCCCAGAGCAACGTCGCCCCGGCCGCCGCCCCCATGATGCCCAGCGGGTGCGTAAATATTTTTTCCGTCGATGCCTTCATCTGGATACGTCGTCTCCCGTCGAATCACGTTGTGTCTAGATCCACATTATAACGGGAGCCGTACCGGAGGGGAATAAATTTGGCCAAATCTATAATTGGGTTTCGCCTGACCCGCCGAATAACGGTGCCTCGCGACGATAATGGCCTCGCATGATCGATTCTCGCCGAATAACGGTGCCTCGCGTTGCTAATGACCTCGCATGACCGATTCTCGCCGAATAACGGTGCCTCGCGATGCTAATGACCTCGCATGACCGATTCTCGCCGAATAACGGTGCCTCGCGATGCTAATGACCTCGCATGACCGATTCTCGCCGAATAACGGTGCCTCGCGAGAATAATGGCCTCGCATGATCGATTCTCGCCGAATAACGGTGCCTCGCGAGGATAATGGCCTCGCATGATCGATTCTCGCCGAATAACGGTGTCTCGCGTTGCTTTTGTGAAAAAAAAAGCCCGCCGGCCTCCGCGAAAGCGAAGAACGGCGGGCTTTTCGCCGGCATCGGCTAACGGTTGCCTACCCCCGATGCGTCACGCCGGGACCTCCGCCGGAGGAGCCGCTCTCGAGCTCCTTCTCCTTGCGCAGAATTTCCGACATCGACGTCTTGAGAGCCGCTTGCGGACCCGGGAAGTTTTTGCGATAGTAAGCGAAATCCATAATGATGAGCACGACGATCATTCCCGCGAGCGCGTAACCGGCCATCTCGTTCGGCGGAATGACCATGATGACGGAGATGAAGACGATCCACAGCACCCCTAATGCGCCGATCAGATCGCTGTACTTGCCAAGGTGCCACGGACCGAGATGCTTAGGCAGGAACTTCCCTTGCGCCTTCGCGACCATCTTCAGCACGATCGGAATGCCGTACGCGACGTACAGCCCGACGACGCTGACCGCGGTCATGAACGCGATCGTCGTATGCGTCGTGTCCGGGTTCGCCCGCTTGATGAGATAGTCCACGAGCGCGAGCAGGAACGAGAGAATGACGGCGAGCCAGATCGCTTTCGCGGGCGTTCTGAATTTCTTGGATATTTGCGCCCATTGCTTGCTGAACGGCATGCCCTTGTCGCGGGAGAACGCGTACATCATCCGCGAGAAAGACGTAATCGACGACAAGCCGCAGAACCACATCGCCGCGACGACGAGCCATAACACGACCCTGCCGAAATCTCCGCCAAGCGCCTCGCTGATGACGTAGATGAACGCGTTGTCCGCGCCGGCCGCTGCGCCCGCGTCCTTGATGGATAGCGTGACGAACGCCAGCATGATGAAGCCGAACACGAACGAGTAAGCGACCGACGTGAAAATGCCCCAAGGCGCGCGAACGCGAGGGTTTACCGTTTCCTCGATCGTATGCGCCGAAGCGTCGAAGCCCGTGAACGTCCATTGCGCCTGCAGCAAGCCGATCAGGAACGCGAACATGTACGGCTTGTCGGAGAACGATTCTCCGACCTGGAACAAGTAATCGAAGCTGTTCAAGTCGCCTTTGGAGAAGAACGCGAGCGAGGCGACGAGCACGATGACGATCGCGATATGGTACCACGCGGAGAAATCGTTGAACTTGGCCACGATGCGAATGCCGACGTGGTTCAAGATGCCGTGCGTCAGCAGAATGACGCCGAAGCAGATCAGGATGGACGTCTCCGTCGAGTTGTAACCGAATACGTCCGACAAGAGCGGATCCGCGAACAGCGCAACGGAATAATCGATGCCGGCAACGATGCCGATTTGGCCGATCAAGTTGATCCACGCCGTGTACCAGCCCCAACGCTTATTGCGCAGAATAGACGCCCAGTGGTACAGCGCGCCGGCCGTTGGAATGGCCGACGCGAGTTCGGACATCGAGGCGGCGACGAGCATGACGAATAAGGCGACGAGCGGCCAGCCGAAGCCCATCATGCCCGGTCCGCCGTACGTCAGGCCGTGTCCGTACAACGATACCGCGCCGGTCAGAATGGAAATGATGGAAAACGAAATCGCGAAGTTGGAAAATCCGCCCATGCTGCGAAGGAGCTCTTGCGCATAACCGAACTTATTCAAGTCCTGTTTGTCTTTGTCATGGTGATGGGTTTGAGTGCTCATCCCTTTACCCTCCTCGGTTTTCTACCGACATGACCCGCTTCTTCTTGCCGCCTCCCGGGCGAACCGCTTACTTCCCGAGGAAGCTCTCGTGCTTGCTCTCGTCGAAATTGCGCACGTTATTGCCCGCGAGACGCACGATCCACAAAGCGAACAAACACGCGACGGCGATCAACGCGATGCCGATTCCCATTTCCATCCTTCCACCTCCCCGGCTTCCGATTCGTCATAGCTCCAGGCGAATGCCGCTTGCCATTTGCTCTATCATCTTATGTACAAGAGTCCCGATGTAGGCGCCCGCTTCCACCGGAGGCGTTCCCCCCGCATGGATGTTCGAGATGACCGTGCGGTCGCTTTCCACCGTGCCTTTGCGCGGCCGGTAACAAATATACGCGCTCATCGATTTCGAGGAGACGAGCCCGGGCCTTTCGCCGATGAGCAGCACGAGCACTTCCGGCCGCAGCAGCTCGCCGATGGCGTCCATGACCGCGACCCTCCCCCCGCGCACGAAGAAAGGCGTTCCCGCCGCGAGTCCGTACGTCTCCAGCGAGTCGAGCAACGATGGATACACGTCGGCCAAATTCGCGTCGATCGCGTTGGCGCTCAAGCCGTCCGAGACGACGATCTGCACTTGCGGATCGGCCTTGCACGCGAGACGAATGCGCGCCATGCCTTCGTCGGTGACGACGCGTCCCATATCGGGCCGCTTCAAATAATTTTCCGTCGTCCCGTAACGGGTCTCCACGGCGAACAAGCCGAAGCTTTCCAGCAGCGCGGCGTTCGCCTCGCCGTAGATCGAGTCGATCGCGGCGGCGTGATCCCGTCTGAACTTCAGCATTTCCTTCGTCAGCGGCCGGGTGCCCGCGCGCCAGACGCCGATTCTCGCCGGCGTGCTGTCTGCCAGTTCGGCAAGTCCTTCCGCCCACTTGGGCTCCGGTACGCGCGTGCCCTCGCCGAAAGCGTCGGCTTCGGACGTTTCTTCGCCGGCTTCGTCACCGCCGCATCGCTCCGCTCCGTCTTTCGCCGTTCCGCCAATCGGCGGCTGCAAGGCCGTAGGCACGGAGACAACGCCCGGTTCCGCAAGCTTGCGCTCCAGTACCGCCATGACCCGGTCGACAAGCATGTCGAGCTCGTTCGGTGCATTCGCGTTCATTGCTTTTTCCCTCCTTCGACGGCGCCAAACCTTTCACATGAACAAGCTCGGATCCCCCGCGAGGGGGGTAAGCCGACCGTTTTCCATAATGCCCATCCGGTTCAGCCATTTTTCGAATTCCGGCGCGGGCCGCAGCCGCATCGTCTCCCGAAGCGTCGCGATATCGTGGTAGCTCGTCGACTGGTAATTGAGCATGCAGTCGTCGGCCATCGGCACTCCGATAATGTAATTGACGCCGGCGGCCGCCAGCAGCACCGCGAGATTGTCCATGTCGTTCTGGTCGGCTTGCATATGGTTCGTATAGCAGACGTCGACGCCCATCGGAATTTGCTGCAGCTTGCCCATGAAATGATCTTCAAGCCCCGCCCGGATCACTTGTTTGCTATCGTACAAATATTCCGGACCGATGAAGCCGACGACCGTATTGACGATGAACGGCTTGTATTTCCGCGCGAGTCCGTAACAACGGGCTTCCAGCGTCACCTGATCGATGCCGTGATGGGCTTCCGCGGACAGCTCCGAGCCTTGCCCCGTCTCGAAGTACCACAGGTTCGGACCGGTTCCCGTTCCTTCGCTTCGGACAAGCTCGTCGGCTTCGTCCAACAACGCCGCGTCGATTCCGAAAGCCGTGTTGCCGTCCTCCGTGCCGGCCAAGCTCTGGAACACGAGGTCCGCCGGCGCCCCCATCCGGATCGCTTTCATCTGCGTCTTCACGTGGGCAAGGACGCAGTTCTGCGTCGGAATGCTCCATTTGGCCATCACTTCCTTCGTCGCGAGCAGGATGTTCTTCACGCTGTCCGCCGAATCGATGACCGGATTGATGCCGATGACCGCATCCCCGATGCCGTAGCTGAGCGCTTCGTAGAGCGACGCCTTGATGCCCGGCACGCTGTCCGTCGGATGGTTCGGCTGCGCCCGCCCGGACAGCACGCCGCGTTGCCCGATCGCGATGTTGCAATGGCTTTGCACTTCGATCTTCGACGCGGCTTGCACCAGGTCCAAATTGCTCATCAGCTTCGCCGCGGCGGCGACCATCTCGCTCGTCAATCCGCGGGACAGGCGGCGGATCTCGTCGTTGCCGGTCGTCTGCCGGAGCAAGTGCTCCCTCAGCTCCGCCACCGTCCAGTTGCGAATTTCCGAGTAGATTTTCTCGTTGACGGAGCTTTCGATGATTCGGGACACTTCGTCCTTCTCCGGGGGCAGGAGAGGCTCGTTCCGAATGTCCGCGAGCGTCAGGTCGGACAGGATGAGCTTCGCCGCGATCCGCTCCTTGGCGTCTTCCGCGCCGATGCCGGCAAGCTGATCGCCGGACTTCTCCTCGTTCGCCTTCGCGAATACTTCCTTCAGATTCGCCATCCGGTACGTCCTGCCGAGTACGGTCGTCGTCAGCTTCAAGCCTCTTCACCCTCTCCCGTTCGGAAAAGCGAGCGTCTTCGCCACGACGGGAATCATCATCCCCGAGATCGGCTCGCCCAGATCGATATAATCGCCGTGCTCCACGCGCACTTGATCGACGCAAAGAACTTTCGGCCGCCCGCCGCACCGCTTGCGGAGCGCCTGCCCTAACGCCTGCGCCATATCCCGCTCGCAGACGACGACCAAGCATTTGCTTCGCGGGAAGCTTCGGACGAACCGCCCGCTCAACTCTTCCGCCAGCTTCTGTAACTGCGCGTAGCCGACCGGCGATTCGCCGGCCAAAGCGAGCGCGAACGGCGGAGATCCGTCGGGTCCGTGCAGCGTCAAGCCTTCTCCGATCGCCGCTTCCACCGCTTCGCCGTACCGGTTCGGATCCGCGCCGATCACTGCCTTCGCGACCGGCAAGTTGCGAACCGGCAGCGTTCCCGCTTCCATGAAGACGGTCGCCCCGCTAATGTCCGCGCTCTGCGTCCCCGCGCCAATGACCGTCGCCCGAACTGTCTGATCGGGGGCGACGAAGCGGACGCGATAGTCCGCCATGCAAGCCCGCAGCTCGCATGCGAGCAACGGTCCGATGTCGCCGTACCTCGCCGTCTCCGCCAGATCGCGAGGCGGAGCTTCGAACATCAATCCGCCGATGCCGCCGGATACCGACCACACCTCGATGTCGGGTACTGTAAGCGGCGGAGCCCCGATCCGAAGCAACCCGACGTTGCCCGCATTCGGACCTGAGCTTGATACGCGCCGTCCCGTTAGATCGTCCAGCATGTCTTCGCAAAGCTTGCGGCATATTTCCCGTAGCGACGAGAACGGCAACACCGAACCTTCGGCGATGCCGTAACCGTTCGCCGCTAGCCAAGGCCTGAGCGTAGGGGATACCGAAGCGACGCGGCCTTCGGCGTCGATCCGGATCAAGTTGCCTCCCACCGCGTAAGTCGCCGTTCCGACGGCTCTGCCTCGGCGGAAAATCGCGACATTGGCCGTTCCGCCGCCGACGTCGACGTTCAAGATCGCGCCTCTCGCGTCGAGCGAGCGCTTATCGGCGCCGGCTCCCTTGCCCGCGAGCAAGCCTTCGAGGTCGGGGCCCGCCGTCGCGACGACGAACTTGCCGGCGCGTTCGGCGAGCAGATGAACGATCGCCGAAGCATTGCGCTTCGTCGCCGTCTCGCCGGTCACGATGACCGCCCCCGTCTCCAACCGTCCGCCTTCGACGCCCGCTTCCGCGAGCTGGGCGGACACGATCTCCCATAGCCGGACCGCGTCGATCTCGTCCGCGCCGGCGAGCGGCGTCGGAACGACGGGCCCGGCGTATAACACCTCGCGGGCGGAGATCTCGAAGCGCGGCAAGCTGAGCGCGCCGGAAGCGCGGGCAAGCTTCAGCCGGCTGACGACGAGCTTCGTCGTGCTCGTGCCGACGTCGATGCCCGCGCTCGTCAGCCACAGTTCCTCCGGCTGCCCGTTCATCCGTTGCCGGCTTTGTCCGGCATCCGCTCTTCGCGTTCCTGCAAGACGGCTTCCGCGAACTTGCCCAGCGACAGCCGGCTATCCATGCTGGCGCCTCGCATGAACCGGTAGGCTTCCTCCTCGTTCAAGGCATGGGCCTGCATAAGCAAGCCTTTCGCTTTCTCCACCGTCCTGCGCTCCTCCGCCGATCTTTCCAACGACGCCAACGCCTTCTTGAGCCCGTCGATTCGCGATTGCTGGCTTAAAGCGATTTCGATCGCCGGGAACAAGTTCAGCTCCGACACCGGCTTGACCAAATACGCCGATACGTCGGCTTCTCCCGCTTCGCGAACGGTGTCTCTCTCGCTATAAGCCGTCACGAGGACGATGGCGGGATCGTAAATCCGCCGGATAAGGCGAGCCGCCTTCAGCCCGCTCATCCGGGGCATCTTGACGTCGAGAAGGACGAGGTCCGGCTTGAGCCTCGCGGCCAATTCGACCGCTTCCTCCCCGTTTCTCGCCGCGCCCGCGACTCTATAGCCTCGTTCCTCCAGCATTTCGCGAATGTCCATCCGGATGATCGGGTCGTCGTCGGCGAGCAGGATCTTCGTCTTGTCCAAGGCGTTAACCCTCCTTCGTCTCGAGATCCGGCAGCGGGAACGAGATGCGAACCGTCGTTCCTTTCCCGTCGGACACGATGCGGATATGACCGTCCAAGCTTTCCTCGATCAGCGTTTCCGCGATTTTCAGTCCCAGATGCGTTCCGCCTTCTTCGCTCTCCGCGATGCCGCGGCCGTTGTCGGCGACTTCGACTTCCGCCGTATGCCCTCTCGCGCGTACGAGGACGGAGATTTCTCCCGTCTGCCGCTGCGCGAACGCATGCTGAACGCAGTTCTGGATGATTTCGTTCAAGACGAGCGCCACCGTCGTCGCTTCGTCGGAAGGCAAGCGCAAGCCGTCGCCCGTCAGCCGGAATCCGATCTCCTGGCCCGGCTTCGCCGAAGAGGAAACAATCGTACGGGCGATCCGTTCGACGACTTCGCCGAACGCGATCGTATCGAGTCCGCCGTACGCGAGCATCTCGTGGATGAGGGCGATGCTTCCGATCCGGTTAATGCTGTCCCGGTATACCCTCGCCACTTCCTCGTGTTTCGTCCGCCGCATCTGCAGGCGAAGAAGGCTCGCGACCGTCTGCAGGTTGTTTTTCACCCGATGGTGGATTTCCTTGATAACGGCCGACTTGACCATCAGCTGCTTGTCTTTCTCCTTGAGCGCGGAGATGTCGCGAACGAGCAGCAGTCCGCCGACCTTCCGGCTGCCGCGGAAGATCGCGACCGCCTTCACCTCGAGCGCGAGCTTGCCGAATTGGATCTCCTGGCACAGCATGCCGGTCGGCTCGAAGACGGAGCGCCATAACGTCCGGTCGACGAACGGACTCGGGATCTCGTCTCCGGGCGCGACGCCCGGCCGTCCCATCTCCCTTAGAAGAGCACGGGCCCGCGGATTGGCGTACGTCAGCCGTTCCGACTCGTCGAACAGCAGAATGCCTTCGTGCATGAGCGATTGCACTCTGCCTTCGCTCATCGCGATCGCCAGCAGCGTCTCGCTAAGCTGCTCGGTCGTCTCCATCAGCCTCTCGACGTTGCGTTCCTGCTCGACCTTCTCGGAGATGTCCTGCTCCATGATGAGCGCTCCGATAATCCTGCCGCCTCGTCCCGCGATCGGGGTGACGTTCTGCTGCATCGAGACCTGCTCCTGGGAAATGCCTCTCGAGCCGACGACGGCTTGCCCGGAAACGAGGCTGAACATGACCGCAGGCTCGTTGCGGGCGTACGCGAGCTGACCGACGACGGACGTCCGGTACAGCGACGGAGCCGTCGAAGGATGCGCTTGGGCGACGACGAGCGCGGAGCTCTTGTCCGGCATCGGACAGTCGATGAACACGTCCGCTTGGGACACGTCCGCGAGCAACTGCAAGTGCCGCGCCAATTGCTCGATCGTCTCGGCGTCTTGCGCGGTTAGCAACGTATGGTCCAGGCAAAGTTCCTTGATCGTTGGCATCTTTCAACCCTCGCCGACATGTGAGTTTACTTTTAAAGGTGGTTCAAAAAGTCCGCAAATCGGACTTTTTGAACTTGGCTTTAATAGCCTCCATTGTGTCATAGGACGAGCCGGCAGGTTGTCGAATCCGGTTGTCGGAAAGGAACTTATTTTGCGCGGGCGGCCAACCTCTCGAGCAGCGCGCGCAGCTCCGAGATGCCCATCCCCGTCGCCGACGACGTCAGCACGATGTCTCCCACCGGAAGCGCCTGGCGTAGCAACGCGACGGCTCTTTCCGGGTCGGCCGCGGGATCGTCGAGCTTCGTGGCGGCGCCGGCCGCGGGAACGGGGAATCCGCCCGCGAAGCCGGGCGGAAAGCCGATGCCCCTTCGCGTCGCGTCTTGCACGAGCAGCATGGCCGACGCTTGTTGGGCAGTGGCCATGAGCGAACGGTAGAACAACGGATTTTCCGTGTATTCTCCGGGGGTGTCGATGTAGTCGCCGTAGAAGATCAGGCTTTGCGTCTTGAGAACCGATTCGTCCCGCGCGGATAGCGCTCGGATGAGCGACGACTTGCCCGCCGCGACGGGGCCGATGACCATGATACCGCCCATCGTCAGGACCTCGTGAGCGCCGCGATCGCGAATTGCAGCTTCTCCCGCAGGAACGCGTTCACGGCTCCCATCGCCATCTCCACGGCGGACACCTCCCCCGTAATGACGAGCGAACCCGTGAAGCGGTCCAAGTAACCGATGCCGACGTTCGCCGCCTTCGTCGCGACGTCCGCGGCGATGATTGCCGTCTCCGTCGGCGTCAGCGTCAGAATGCCGATCGCGTTCCGTTGCTCCAGACCGAGCTTCGTATACAGCACCGGGTCCGGATTGGCGATGACGTGGCACAGCGTAAGCTGCTTCCCGGGAACGTATTCCTGGATTACCCGTTGCTTTTCTTCCATCCGTTCTCCTCCTCGCCGGACGATCGTTCCGCGACGTCGAAGCTATCGACGATGCCAACGATCATCGCGTCGATCGGCACCGCTTTGCCGCCGAACAGCACCCTGGCCGGGCTGCCCCTCGACACGATGACGTTCTCTCCGACGCCCGCGCCGATCCGGTCCGCCGCGATCACTTGCGAGCCCGCGCGAACGCCGAAGGCGTCGATCGGTTGCACGATCATCAGCTTCAGGTTGTCCATGCCCTCTTCCTTCTGCGTCGCCCACACGCTGCCGATCACCAAGCCGAGAAACATCGGCGCTCACCTCTCGTCCGCGTACGTCAACGCGATGCCGTACCGTTTGATTTCGTCCTTCGCGAGCGGCGTCACGATCGTCGTCGCCGCGATCGCCAGCTCGCCGAACGGCTGTCGCTTATAAGTCTTCGCCAGCCAATCGGCGCTGAGCAGCCGTCCCGGGAACAGTAACCGGTTCGCCGTTTCCGGCATGTTACGCTCCGGCGCTCGCGGCGCCTCCGAAGTCCCTCCGTTCCGGGCTTCGGTTTCGGGTTTCCCCCGCCTCCCCAGCTTATCGACGACGACATCGGCCAACCGCTTCTGCGGAGCGAGTTCCACGCCGTACATGGCAAGCTCCTGCTTGTAATAAGAGAATAGCTTCTCGTAAGGCTCGGGAAGCGAGATCGTCCGCAGCGTCCGCCGGTCCGACCGTTTCGCGCCGGGACTGTCTTCCCCCGCGAGCACGAACTTGCCTTGCATGAGCGCGGCGAAGACGATTTCCGCCTTGACCGTTCCTTTCATGCCTAGCGCGATTCGCGCCGCGTTGTCCAAGTCGATCTCCGGGATCACGATGCCGTCGTAATCCCGCGGCACCTCCAGCGGCGCCGGCGCGAATTCGTCCGCCGCGAGGATCCGGCCCGCGCCCCCGCATTCGAGCTTATGCATGCCGAGCCATCCCGACGTCTCTCCGTCGAGGAACAGCATGTCGTGGCATACGCCGTTGCTGCGAAGATAAATGAAATGATCCGAGTATGCTTCGTGCGCCGTGCTGTCGCAGAACACGTACAGCACCTTCGGAAGCGGCGGCTCCTTGACCGTTTCCTTCCTCCAAGCATCGAGCAGCTCGCGCGCGACCGATTCGACGAGCGGTTTCAATTCCATGCCGTGACGCCCCTCCCTTCGGGCAATCGGTTATGCTTTGCGTCCTCCGAACAAGTCCGAGATGCTCATATTGATGCCGACGAGCCGAACGAAGTCGCCCGTGCGTAGAAAAGCCGCGTTCGCTTCGTCCGTGTCGATGTGGAAATCGAGCGAGAACCTTTCGTTCACCCGCGCGATCGCGTCCGCGAATACGATCGGCCTGTCGCCAAGCGACTGCAACAGCAATCTGTCGCCGTGCTGCACGGACAACCTCGCCGCATCGTCCGGGGACAGGTGGACGTGATTGCGCGCGACGATCAAGCCCTCGTCCAGCCCGAGCGTTCCCGCCGGTCCTCTGATCGAGATGCCCGGCGTACCGGCAAGGTCGCCGGATAGCCGGACGGCCGGCGTCGAGCCGAGCTTGCGGCCGTCCGTTCGAGAGATTTCGACTTGCGTCGCTCCGCGCGAAGGGCCAAGCACCCGTACGCCGGAAATTTCCCCTTTCGGTCCGACGAGCGTCACCGTTTCCTTCGCGGCGAACTGTCCCTCCTGCGACAAGCCTCTTAGGGGATGCAAGTCGAAGTCCGGTCCGAATAACGCTTGTACATGCGACGGCGAGAGGTGAACATGCCGGTTCGACACCCCGACCGGAATGAGCGCTCCTCGATGCTCGCCATGCGCCCACGACTCTCCCGCTTCTCGTTCCGGCGCGATTCGCCTAAGACCGATTCGCCGGTCCTTCAGGAAATCGGCGGCCGCCGGCGTGACCCGGTCTCCCGCTCCGATCGGGAACGGATTCGGAAGTCCCCTTCCGCTGCCCAACATCGCCCGAAGGCTCGTTTCCGTAATCAGACCCATCTATGCCTTCCTAAGCTTCGAGCTTCGGAAGAATCGACTCGATGTCTCCGTGCGGGCGAGGAATGACGTGCACCGACACGAGCTCTCCGACTTTCTCCGCGGCCGCCGCTCCCGCGTCCGTCGCCGCCTTCACCGCGCCGACGTCTCCCCGAACCATGACGGTGACGAGTCCGCCCCCGACGTGCACTTTGCCGATCAGCTTCACGTTCGCCGCTTTTACCATCGCGTCCGCCGCTTCGATCGAGCCGACGAGTCCCTTCGTTTCGATCATGCCGAGCGCCGTCAATTCTCCAGCCATTCAACATTCCCCCTTAGCGTATTTGCATGTCGTCCAGCAACTGCCGGACGATGCGAGTCACTTCTTCTCTTGAAATGCCCATCTTGCCTCCCGCGCTTGACGTCGCCCGATCCGCGGTTTTCCGGACGAGCCCGTCTTCCTCCGGATCCGGCATTTCGCGAATGCCGAAGGCGACTCTCTTGATATTCATCAAATGCATCGGCCCGATGTTATCCGTCGTAATATTGCCGCCGAACGAGCCGCATCCTAGCGTCATCGAAGGGAGTAAACCCGTCGTCGCGCCGATTCCCCCGAACGTCGTCCCTCCGTTCACGACGATACGGGAGGCCGGCATCCCGAGCCCGAACGCTTCGAAGACTTCCGGATCTTCGCCGTGAATACCGAGCGTATGGCCCATGCCTCCCAGCTCCAGAAGCTCGTTGCATCGCACGGAGCCCTCTCGCCAATCCCGCACCTCGTACAAGGCAAGAACGGAACATAACTTCTCGGTCGAAAAAGGATGCTTAAGCCCGACTTCCGTCTCTTCGCCGACAAGGACGCGCGCGCCTTCCGGAATCGCAATGCCCGCCCGTTCGGCGATGACCTTCGGAGAGCGGCCGACGACGCTAGGGTTCATCCCTCTCCCGGACGGCGCAAGCAGCACGCCCGCGACTTTGGCCTTCTCCGCCGCTGACAAGAAGTAGGCCCCTTGCCGCTCGAGCTCGTCCTTCAGCCGATGCTTGACGTCGCCGTCGACGACGATCGCCTGCTCCGAAGCGCAGATCGTGCCGTAATCGAACGTCTTGCTTTGCACGATCAGCCTGGCTGCCCGCGACAGATCGGCGCTGCGGTGCACGTAGACGGGAACGTTGCCAGGTCCGACGCCGTAAGCGGGCTTGCCTGAGCTATAAGCCGCCTTGACCATGGCGGAGCCGCCCGTCGCGAGCACGACGTCCGTCAGCTTGTGCCTCATCAGCTCTTGGGTCGCTTCGAGGGACGGCCGGGACAGACAGCTAATCGCGCCCGGAGGGGCGCCGGCCTTCTCGGCCGCCTTCGCCATCGCCCGCGCCGCTTCCAAAGAGCAACGAAGAGCCGACGGATGCGGGCTGACGACGATCGCGTTGCGCGCCTTCAAGGCGATTAAGCACTTGAAGATCACGGTAGAGGTCGGGTTCGTCGACGGAACGATCGCGGCCACGACGCCCATCGGCTGGGCGATCTCCCACACCCGTCGCGCGTCGTCCTTACGTACGATGCCGACCGTAGGCATGTCCTTGATCGCGCCGTACACGTCTCTGGCGACGAACAAATTTTTCGCTTTCTTGTCGGCCGGGTTGCCGAAGCCGGTTTCCTCTGCGGCTAGTTCGCCGAGCGTCGCAGCCTCCGCCTCTGCGGCCCGCGCCATGCTCTCCACGATGGCGTCGATCTGCCCTTGCGTCATGCGCGCCAACTGCTTCTGCGCATCCTTCGCATCCGAGAGCGCTTGCCGCGTTTCTTGAATAGCCATCAAATCGGCGTCGAAGATCATGCGAATCCGCCTCCGTTGCCGCCGTCGTTCGTTCCGTCGGTTCTTGTTCCGTTATCCCCCTCGCTCAGCCCGGCCAGCAACCGAAGTAGCTCGGCTTTACCCGTTTTCGCGAGCTGTTCGGCCGATAACGGAAAGGCGTCCAGTCCTGCCGCGAACTCGCGAAGCGGTTTCACCTTCCATTGCCCGAGCTCCTCCATCGACGGGAACGGCTTAGCGATCGGAATGTCGCCGGCTTCTTCCTCCTGACGCGAAGGGATATTGGCCGAAGCGTCCGGAGGAGCGGTCGTCCCCGAGGGAACGTCTGATCCCGAGCGGGGCTCCGGCTCCGGTTCCGGCTGCGGCGGCGGCTGACGTAGCAAACCTTCCACCATCGCGAACACGGACGCGTCCGGACGGGGAATAACGTGCGTCGCGAGCAGCTTGCCTACCCGCTTCGCCGCTTCTCCCCCGGCTTCGATAGCCGTTTGCACCGATGCCACGTCGCCGAGCACGTATACCGTCACGATGCCGGCGTCCGCTTTCTCGTACGCCGTCACCTGTACGTCCGCCGTCTTCGCCGCCGCGTCGGCGGCCGCGATGAGCGCGGGATATCCCCATGTCTCGATCATGCCTAACGCTTTCGCATATCCGGTCATTGCCCCTCATCTCCTCATTTCCTAGGAAATCGAGCCACTTCATGAACCGCTTCGGCGAATGCCGCCGCTGCCGCCGCGCAGGAGGATTGGCTGCCCGCGAGCAGCCCTCCCGCGAAATTCGTCTCCGTAGGCGGGCCGTAGAACCGGCACAGCCTGACATCCGCCGCTTTCAAGGCGGCATCCAAGCCGATTAGCGCCTCAAGCGGCGGCGCGATCAAGTACGCGAGCGGTTCGCCTTCCCGAACGCCGGCGACCTCGGACAAATAACTTCCCGTCCTGGAAACGACGTGCGCGTAATACGCATGGGTTCCTTCCTCGTCGAGAGAGTAGAAGCAGGCTCCTTCCGCCATAAGCGCGACGGCCGCGTCCAGTCCGCTTCTCACCTCGTCGGGCGTTTCGCCGCCGATGAGGCCGATGAACTCGCCTGAAAGCGGTCCGGAAGCATGCCCGGAGCCCGCGTAGAACGATTTTGCGTACACGACTTCCACGGCCGCTTTTTTCGTCGCCTCGTCCAGTGCCGTATAACCGACGTCGTCGACGGTCGACGTGAACAGCCCCAAGCTTCGAATGCCCGCTCTCAACGCCAATGCCCGAGCCAGTCCCCCGTCCACGTTCGGAATGACCCGGACGGCGAGCGGGACGCCCCTGATCGGCCGACGCTCCACTTCCTCCACCTCCCCGCATGCGATGACTATCGCTTAACGCAAAAAGGCGCCCAGGCTCAAGGAACGCGAAAAGCGATCCTTATCCTAGGCACCGTTGCCTACAAATCTATTCTTTTTTGGGAAGCGTTCGAAAGTCCGCTTTCGATCTTTGAACTCTTGTCTTTAAGTCTAATCCAAGCCCCTGCGCAGGGCAAGAAGATTCCTTCCCTAGAAAACGCCGGTTTTCGACAAGGGTTCGGCTGAAGCGACCACGAGTCGTTCAATAGCTGCTTCACAAGCAACTACAGTCCTCCGAAACAACCTCGAGTCGCTCAATAGCTGTTTCGCAAGCAACTACAGTCCTTCGAGACAACCTCGAATCGCTCAATAGCTGCTTCGCAAGCAACTACAGCCCTTCGAAACCACCTCGAGTCGCTCAATAGCTGCTTCACAAGCAACTACAGCCCTTCGAAACAACCTCGAGTCGCTCAATAGCTGCTTCGCAAGCAACTAGAGCTTCTCGAGGTGCCCGGAAGTCATCCAACTGTCGACCCCTGAAGGTTATTACGCAAGCTCTATCGCCCGAAGGCGACGAAAGTCGCAACGTTCCGGTCTTTCCCTTACCCGTTCACGCCCGCCCCCGTCGCGGCGGCCGTATACCGGTTCGCCGGAATCGGCAATCCAAGGTTCCCCCGGAGCGTATCCGACTCGTACTCTGTGCGATAGATGCCGCGTTCCTGCAAGAGCGGAACGACGTGCGTCGCGAAGTCGCTCAGGGCATCCGGAGTCGGCGCGTAAATAATGAAGCCGTCCGCGGCGTCCTCTTCGTACCAACGCTGCAGCAGGTCGGCGACCTTCTCAGGCGTGCCGATGAATTCGCCTCTCGGCGTCGCCGTCCGGATCGCCACTTCGCGGAGCGTCAGCCCCTGCTCTCTCGCGTTTTTCTTGATTTTGTCCGTGCCGCTGAGGAAGCTGTTCGAGCCGAGATCCCCGAGCTCCGGGAACGGCTCGTCGAGCGGATACTGGGAGAAATCGTGATGCTCGAAAAATCGTCCGAGATATTCGAGCGCCTTGTCGATCGTCACCAGGTTCGCGAACTCCAAATATTTGCGCTCCGCTTCCTCCTCCGTCGCGCCGATGATCGGCCCGATGCCGGGGAAGATCGCGATATCATCGCGGGAGCGACCAAGCGCTTCGGCGCGATCCTTGACGTCCTTGTAGAACGCTTTCGCTTCCTCGATATTCTCGTGTCCCGTGAACACGGCGTCCGCGCTTTTCGCGGCCAGCTTCCTGCCGCTCTCCGAAGAGCCCGCTTGGAAGACGACCGGATGCCCCTGCTTCGACCGCGCGATGTTCAGCGGACCTTGAACTGAGAAATATTCTCCCTTATGGTCAAGCCGATGCAGCTTCGAGGGATCGAAGAATACGCCGGTTTCCTTGTTCCGCACGAACGCGTCGTCCTCCCACGAATCCCACAGCCCGCGAGATACTTCGAGGAATTCCTCCGCGATCCGGTATCTTTCGTCGTGCGTCGGATGCTCGGGCTTTCCGTAGTTTTTGGCGGAGCCTTCCAGGGGAGACGTCACGACGTTCCAGCCCGCGCGCCCGCCGCTAATATGGTCAAGGGAGCCGAATTGGCGGGAGACGGTGAACGGCTCGCTGTACGAGGTGGACAACGTGCCGACAAGGCCGATGCGGCTCGTGACCGCCGCCAAGGCGGACAATATCGTGATCGGCTCGAACCGGTTCAGAAAGTGGGGGATCGATTTCTCGTTGATGTACAAGCCGTCGGCGATGAAGACGAGATCGAACTTGCCCGCTTCCGCGATCCGCGCCTGCTTCTTGTAGAACTCGAGGTTCACGCTCGCGTCGACCGGAACCGAAGGGTGCCGCCACGCCGATACGTTGCCCCCGACGCCGTGAATGATCGTGCCGAGCTTTAACTTTTTGGTTTTCGCCATGAATGATTCCTCCTCTTCAATGTGCTTGCAGCAGCGCGGTTTCCTTCAGCCGAAGCTTGTAGCTCTTCACCAGAATGTCCCCGTTAAAAAATTCCTTGTCGTGCGCCCTTTCGAATCCTAGCCGTTCGTATAACCGGACGGCCGAATCCATCATGTCCGACGTATGCAGGTGGAGCGTGTCGGCTCCCCATTCGAGCGACCTCTTCGCGCTTTCGCGGATCAATTCCGTCGCGACCCCGAGCCCGCGCGCTTCGCGCGTTACGCCGAGCAGCCGGATGATCGGATTGTGGATCGCGAGCTGCGGCGCTCCGTACGCCGACTCAGAGGAATCGTAAATGAACACGCTGCCGACGATTTGCCCGTCGACTTCGGCGACGAGCCGGTCGCGGGTCGTCGGCGCGTCGATCGCCTGCAGAATGCCGTTCCGATACTGCTCCCAGCGTTCCGCGTCCAACGTTTGCTCGTATTGCCGGTACGCGTCGAGCAATACGCGGACGACCGCGTCCCGATCGGAAAGCGACGCCTCGCGAATCTTTACTTCCTTGGTCGATGCCATGGTCTCCACCTGCTTTCCTATCGAAAATGGGTTTTCACTTACGACGGATATCCGCCGTTCCCGGACGTTTCCAATTGAGCCAGCCTGATCCTCTCTATCTGGGCGATATGATGGTGCGCATGGGCGACGAAAGAGCGAATGATAGCCGCTGCCGTTACCGTCTCCCCCTTGAAGTTCACTCCCGTTTTCTCCCAATCGGCATCGGTCAACCGGCTGAACAGCAGGCTGTTATACAAGAGCAAACCGCGATAGAAGTTCAGAATGTCCGACGCTTTGCCGGCGTTGCCCTTCTGACCCGCAACCCAGCCGTCTTGGCCGAACGCCGGCAAGCGGGCTTCCGAGCCGGACAATATTACGCGAAGACGGAACGAGACGACGATGTTGTGATCCGCCAGATGCGTCAGCACCTCCGTCGCGCTCCATTTGCCTTCCGCCTGCTTCCAACGAAGCTGCTCCTCTGTCCATCCTTCGATCGCCTGCCGAAGAGACTCGTAAGTATCCAAATACGATTCGATATCTACCGTAGCTTGAACTTGGCTCATGGCCTTGCCTCCTTCTATGTTCCCGTCCGGGCTCCGGTACGGGAATGACCCTGCCCCGCGAACCGGCCGAACGAGAAAATCGATAAGTCCCGTCCCCATCTGCCGTACTCGATCCGGTCCGCGATAAGTTCCCCGATCGCGCTCGCGAACTTGAAGCCGTGCCCGGAGAATCCGCCGGCGAGCACGATGTTCGGATACTCCGGATGCACGTCGATGAGGAAATCGTCGTCCGGCGTCAATTCGTATTTGCAAGCCGTTCCCCGCATAAGCTTTCCGGCTGCGGCGGGGAGGAATGTTTCGAGGGCGAGCCGCAAATCCGCTTCGTCGTCCGGATACGCCCCGAAAGGGGCGAACGGTTCTCCCGGCTCCCACGGGATCCCGCCGTCGTGGCGGCCGATCTTGACGCCGGCGCCTCCGATGCTCGGGAATCCGTAGTAGCCTCCGGAAGCATCCCCGAACGTGAAGCCCGGGAACGTTCCGGCATCGTACGCGCCGTCGGCCGCCGAGCCATTCGGTTCGAACCAGCCGACGACTTTGCGGACGGCCCGGATCGGCGCGTCGATCAGCGACGCAAACGAACGGTACCAGGCCCCCGCGCTGAGCACGACGTGACTCGCCGTATACGTCACGTCCTTGGTCGATACGGTGACGAACGCGGCTCCCGCGTGTATGCCGGTGACGAACGTGTCCGTCAATATTCTCGCTCCCGATTCCTTCGCCAACCGGCGATACGCCGAGACGCATTTCTCGCTGTACAGATAACCCGCGTCCGGTTCATACATGGCCCGGTAGCGATCCGGAACGCGAACGCCCGGCCAACGATGCCGGATCTCTTCCGCGTCGAGCGCTTCGATTCGAACGCCGTGATCCTCCGCGTCGCCGAACCGGACGCCGAACTTGTACACGTCGGGATCGGCGACGTTAAGCACGCCCGATCTGACCAGCAGCTTCTCTCCCGTCTCCTCTTCGAGCTCCCGCCACCGTTCATCCGCCCGGATCGCCAGCTTCACGTAAGTCGGGCCGCCGCCGTAAGCGTGCCGGATCAATCTCGGCTCGCCGTGATGGCTCCCCTTGTCGTGCGGAGGATCGAACGCGTCGATGAGCAGCGTCCTCATTCCCCGCTTCGCCAGCTCGTAGCCCGCGCTCATGCCCATCGAGCCCGCGCCGACGACGATGACGTCGTATAATTGCCTCATGCGTACCGCCTCCCCGTCACTTGCGCAAGCCGCTCAGATCGCCAAGCGCATCGGCCGCGAACGCCGAGAAAAATTCGGCCGCGAGAGGCAAAGCGGCTTCGTCGACATCGAACGCCGGATGATGCCACTCCTGCGGCCCCGACGTGCCGAAGAAGAAAAAAGCTCCCGTCGTCTCCCGCAAGTAGTACGCGAAATCCTCGCCGGCCGGCGAAGGCTTCGGCTCGACGACGCTTAACCCGATAGACGTCGCCGTTCGGGCCGCCCGTTCCGCCCATGCCGCGTCGTTGACGACGGCCGGCGGCCCTTCGAGCCAGCTCACTTTCGTCGCCGCCCCGAGCGCCGCGCCGACGCCGGTCGCGATTCGTTCAAAACGTTCGCGGACGACCGTCCTCACGTCCTCTGCGAACGTCCGCAGCGTGCCGTCGAATACGGCCTTGTCGGCGATGACGTTCCACGCCGTGCCGCTGTTCAGCCGCGTTACGCTGACGACCGCGCTGTCCAACGCGCCGACGTTACGGCTGACGATCGATTGCAGCGCCGTAATGATATGGGCCGACGCCACGATCGGATCGATTCCCGCTTCCGGAACGGCCGCATGGGCGCCTCGTCCCGTCACCTCGACGACGAAGCCGTCCGCGGCCGCCATGATCGGCCCCGCCTTGATGCCGATCGTGCCGACCGGAATGTCCGGCTTGTTGTGCAGGCCGAACACCGCTTCTACGCCTTCAAGCGCGCCGCTCGCGATCACCTGCTCGGCGCCTTTCGCTTTCTCCTCGGCCGGCTGGAACAGGAACCTTACCGTTCCCGGAAGCTCGCTCTCCCTCGCTTTCAGAAGGAACGCCGCGCCTATCGCCGCCGCCGTATGAAAATCGTGCCCGCACGCATGCATCTTGCCCGCCGATCGGGAGGCGTACGGCAGCCCCGTCTCCTCTTGGATCGGCAACGCGTCGATGTCCGCGCGGATCGCGATCGTCGGCCCTCCCCGCAAACCGCCGACTTCCGCCACGAGGCCGGTCCGCAGCGCGTACTCGTCCAGGATCTTGATGCCCGCTTCCTCCAGCCATCCCCGGATCACCGCCGTCGTCTCGACTTCCTCGTGCGACAGCTCCGGATGGGCATGAAGATGCCGTCTGTAACCGATAATCCGTTCGGCGAATAGCTCCTTCTCTTCCGTCTCTTTTGTCGCTTCCGTCGCTTCCGTCGCTTCCTTCACTTTCGACCGTTCCGCGATCGGACCGCTCATCTCTCATTCCTCCTTCCGCTCAACTCGCATTCCGCTATACTTTAAGTTTCTCTTCCTCGAACGCTTCCTTTAACAACCGGAACGACCTTAACCGCTTCTCGAAGTCGGGCACGATCGTCGTGAAGATCAGCTCGTCGACGTCGTACAAGTCGCGCAGCTCGAGCAGCCGCTTGCGCACTGCGTCTTTCGTGCCGCGCGTAATATCAGCTTCGCGAACTTCGGCCGTATACGTCTCCCCGGCCTGCTTCGCGAACTCCTCCGCTTGTTCCAGCGTGCCGACGTTCACCGTCTTGCCGCTGGCGAGCGTCACCCGGACGCTCTTCAGATGTCCCGCGAGCTCCGCCGCTTCCTCGTCCGTATCCGCCGCGATGACGGACAGGGCGAGCAACGTCTTCGGCTCGCGACCTTTCGAGCGGTCGAACTTCGCCCGGTAGACGTCGAAGGCGGCTTTGGCCGCATCCGGGTCGTTATTGATGAAGAGCGCGAACGCGTACGGGTATCCCCGCTCGGCCGCAAGCTCCGCGCTCGAGACGCTCGTGCCTAACAGATACACGTCCGCCGGCCGCTCGGGAATCGGATTGGCTTGCAAGCCCGCGAGCGGATGAGCTTCGCCGAGCGGCCCGATTAGCAGTTGATCCAGCTCCTCTAGCTTCTCGCCGAGCGATTCCGTAACGGATACGCCTTTCTGTAATGCCTTCGTCGAACGCGGAAGCCCGCCCGGCGCCCTTCCGATGCCGAGCTCGACGCGACCCGGCGCTAGCGAAGCAAGCACGTTGAAGTTCTCCGCCACTTTGTATGAACTGTAATGTTGGAGCATGACGCCGCCGGAACCGATTTTGATTTTTTCCGTCCGGGCGAGCAGATGGGAAATAAGCACTTCGGGAGAAGCGCCCGCCATAAGGGCGGAATCGTGATGCTCTGATACCCAGAATCTTTCGAAGCCGCTCGCTTCCGCGAACTGCGCGAGCTTCACCGTGTTCGCCAGCGCCTCGGCCGGGGTATGCCCCGGAAACACGATGCTTTGGTCCAATATGCCGAATTTAAGAGCCATCGTTCATCCGCTCCGTTCTTAAAATAATAGAAGTTCAAAAAGTTCGATTTTCAGCACCTTTGCCGAATCCACTTCCCGAATTGACTTCGTGATCAAAAGCGGACTTTTTGAACTACCTCTCATATGGAGTAGGCGTATTCCGACGTGTAACGCGCCAAAAACTGCCTCGTTCTTTCTTCCTTCGGCGATTGGAAAATGTCTTTGGGCGAGCCTTCTTCCACGATGACGCCGCCGTCCATGAACACGACGCGGTTCGCCACGTCCTGCGCGAATCCCATTTCGTGCGTGACGATGACCATCGTAATGCCTTCCTTGGCGATCTTCCGGATGACCGCCAGCACTTCGCCGACGAGCTCCGGATCGAGCGCGGACGTCGGCTCGTCGAACAAGATCACTTCCGGATTCAGCGCGAGCGCCCGGGCGATGCCGACGCGTTGCTGCTGTCCGCCCGACAACTGGCTCGGATACGAGTCCAGCTTGTTGCCGAGCCCTACTTTCTCCAGCAGCTCGACGCCCTTTTTCCGCGCTTCCGCCTTCGGGAGCTTCTGAACGACGATGAGCCCTTCCATCACGTTCTCGATCGCCGTTTTATGGCGGAACAGGTTATATTGCTGGAACACCATCGCCGTCTTGCGGCGCAGCTTCTGGATGTCCTTCTTGTGCGCTTTCTTGCAGTGGACGGTGTGCTCTCCGATCGAAATTTCCCCGTCGCTCGGCTTCTCCAAGTAATTCAAGCAGCGAAGCAGCGTCGTCTTGCCCGACCCGCTCGGACCGAGAATCGCGACGACTTCCCCTTTCAGCACCGTCAGATCGATGCCTTTCAACACTTCGGCGCGACCGAACGATTTGTGGATTTGCTTCAGCTTGATCATGCGACACCTCCGCGGTTGTAGACGTTGATTCTTTTCTCGAGGGCGGCCGTCGCCCTCTCGATGGCGACGGTCACGATCCAGAATAGAATCGCGGCCGCCAGATAAGCTTCCGTGAATTTCCAATTGGTCGAAGCTACGATCTGGGCTTGGGCGTTAATGTCTACGACGGACACGATAAATGCGAGGGTGGACCCGTGCAGCATGCCGATCAGCGAATTCGAGAGGTTCGGCAGCGCGGCCGCGAACGCTTGCGGGAACACGATTCTGCGAAGCGCCTGGAACGTTGTCATGCCGACCGCGCGCGCCGCCTCCATCTGCCCCTTCTCGACGGCCAGCATGCCCGCACGGACCACTTCCGACATATATGCTCCCGCCGTAATCGAGAAGGCGATATAAGCGAATCCGATCATCGGGATCGATACCGAGTTGAATGACCAGCCGTACTTCTCGGATAGGTGATCGAGAATCGTCGATAACCCGATATAGACGAGAAACAGATGGGTAATCATCGGCGTTCCCCTGACGAACGTGACGTACGCGGCTCCGAGTTGGCTCAATACCGGCACTTTGAAGATCCGGGACAGCGCCACGATCGTGCCGATGACGAACCCGCAGAAGACGGATACGACCGTAATCTGAAGCGTCGTCGGCAACGCGGGCAACAGCTGCTTGAACGCGGTCCAGATGAACGAGAAATCAAGCGTCATTCGCCAGTCCCCCCTTGGTTATCGCCAAATCCGCCGGCTTCAGCTTACGGTTCAGCCATTTTCTTCCCATCGGTACCCGGTCTTCCTTCGCAACGGGCGCCTCATGCCTCAGTAGCCTGCGCTCCGAAAAGTTGAACAGTCTTTCGAGGACGAAGCTAATAATGAAATACACGAGCGCCAGGGCGACATAGCTTTCGATCATGTGCCGGGACATCGTAAAGAGCGTTTGCGACTTGCCGGTCAGCTCCATGACGCCCAGCGTGAACGCGAGCGACGTATCCTTCAACGTCGCGATGACGATATTCGCCAGAATCGGTATGGAGATGGCGAGCGCCTGCGGGAACACGATTCTCGTGAACGCCTGATAGCCGGTCATGCCGACCGCGTACGCCGCTTCCACCTGCGACTTGTCGACCGCTTTGACCGCGGCCCGTATCCCTTCGGAAATATATGCCCCGTTGTGCAGCCCGTACGCGAGGATGACGAAGACGAGGACGGGCATCTTGCTGACGTCGATCGAGATCAGCTTCAGCAGCTCCGGAAGGCCGTAATAGATTAAGAACAATTGGATCAGGATCGGCGTCCCGCGGAAGAAGGAAGCGTAAAGCTGGGACGCCCGCTTCAGGACGGGAACGTCGTACAACCGGGGCAGGGCGACGAGAAATCCGACGGCGATGCCCACCGCGATGGAGCTGGCCACGATGAACAAAGAGGTCTTAACGAAAGGCAACAGCTTCACGAAGTATTCGAACACGAAGGAAATATCGAATGGCGCACCCATACCCCGGCCTCATCCTTTCTTCACGGAATTCTATTTATCGGAGACGGTGGCGTCGAAGCCGAGCCATTGCTTGCTCAGGTTGGACAGCGTGCCGTCCGCTTGCAGCTCGACGATCGCCTTGTCGACCGCGTCGGCCAGTTGCTGTTCCTCGGGATCGTTCTTACGGAACAAGAACAGAATGTCGGATTCCCTGATGACTTTGCCTACGGACTTCAGCTTGCCTTCCGGATCGATCAGCGGCAGGACGAAGTCGTCGCCGACGGTCGCATATACGCGGCCGGAGGAAATTTGCTGCGCCAGATCGTTCGCTCCGCCGTTCGAGTACACGATTTTCAGCGCGTTACCGTTCTCTTTGTTGTAGTTCTCGAATTGGGTAGCGGCCGCGCTCGTCGCCGTCGCGTACACTTTCTTGCCTTTGAGATCGTCCAGCGTCTCGATCGGATCGTTGTTGTCCTTCGCGACGATGATTTTGTTTTTCCAATACGCGTAAGGCACCTTGTTGAACAAGTATTTGGCTTCGCGCTCCGGGTTCTTCTCGAACTCGTGGGCGGCCAAATCGATCTTGCCCGTCTCGAGGCTGAGTAGGATGTTCGTAAATTCGAGAACTTGAAGCTCGAACTTGTATGCCGGAAGCCGCTTGTCGATCTCGCGCACGAGCTCGACGTCGAACCCGGTCAGCTTGCCGCTCTCGTCGACGAAAGCGACTTTTGGGAACTGGTTGCCCGTGCCGACGACGATTTTCTTGACCTCCTTGGGCGCTTCGGAGCTTGCTTCAGCGGAAGCGCTCGGCGACGCGCCGGCCGCGGCGGACGGTTCGGAAACCGACGGAGACGGCGAATTCGACGCGTTATTTTTGTTGTTGTTGCCGCATGCCGCCAGAGTAAAAACTAGAATAACGGCAGCCGCGAACGTGATTAATTTTTTCATGCATGATCCCTCCAAGTGATTGTCTTTTTATTAAACTTATAATTCCTAGCGGTTAACTAAGAATTATGTTTGAGCTAACTTTATCACCCCGAGCGCTCTTTGGATAATAGAGAAGTTCTATCGATCGATAGTAAAAACCGATACGGACATTCGCCCGATTACGGCCGAATGCATTCTCTCTTGCTTGTCGAAAGCCGCCGGATGGTGCTAGAGTAATACAATTAATGAAATTTACTCAGTTGAATGAGGGAACCCCGTTGCTTCGAAAACCGCAATATATCCACCAGAGAAGATGGAAAATATCAAGCATTCTGATCGTCTCCTTCGTCATTATGATTTCGTTATCCATTTCGCTGATCGCCGCCTATTCCGCGAGATCGTTCAATACGATTCTCTTGGATAATGCGACGTCCCGCGCTATGCAAACGGTGGAGCAAATCTCGTATACGGTCGACTCCAAGCTTCGCTTGATGAAAAATACGATCGCCACGATCGCGAACGACCGGGAGATGATTGCGGCGGCATCGTCCGTGCATTTTTCCGAATCCGTGTCGGAGCAGCTTGAGCTGAGCAGAAAGCTCGAGTCCAATCTGCACAGTTACTTTCACTATACCCCCGACGTCATCGCGGTCATATTCGCCTTCAATCGCGAAGGACTGGACATTTACAGGCAAAACCTGGAGATGAATGAAGCGAAAATGCGTAGCCAAGCGTGGTACCGCGAGGTGCTGCAGAACAAAAACAAAGTACAAATCATGGGAGTAGAGACGAATCTGGAAACGTTCCCTGACAGGGGAGAATATTTGAGCGTTGCGGTAGCTCCGAATTACAGTACGGCATTCTACAACGTCGAGATGATCTATTTCGTGTTTAACGCCCGCGAAATTACGGATCTCCTCAAAACCAATGTTTCCGATGCGGGGGATAGCTTCGTGCTCGACGCATCGGGTTCCGTCGTCGCCTCCACGAATTCCGAAGCGATGCGTCAAGGGGTGAGAGGCAACCCCTCGTTCCGGGAAGCGCTGGCGGGAGCTAACGGGTATTACGTCCAGAATATCGGAGGACAACAATCCTTTATCGTATATAGATCCTCCGCGTCAGGCTTCAAATATATACAGATTTACTCCTACGACAACATGCTGGAGCAAATCGATGAGATGTACGAACGGATCATTGCGCTGTCGGCCGCGGGGGTAATCGTCTTTCTTCTCGTCTCCTATTTGCTTGTCCGAAGCATCGTTAAGCCGATCGGCTCGCTCGTCAATCAGATGGCCTCCGTCAAAGCCGGCAATCTGAAGGCGAATATCAAGGAATCCGGTCCCGTCGAGATTTACGTGTTGGGCGTTACCTTCAATGAAATGGTTTCTCAGTTGAAAGAGTTGATTCAAGAAATCGAAGATAAAGAGACCCAGAAACGGTTGGCGGAAATCGCCGCCCTGCAATCGCAGATCAACCCGCACTTTCTATTGAACACCTTGAACACGATCAAACTGATGGCCAGCATTTCCAATGCCGGGAATATCCAGAAAATGACCGAAGCGCTGACCAAACTGCTCTCCTCCGCGTTTAACCGCGGAGGCATGTATACGACCGTAGCGGAAGAAATGAAACTTCTGGATTATTACGTCCAGATCATGAAGATCCGATACGGCGACCAATTCGATATCCGATACGATATAGAACCCCGGATGCAATCGATCCCGATCCTAAAGCTATTGCTGCAGCCGATCGTCGAGAACGCCATCGTTCACGGACTTCACGAGCGCGAATCCCGGGGGTTAATCCAAGTGGCCGGCGATATTTCCCAGGGCAATTGCCGGATCGTCATTCGCGATACCGGAAGGGGCATTCATCCGGACGTGCTCGGAAAGCTGCTTGAGACGAAAGAAGATAAGGTTCAGGAGAGTTTCAGCGGAATAGGATTGAAGAACGTTCACGAAAGGCTGCAATTGAACTACGGATTGCCTTACGGCATTACGATCGAAAGCGAACTGAACAGGGGTACGACCGTTACGGTCGTCATGCCGGTTATTCGAGAGGATGAATAATATGATGCGGGTATTGATCGTGGATGATGAACCCATATACAGGCTGGCTTTAAGGGAACTGATCCGATGGGAGGATTACGGCTGCGAAATCGTGGGAGAAGCCTCGAACGGTCAGGACGCATTACGCTTGATTACGCCGATGCGCATCGATCTTGTTCTGGTAGACATTCAGATGCCGATCCTCTCGGGACTTGCCTTCCTGCAGAAACTTAGAGAGTCGGAAGAAGGCAGTCAGACCGGGGTCATCGTGCTAAGCGCGTATTCTCAATATGAATATGTCCGTCAAGCGTTCGTATACGGCGTGTACGATTATATCATTAAGGAAGATCTCAATGCAGCGCATGTCGGGGAAGTCATTCTAAAAGCCGTCCAGCGGTTGCGCGAAGTGATCGACGAACAAGAGCAGAAGGAAAGGGATAGTCTTTCGCGGACGGAAAAAATCCGGGAGCAAGCATTTCGTTCCCTCGTTCATTTCCAGGAAACCGCCGATGCGGAAGGAAGCGAAGCCTCTAATTGGCTGCTTTCCACGCTCGGCTCCAGGCATGTCGTCTGCTGTTTGATCATCGACCGAAGCTCTGCGCCAACGGACCACGAATCGGAAAAACAACGAAGCCGATTTATCGTCCATACGATCCGCCAGGTTGCCGACGGTTACAAAATAAACGCCATCGTCACCTGCATCGCCAGAGAGGAATATGCCGTTCTATTCCTGCTGCCTGGTCTTATGGGGGAATTGCAGGCAAGAGAAGTCATTTCCGAGATGTTGAACAAGACGATCAGCCATTTGCGAGTGTATATGAACCTCTGGGCAACATGGGGGGTTTCGCGGATTTGCACCCAATTCGCCTATTGGGGGGAAAGCTTCAGGCAATCCAAGCTATGGGCCGAGACAAGATTTTATCTTGGATCGGGAAGAGCTTACTTCGAGGAGGACGTAACCTCCTATACGGGCCGGATCAAGGAACCCGTCTGGAACGTACCCGAGCTGCTCCATGATCTGGAATCGGGTAATGCGGGTTGGCGTAACAAGCTGGATAAAGGCTTAGACGACCTTGCCGAAGCTTACGGCGTGCCCGTCGAGAAAACGCTGCACGCTTATCGAGCCTTGTTGTGGGAAATCAGCTCCCTCCTCTATTCAAAGGGGCTAGCATGGGAGAATATTACCGGCGAACCCGAGTCTCCGCTAGAACGGCTTGGACAATTCGAGCAGGCCAACCCGCTGAACGTATGGTTTCGGTCGTTGATCCAAACCGTATTCGACAGCATCGACCCGAAAAAGCGGATCATGGAAAATTCTCCACCCTTGGTGGACAAGGTGAAGAAGTGGATCGACCGGCATTTCCACGAGCCGATTTCCCTCACGAACGCCAGTGAATCCGTCGGTATCAGCGAAAGCTACCTTAGCAGATTATTCGCCAAAGAAACCGGAGAAACGTTCATCGAATACGTGACGCGAAAAAGAGTCGAGACAGCTATTCAGATGATGGGCAGCGGGATGAAGATTTACGAGATCGCGGAAAAAGTCGGTTATCCGAACCAAGGCCACTTCAGTAAAATATTCAAGAAGGTTACCGGGAAAACGCCGCTGGAATACCGGGAGGAAATGCTCTCGAAATGATCCATCGGTTGAGGTCAAGGATAAAAAGAGAGAAGAAAAAAGCAATTATATTCATGTGAAAGCGCCCTCATTCCCTATAAGATAAACTTCGAAAGCGATTGCAACCATACATTGGGAGGGTTCAAAAAAGATGAAGAGAAAGACATGGATTACGCTCTTGCTCACGGCAATGCTGGCTTCGTTCTCCATATTAACGGCATGCGGCAACAGCAAGAACAATAAAGACGAGGGCTCTTCCGCATCGGCTCCGGCTTCGCAGGCGGCAACCCAGGAAGCAAACGGAGAAAAAGTAACCTTAAAAATGGCGCTCTGGGGCAACAACGATGATTTCGTTGCTTATCTCGAAGCCAAAGTCAAAGAATACGCCGCGGTGGCTCCTAACGTTACCGTGGAATTCGAATCCATCAAAAATGACGGCGATTATTTGCAAGCGATGAAAGTTCGCGCGACGGGCGACGAGCTTCCGGATATCATGGGCATGAAGCCTAACTGGCTGTCCGATTTCAAAGACCAGCTTCTTCCATTGGACGGCGAACCTTATGTGGCCACGAACAAATTCGCGAGCAAATACGCGGTCGACGGAAAAATATTGGGAGTTCCGACGATCTCCTTCCCTGAGTTGGTCTATTACCACCCAAGCGTGTTCAAAGAGCTGAACCTGCAAGTTCCGACCACTTGGCCGCAATTTATCGACGTTCTGAAGAAAATCAAAGACAACGGCACCTATATCCCTTATGCCATGGGTGGGAAAGACGCTTGGCCGAACTATCCGTTCAACGAATTCCTTCCGCAAATCGTGTCCGGTTCGGAGAGCTATCTGAGCGATATCGCGAAACAGGACCAACCTTTCGCCGCAGGCACGCCGTTCTACAAAGCGTATCAACAAATCGAGCAATTGTATTCCAGCAAAGTGATGGGACCGGATCCGCTCGGCATCAGTTGGGATCAGGCAACCGACCTGTTCAATGCCAAAAAAGCGGCCGTCATCGCAGCCGGACTGTGGTTCGAACCTACCTATGAATCCAAAGTCGGCAACATCGACGATTTGGCCGCTTTCCCGATGCCGTATCGGCAGTCGGAAAGCGAGCCGCTTAAGCTTATGATGTTCACGGACTACTTCTACGGAATCACGAACGGAAGCAAGCATCAGGAAGAAGCGAAAGCGTTCCTGAAATGGTTCTATTCTCCGGAAGTTTACCAAACCTACATCGACAAGCAGAAGCTGGTTTCCACCTTCGAAGGCATCGAGGCCAAAGACGTACCGTTCCTGCAGCAATTTTACGCAAACAACAAGAACGAAGTGTTCACTTATATTCCAGGCGATTCGGAATATACGCGGATTACGAACGCTATCCAATTGGATGTGAAGGCGATAGGCCAAGATATGATGGCCGGCAAAAAATTGGACGATATCGTTGCCGAACTGAATGCCAAATGGACCAAAGCCAGAGCGGCTAAATAATAAACAATCACTTTTGGAGAAAGCCCTTGCGGGGCTTTCTCCAAATTAATAAGGGGAAGTGGAATGAGCTATTCCTTTCAGAAGAAACTGGTCATCTTCTCGTTTCTGTTCATACCCGTATCTCTGCTTCTGTTGTTCCTGTTTTATCCGACGCTGCGGCTGCTTCAGTTCAGCCTGACGGATTGGAACGGGATGAGCAAGAGCTTTCATTACGTGGGAATCGACAACTATCGGGCCGCCTTCAACAACTCCGACGTATGGAAGGCGCTGTCTAACAACTTCCTTTATTTCGGAATCCATGCTTTGTTCATTCCTTTGGAAGTCATGGTTGCCGTACTCCTGAACAACAAGATGCGGGCCAGCAACTTTTTCCGTTCCATCGTTTTTATGCCATATATCCTGAACGGAGTAGCCGTAGCTTACTTGTTCAGCTTTCTGTACAACCCCATCAACGGACCTTTGAACGCTTTTCTCGAAGCGTTCGGACTGTCTAGCTGGATTCAGAATTGGTTAAGCGATAAAGGCATCGTCAATTATTCGTTGGTCGTCGTTTCCTTATGGCGGTTCAGCGGTCTTCATGTCATCTTGTTTCTCGCCGGCCTGCAGTCCATACCGCAAGATTTGTATGAAGCGGCGACGATCGATGGCGCCGGTCCCTTGAAAAAATTTCGGTACATTACGCTTCCGGGCATATCCCGGGTAATGGAGATCGTCCTATTCTTGAATGTCCGGGGTGCTCTGCAGGTGTTCGATGTTCCGTTCCTGATCACGCAAGGAGGACCGGGAATTGCGAGTACGACCTTTACTGTATACACCATACAAACCGCTTTCAAGTATAACAACTATGGCCTGGCCTCGTCTTTGGGCGTCATTCTCATGCTGATGATCATCGCGTTCAGTTATTTTCAAAGCAAATTGTTCAAAGGGAAAGGGGATTAAGACATGAACCGAAGACAACAGGTCCGTTCCCTTCCGCTGATCTACCTTTTGTTCGCTATCATCACCGCGTTCGTCATGTTCCCTATTCTGATTAACGTGTTTACGGCCTTCAAATCGCCTATAGATTTGATGAATTCGTCCCCGCTAGCCTTGCCGAAGGCATGGACCTTCGACAACCTGAAAACGGCGTTCGAAAAAGGCGGCATGCTCACCGGATTCAAAAATACCGGCATACTGGTCTTCGTCAGCGTCTTCTTGAATACGATCCTCGGAGCGATGACGGCTTACGTGCTTAACCGCTTCGACTTTCGCTTCAAGAAGGTGATCATGAGCCTGTTTGTCGTCGCCATGGTCGTGCCTTTCTATACGACGGAAATCGCGCGGTTTCAAATCATCAAGGGCCTTGGATTATACGATTCGTTAGGCGCTCCCCTTCTCATCTACGCCGGAACGGATCTGCTGCAAATTTTCATCTTCCTTCAATTCATCGAGAAAATCTCGTCCCAGCTGGATGAGAGCGCGATGATCGACGGAGCTTCCTATTTCAGCATTTTCGTTCGAATCATTTTCCCGCTGCTGCTGCCTGCATCAGCTACTCTAGGCATCATAAAAGCGGTGGATATCATGAATGACATGTATATTCCGTTCTTGTACATGCCGTCCAAAGATTTGCATACGTTGTCCACGTCGCTGATGTCCTTCGTGGGTCAACGCGCTTCCGACTTCGAGCAATTGACGGCGGCTATCTTAATTGTCATGGTGCCCACCTTGCTGCTCTACTTGTTCCTTCAGCGGTTCATCTTTTCGGGGATTACCGCCGGCGCGATAAAGGAATAAGAAATTCATCGATTTATAAAAGCAATCAGGGACTGTCCCGAAGTCATCTAGGATGACCCGGGACAGTCCCGCTTTCGTTTTTAGTCGTCGATCGTCATTTTCACGGGGAAGCATCCCCTCATTTTTACCGCGGATGGACAATCGGCTTTACTTTTCCTGCTTCCGTCTATCGATCCACTCGAGCTCTTCGGCGAACTCGTCCGCGGCGTTGGTCAGCCTTTCGCGCAGCTCTTCGGACAGCTCGAATCCGCCGCCTTCCAGGCGCTGTACCCATTGGTCGATCGCGTAGACGCCGCCGTGAATGTTGCGGCTGCCGAGCACGGACAATACCGGCTTGATCGCGTAGTCCAAGATGAGCAGATGCGAGATCGTACCGCCGATGAACAGCGGTAGAGCCGCCTTGTCCTGCAGTCCTTTTTGCGGAAGCAGATCCAGGAACGCCTTCAGAATGCCGGTGAAGGACGCTTTGTACACCGGACTGGCGATGACGACGCCGGAAGCGGCCTCTACTTTGCCGACCGCGGCGATAATGCTCTCGTCTTTGAAATTCGCGTGCAAGAGCGCTTCCGCCGGCAATTCCGCAACATGGACGTGGTCGATCTCGATGCCTTTCTCTTTCCACTTGCTTTCGACGTAACCGACGATGCCGTTCAGGCGGGATCCCGGCGTCGGGCTTCCATGGATAATAACGATGCGGCTCATACGACTCCTCCTATTGGCGACATGAATTGTTTGCCGATTTCGATGATCGCGTTCATAAAGTGCGCATACTCTCCGGGACTTACGATAACGTTCGTCTGCAAGGCGATTCCTTCGGTTTCCGGGACCTTGAGAGGGATCAGCTTTCCTTGGACGAGTTCCTGGCGGACGGTCAAACCGGGCAAGAACGAGATGCCCGCCCTGCCGATGACCAGCTTCTTCGCCGTCTCGGAATTATCGGTTTGGATTTGAATGTTCGGCGGCTTGTCTAGATTCTCGAACATCCGGTGAATGCGCAGCCAGTCGAGCGCCCCGCATTCGAAGAACACGAGCGGCTGATCCGCGATCTGCTCGATCGTGACCCGTTCCGAGCCGACGAACGGATGTCCCTCGTAAGCGTACAAGGTGATCGGATCCTCGTATAGTTTCGCCGAGTGCAGCTGCGGATGGTTCACGTTGCGCACGAATCCGATATCGACTTCTTTGCCCAGCACTTTGCCCACGATATCGTCCGTTACGCCCGTCACGATCTTATAGTGAACATCCGGAAAACGTTGCTTCAGCTTCGGCAGCAACTCGGGAATCACGTAATTGGATACCGATACGGTACATCCGATCCGAAGCTCCTCGGGCAATTTGCGTTGCCGATGGACGTGCAGCTTCCCCCTGCGGTACGTCGTGATCAATTGCTGCGCGTAGGGGAGGAAACGCTTGCCTTCTTCGGTGATTTGGACTTGCTTGCCTTGCCTGTCGAACAGCCTGCAGTCGAGTTCTCTTTCCAGCGACTGGATGCGTGCGGTCACCGAGGGTTGGGATAAGTATAACGCTTCGGCCGCTTTATTGAAACTGCCGCAGTGGATCACGTATACGAAAGCTTCGATATTATCGATGTTGATGGCCGTTCCCCTCCCGCCGGTCGATCGACTTTTTAATATTTATCCAATAGGATAACTCGGAAATGGAGGAAAGTAAAGCCGATTTTTCGGCTTTGCTCCTCTTCGCGCCATCGCCTTACGCTGGAAACGCTCCCTCGCTATCCGCCGTTCCGGGGCATAGGCCCGGATTCCTCTCGCTCAAGCTCTCCGCGAAACCCGGATTTCTCTCCGCGAGTACCGCGTAGTAGCTGCCGATCACGTGATTGCCCGAAACGGAGCCGTTGTGGAAAGCGAGCGTCTCGGGCTTCGACACATGCTCGTAATAAAACGTTTTGTCCCGCTTCGGCAGCCTGTAGATTTGCGGAGGCAAATGCGTCACGACGTCGAATCGGTTGTTCACGCGGTAATTGTCTCCCGCCCTTTCCTTGAACGCCCTTGCGAACGCCGGATTGCCGACGCGCGGACTCCCGAACGTATACGTCGTCGGATTCTCGAACGAAGAATTCTCCGCGGCGTCGAGCGCGCAAAGCGTCGCGAGCCCGCCCCCCAGGCTGTGGCCGGTAATATTCAACGCTTTGCCCGGCGGCAAGCCCTCGAGCGTCTCCAGTACTTGGCCGCGGGCGGAATCGTATATCCTCGAGAAGCCGCGATGCGCGTAACCGGCTCGACTCGCCCACTTCACCTTGACTTGGCTCGCCATCGCGTCCGCGACCCAGTCCTGCGCGGAGCTCGTTCCTCGGAACGCGACGACGACGTGGCTGTCGGATTCGATGATGAATCCGAACCTCTCCGACACGCCGGCAAGAGACTTCGCGCGGATTTCCTTCGCCAGCCTGAACCCTTCCGGCACGACGAAGCTGCCATCCGGATTGTTGTAGCTGGCATACGTCTGGCTGCATACGGACGCGAGAAAGATCGCCGTCCGGTTATCGTATCCGCCCATGGCGCAGGCTCCCTTCCGTACTCTCTACCGATACACTATTACCGGGAAGAGCAACTGGTGCCTATGGGCGAACGCGATTAGCCGATGCGATCGGCCTTCCCGATCAGCGATATTCCTTCGGAATCCTTCTCGCGACCTTCGTCTCGATCGCCGCGCGGATGACCCGGTCTCGCAGCAGCTCGACGACCTTCTGGTCGAACACGCTCGGCACGATATAATACTTGTCCCGTTTATCGTCCGTAATCACGGAAGCGATCGCTTCCGCGGCGGCCAGCTTCATTTCTTCGTTGATTACGCTCGCCCGGCAATCGAGCGCCGCCCTGAAAATGCCCGGGAAGCAGAGCACGTTATTGATCTGGTTCGGAAAATCCGACCGGCCCGTCGCCATGACGGCGACGATGTCTTCGATCTCTCCCGGCATGATCTCCGGCTTCGGATTCGCCATCGCGAAGACGATCGGGTCTTGCGCCATGCCGAGCACGTCTTCGCGCTTCAGCAAGCCGGCGGCGGACACCCCGACGAAAATATCCGCGCCCGCCAGCGCCTCTTTCAATCCGCCGCGGACGCGCTTCGGGTTCGTCCGCGTCGCGTACGTTTCCTTCACCGAATTGGAGTAGGTTTCGCCTTCGACGAGGATGCCTTCCTTATCGACGCCGACCAGCTCCTTCACGCCGGCCGCAAGCAGAATATCGCTGATGGCGACGCCCGCCGCCCCGATGCCGCAGACAACGACCTTGACGTCGCGGATGTTTTTGCCGACGATCTTCAGCGCGTTGATGAGGCCCGCGTACGTGACGACCGCCGTGCCGTGCTGGTCGTCGTGGAAGACGGGAATGTCGAGCTCCTCCTTCAGCCGGCGCTCGATCTCGAAACACCTCGGGGAAGAGATGTCTTCCAGGTTAATGCCTCCGAAAGTAGGCGAGATTTGTTTGATCGTGCGGATGATTTCCTCCGTATCCTTCGTATCGAGGCAGATCGGGAACGCATCCACGCCCGCGAGCTGCTTGAACAGCATCGCCTTGCCTTCCATGACCGGCATCGCCGCCCTCGGCCCGATATCGCCGAGTCCGAGCACGGCCGTTCCGTCGGAGACGACGGCCACCGTATTCCGTTTGATCGTCAGCGAATAAGCGTCGTCCGGATCTTCGTGGATCGCCAGGCAGACGCGCGCGACGTCCGGCGTGTAGACGCGGGACAGGTCGTCGCGGTTCTGAATCGTCAACTTCGGCGTCACTTCGATTTTGCCTCCGAGATGCAGCAGGAACGTCCGGTCCGACGTATTGACGATGCGGATGCCGGGAATTTGCCGGATGGCTTCCGATATTTTGCCGATATCCCCCGCGTCGACGACGTTCACCGTAATATCCCTGATGCTGCTCCCGTGTCCGATGTGGATCGTATCGATAGCGATGATGTCTCCGCCCATGCTCGAGATGATATTCGCGACAAGTCCGAAATTCATGCGCGCCGCGTCGATTTCCAGACGCAGAATGACGCTGTTCCCGCCTAGCGTTTGATTGTTGTTGCCCGCCATCGAAACCACCCCTTATTTTTCCATCTATCGTCTCCAAACTATAGCTTAACCCAACGATCCGAGGCAATACTTACTGCTCCTCGCACCCGTGCCTAAAGAAGCCATTCGCCTCTGCCGGTAACCGGCATTGGAGAACGGCTTTATCTTTGTCTTTGTCTTTGTCTTTCGGCTATTCGTTCGTTAGTCGTTCAGCGTCAATTCCACTACCGTATCCCGCTCGTCCGGCAACGGATAGGTAATATTTGAACCGCAAAAGAATGCAAAAAGCGAAATCGATCCTCGCGACGACCTCGCTTCCGGTCAAGGAAGTGGCCGAGCTCGTCGGCTATCCGGACACGAACCATTTCGCCAAAGCGTTCCGCAAGGAATCCAGCTTCAGCCCGACCGAGTATCGGCTGCAAGCCCGGCATCTGCCGTAAACGATAAAAGGTTGTCCCCGCCGGAACGAACCGTTCCGCTTCCGGGGACAACCTTTTTGATTAAGCGGGACGGGAACGCGCCGGTTGCTCTTGCCCCAGAACGCGGACTTTCTTCCCTTTGCCCTCTAGCCTGCCGACGATTTTATCCACCGTCTTCGCCGCCGTATGGTCCCACACGCGGGAATCCGTCAAATCCAGACACACGTTGTCCGCGTCATCCGCGAAATCAATCCGCTCAAGCAACGCGTCGCCATCAGCATGACGCCGACGAGCGCCGCGATCGGAATGCGGCTCAGCACGTCATCGAGCACGAAGACGAGCAGGAAGAGCACGAGCGCGGCGACGATCGTCAATAACCGTCCTCTTCCGCCGACTTTCACGTTGATCGCGGATTCCGCGATCAGGGCGCAGCCCGCCATGCCGCCGAAGAAGCCCGTTACCGTATTGGCGATCCCTTACCCTTTCATTTCCTTGTCCTTACTCGTCTTCTCCTCCGTCATCTCGTCGATGATCGTCTGGGTGAGCAGCGTCTCCGAGTAGCCGACGATCGCGAGCGAGAACGATACGGGGAGCAGAATCCACAACGCCTCGAAGGTGAACGGCACGTTCGGGAAATGGAACGAGGGCAGAGACGATTCGATCGTCGCGAGATTGCCCACCGTGCTGAAGTCCAAATGCAGGAACGCGGCGGCGACCGTCATCAAGACGACGGCAGCCAGCGGCGAAGGGATCGCTTTCGTCACCTTCGGGAGCAAATAAACGATCGCGAGCGTTCCCGCCACCATCCCGTACATGAGCCACGATTCGCCGCGAAAATAGCGGAGCTGCGACAGGAATATCAGAGCCACGAGGGCGGTCATCAGGACGGCCATCGAGCCCGCGGTCGAAGAAACCATGGCCGGTCTGCCGCCGAAAATCGAAGTCAGCAGCAAGATGCAGATCGTCGAGTAAATGCTGATCATCGGATTGACGCCCGCGATGAACGCGAAGGCGAGGGAATCGGGAATGAGGGCCAGCACCGTCGTCAGTCCGGCGAGAACGTCGGCTCGAACGTTCGCGAACAAGGCGGCGCGAATTTTATTCGTTAAAGTCATCGTTATGCGGTCTCCTTGGAGCATATCAAAGCCCGGAACGGCTTTCGCCGCCCGGGCTGTCGTTGTGCCATCCGTACCGGGTTAATTCTTGTCGGGCGCGCTAGTCTGCGCCGGTTTGGCCCTGCGCTTCAGATGATTCTGGTAAGACGCCTCGAGCAAGCGGTTCATCCCTTGAATGAATTCTTCGTCCGACGGCGACTTGTCGATCTTCGAATCGGGGAACCGGATATCCTTGATCTCCCAGTTGTTCGTGCCGAGGTTCAGCTTAAAGCCCTTCGCCTGCAAAAACTTGCGGCGGCCGTCCGTGAATTCGGGTGCCTTGCGGGGCTCCGGCTTCGGCGCCTGTTCGACCGCTTCGACCGGCTCCGGTTCGGGAGACGGATCGTACTTGATGCCGCGCGCTTCCGCCTCCTTGCGTTTCTCGTGCTCCGCGAGGGAGATCGGCCGGGCAGGCTTGTTCCCCTTCAGCCAATCGAGATCATAGCGCATTTTCGGATTGATGACGAAGTAGGTCTTGCCTTTGATCGTCTCGCTCTCGATCTCGTTGCGCAGCTCGGGCCGCTTCTTGAAGCCTTCGACGATCCGTTTCATCTGTTCCTTCTCCAGGTCGAGCGGAACGGCTTCGTTGTGGGGCATGTAGACGTCGCACATGACTTGCGTGAATATGAATTCGCCCAGCTCCGTATCGAAAAATTTCGAGAACGTCACCGCGACTTCTTTTTTGTTCACCGTAATCGTTTGGTTCAAAATGATCCTCCTCATGACTCATAAAGCTCGATACCTATTATTATAGCCTATTGGCGGCCAAAGGGCACCCGCTTTCTCCGTCTTCGGAGGTCCGTTAAGGCACGAGTATGATTTTGCCCGTGCTCCGGCGGCTTTCCATGAGCCGATGGGCATCGGCGCCCTCGCTTAACGGGAATACCGTCGGCGCTTCCACGCGCAGCTTTCCGGCCGCGATGTCCCCGAACAGTTCGCCCGCTCTTCGGGTGCGCTCCTCCCGGGACGTCACGTGGTTCCACAAGTCTCCGCCCGTTAACGTAAGCGACGAATCCATGAGCATTCTCGGGTCGATCCGCGGCGGGTCCCCTCCGGCCATGCCGTAAAAGACGACCGTCCCTTTCTCCCTCACGGAATTGAAACTGTCCATGAGCGTCGAGCCGACGGAGTCGTAGGCGACGTTCGCGCCCTTGCCGCCGGAGGACCAAGCGCGAACGGCCTGCGGCCAAGAGGCGTCGGCTTCGGCGTTCTGGTCGCCGTACAAGAGCACCTCGTCCGCTCCGGCGTTCAACGCCACCCGCTTCTTATCCTCGCTGGACGTCAGTCCGATGACCCTGGCTCCCTTGCTCTTGCATAGCTGGACGAGCAATTGGCCGACGCCGCCCGCCGCGGCATGAACGAGCACGTCGTCGCCTTCGCGGACGACGTAGCTATCGTGGACAAGGTAATGCGCCGTCAGCCCTTGCAGCAAGACGGACGCCGCCAGCTCGAACGGAATGTCCGGCGGCAGCGGGATGACGCGGTCGGCGCCTACCGCGACGAGCTCCGCGTTCGCGTGCGGCGCGTCGGCGAAACCGACTCTGTCGCCGACGCGAATGCCGGCGACGCCTTCGCCAACGCTCTCTACGATGCCCGCTCCCTCGTAACCGAGAATCCACGGCGCTTCGCCGGCAAGATGATAATTGTCTTTACGGCGGTAAATGTCGGCGAAATTCAACCCGACCGCTTTCGTTCGAACGATAACGGACCCGGCCGAGACAGCCGGATCCTCGATTTCGCTTATATGCAACACTTCGGGTCCGCCGAACTCGCGGAAGACCAAAGCTTTCATCTTCATCACTCCACTGATCAGGTTACCTCTATTTAACCATAACCTGCATCAGTATCGCCAAATTTTGGGCCGTTTCCGCGCGCGTCGCGAAATCTTTCGGCGCGAACACGATCGGAACGGTCGTCTTCTTCAGCGAGAACTTCATCGCCGCCGCGTAACCGCTCGATCATCGAGACGAGCAGTCTTTCGCGAAACTGTTCGCCGTTCCGCGAACGATTGCTTGTTGTAGCCTACCGCGGATTTGGAGAAGTGTTTAACGCCGGCACTTTGAGAGGTATCGATCCGACCGACGCATCATTTATCATAAGAGAGAAAGATCTTGTCTTCGTTACTGGCGAGTTGGCGCTATCCGTTACTTGAACTTCGACAAACAGATTCCCCGTCACCGTCGTCGAACCGCTAATGACACCTTCCGGGCTCATCGTTAATCCGCTAGGCAGTCCTGTCGCGGAGAACCTGTACGGCCCCGTTCCACCGATCGCCGATAATGTTGCCGAATAAGCTTTGCCAGCAGTCCCTGCCGCAAGCGACGACGTCGCGATTACATAAGAGCTTTTAGACGCTAGATCAGATGCGCCGATAGCGCTGTAATGAGGCAAAATAACGTCGTAAGCGCTTTTCTCGTCGAATGCCCCGTTCGCACCGTAAGGCGTCCCCGGAAACCCCACCGAATCCGGAACCGCCGAAGCCGACCCGGGCAGCAGCATCGCCGCCAATATGGCAAACGTTAAGACGAAAGACAAACCTTGCTTCGCCGATTTGTTCACTCTGTACACTCCCTATTATGGATAGTTTCATCCAGTGTATAGGCGTTTTGTTAGCAAGAACCCCCGTGTAATGTATGCCTTATGTAAACTTTCAAACCTCTCCCGATCCCGTAGATTCAGTAGATTTCAAAAACAGTTGGTGTGATTATGAACCCTGAACTTTCAAGGCGGTTGGTACTCTGTTCCATATGACGTACTTGTCGTCGAACTTCAAAATAGTTGCTGCCTAAATCATTAAACTCACCTTGTTTCGTAATGATTGTTATACACGACTGTCATAATCAAATGCGCTGCAGTGGCGACGACTGCCCCTCGCCATTCACCTTTACGCCCCATCTTTTTAAGGTTTTCTTGAACGCGATGTGTTAATTTAGTAGCATAGGTTCGCCCATTCTATCGTAACTAGCAGGTGCATTCGTGAAAACATTCCTTCAACTCAATACGATTTTCCTAAGCATGATAATGGAAGCCATTCCGTTCGTGCTCATCGGTGTGCTGATCTCCGGCTTCATTCAATCGTTCGTCACGGAAAAGTGGATCTCCCGCGTCATGCCGCGAAATCGCTTCTTGGCGTCGTTGTTCGGCTGCAGCGTCGGCATTTTGTTCCCTTCCTGCGAGTGCGGCATCGTGCCGATTACCCGCCGCCTGCTTAATAAGGGCGTTCCGTTGAACGCGGGCATCGCCTTCATGCTGACGGGACCGATCGTGAACCCGATCGTTCTGTTCTCGACCTATATCGCCTTCGGCAACGACTGGCGCGTCGTTCTGATCCGATCGGGCATGGCGTTCGCCGTCGCTCTCGCCGTCTCCATGTGCGTCGCGATCCTATTCCCGGTATTGCCGCTTCGGGTAGACGAACGCCAAGTCGCGGCCGCGTCGGAAACTCCCGTCGCGGCGAAACCTCGCCCGGACGCTTCGAAGAAGCTCGGGCACGTCCTCACGCACGCGGTGGACGAATTTTTCTCCGTCGGCAAATACCTCGTGCTCGGCGCGTTCATCGCCGCAAGCATGCAAACGTTCATTCCGACGTCCACGCTGCTCCATCTCGGCGGCAACGAAGTGATGGCGTCGCTCGTCATGATCGGTCTCGCCTTCACGATGTCGCTCTGTTCCGAGGCCGACGCCTTCATCGCTTCATCGTTCCGCAGCACGTTCTCGATGGGCTCCATCTCCGCCTTCCTCGTATACGGGCCGATGATCGACATCAAGAACACGCTCATGCTGCTCGGCACGTTCCGCACGAAGTTCGTCGTTACGTTGATCGCCCTCGTCACTCTGTTTACTCTCATTGGCTCCTTAATCGTCGGGAGGTTGGTTTGATTGATCCGATTTTATATTTTGTTCGGCTTCGCCCTCATGTTCTCGCTCATCCATCTGCAAGGTCAATTGAACAAATTCATTAACACCAAATACGCGTATTTGTCGGTCACGGCCATCGTGCTGCTGTTGTTGCTCAGCGCGATCGAAGTCGTCCGCATGTACCGCGCCGAACAAGCGGAGAAAAAGAAGCTGGAAGACGCGGAGGCCAAAGCTCAAGCTCACGCTATCGGCCACGAGCACGAACATGCTCATCGCCATGATCACGAGCATACGCACGACCACGATCACTCGCACGAGCATCACGATCACGATCACGATCACGATCACGACCATGACGTATTCGGTCATTCGCACGAGCCCAAGTCCAAGTGGAAACGCGCCATCGGCTATCTCATTCTGGCTTTTCCGATCGTCACGGGCATTTTCCTTCCGGTTCAGACGCTCGACTCGAGCTTCGTGAAAGCGAAGGGCTTCTCTTTCCCGGGCATGGACGATTCGATGTCGGATAAGAACCCGGGCACTCACCAATTCCTGAAGCCGGACTCTAGCGTCTTCTACGGCAAAGAAGGCTACGACAAGCTCAAGAACAAGGAACTGTCCGAGATCGTCGGCATGAAGGAAATCAACTTGAACGACGATCTGTTCATGAAAGGCATGGAGGTTATCTACAACTTCCCGGGAGAATTCATGAACCGGACGGTTTCGTTCGACGGGTTCGCCTACAAGGGAGAACAGGTCGACGGCGAGCATTACTTCGTCTTTCGGTTCGGCTTCATCCACTGCGCGGCGGATTCGGGCGTATTCGGGATGTTGGTCGACTTTCCGAAAGGAACGGTGCTGCACGACGACGATTGGGTGCACGTCACCGGCAAACTGACGTCCGAGCTGTACCAGCCGTTCAAGCAAACGATTCCCGTGCTTCGCGTCACTTCGTACGAAGCGGTTCCCGCTCCGAAAGACCCTTACGTATACAGGACGAATTAATGACGAGGAGGCGCATCCGTCCCTATGAAACTCGATAATATTACGGTGCTCGACTTCGAGACGAGCGGTCTCGACCCGTCGCGCGACCGCGTCATCGAGGTGGCGGCGATCCGCTGCTTCGGCGGCGAGATCGTCAGCCAATTCCAGACGCTCATCCGCTTCGACGGCGCGCTCGCTCCTAAGATTACAGAAATCACCGGCATCACGGGCGCGGATCTCGTGAACGGCATGGACGAAGAAACGGCGTTCCGCATTCTTAACCGGTTAATCGGAGACAGCACGATCGTAGCGCATAACGCGATGTTCGACCTCGGCTTCCTGCATCACACGTTGCTCCGGCTGGCGAATCGGTCGTTCCCGAACGATTTTCTCGATACGCTGACGATAGCCAGGGAACGCCATACATACCCGCATAACCTCAAAGAAATGTCCCAACGATACGGCATCGCGCTCGAAGGGGCCCACCGCTCGCTCAACGACGTGATCGCCTGCTGGAAGCTGCTCGAGAAGATGAACGAGGAACAAAGCGTATCGAATTACATAAACGTGCTCGGTTACATGAAAAAGTTCGGCATGCCGAAGTGGCATCCGCAGAAGGCGAACATGGTGCCGGTCGAGATCAAGTACGCTTGAGCGAGTACGTCGTGGGGAAGCAAGCAATTTCGTGAATTAAGCGGCGCGGGGCGACGTTATTTCGGCGCATTCAGCGATTTCGTGGATTTAGCGGCGCGGGGCGACGTTATTTCGGCGCATTCAGCGATTTCGCGGATTTAGCGACGCGGGGCGACGTTATTTCGGCGCATTCAAGCGATTTAGCAGATTTAGCGGCGCGGCGCGACGTTATTTTGGCGCATCAAGCGATTTCGCGGATTTAGCGGCGCGGGGCGACGTTATTTCGGCGCATTCAGCGACTTAGCGCAACAAAATACAAGGAGCCGACTCCCGCGAGTCGGCTCCTTCTCTATCGCTTATGAATAATCCTGAATCAGTTCCAGAAACGCCCTGCCGTACTTCGCGTATTTGCCGTCGCCGACCCCTTTGACGCTCTTCATCTCGCGTTCCGTCCGCGGCATCGCCTCGCACATCTCGCGCAGCGTCGCGTCGTGGAAGATGACGAACGGCGGCAGCCGCTCTTCGTCCGCGATTCGCTTGCGCAGCTTGCGCAGCTCGTCGAACAACGCCGGATTGGACACGGCGATCGACGCGGACGAGCCGCCGGATCTTCGCCCGCCGCTTCTCGAAGAAGGAGCGACCTCCGGCTCGACCTTCTGGAAGACGCTGCTTTCCCCGCGCATGACGCCGAGCACACGTTCCGTCAATTGGACGACCGGGTACTGCGAATCGGACATCGTCAGGTACCCGTCCGCGACGAGGCCGTGGATAAGTCCCGTCAGACGTTTCTCCGGCACCGCCTGCAGCCTTCCATAGCTTCTCAGCCGATCGAAGCCGAACTGCTTGATCTTCGCGTCGTTCGCGCCGCGAAGCACTTTGGCCGTCAGCGTGACGCCGAACCGCTGCTTCATCTCCGACACGCAGGCGAAGATGAACTTCGCTTCTTCCGTCACGTCCTTCGTCTCGCGCGTATCCGCGCAGTTCGAACAGGTGGCGCAACGTTCTCCGTTCTCCTCGCCGAAGTAGCGCACGATCGTCAGCTGCAGACACTCGCCGGTATGGACGTACTGCACCATTTCGTTCAACAGCCGATAATCGTTCGTCTTCCGCTCGTCGCCCGCCTCGCTCCGGTCGATGAAGAACTTCTGCGTGACGACGTCCTGCGGCGAGAACAACAGCACGCATTCCCCCGGATCGCCGTCGCGTCCCGCGCGTCCCGCTTCCTGGTAATACGCCTCTAGATTTTTCGGCATGTTGTTGTGGATGACGTACCGGACGTTGGACTTGTCGATGCCCATCCCGAACGCGTTCGTCGCCACGATCAATTGCAAGTCGTCCCGTTGGAACGCCTCTTGGGTCGCTTCCCGCTCTTCTTCCGGCAATCCGGCATGGTACTTGCCGACCGATATGCCGAGCGATCGGACGAACGCATGAACGCTCTCCACCTCCCGCCTTGTCGAGGCGTAGATGATGCCCGCTTGATCCGGACGCTCCCGGATGAACCGTTCCACGTAATCCCGCTTGTCCGCGTTCTTGACGACGGACAGCGCCAGATTGTCGCGGGCATAACCGGTCGTGACGCGGGCGGGCTTGACCAGCCGAAGCCGATTCACGATATCGTCCTTGACGACGTCCGTCGCCGTCGCCGTGAACGCCGCCATGACCGGCCGCGGCTCGATGTCCCGAAGTAACGTCGCGATCGTCATGTAGCTCGGACGGAAATCGTGCCCCCACTGCGAAACGCAGTGGGCTTCGTCCACCGCGACGAGCGGAACTTCGAGCTTGCGGACGAGTTCCCGGAAGTATTCCGACTCGAGCCGTTCGGGAGCGACGTACAGCAGCTTGTAATGCCCGGCCGCCACATGCCGCATCCGTTCGTTCGTCTCCTTAAGCGACAAGGAACTATTGATGAAGGTCGCTTCGATGCCCGCCGAATTCAAGGCGTCGACCTGATCCTTCATCAAGGAAATAAGCGGCGATACGACGATCGTGACGCCGTCGAGCAGCAGCGCCGGAATCTGATAACAGATCGACTTACCGGCTCCCGTCGGCATAATGCCGAGCACGTCCTGGCCCGCCAATATCGCCTCGATCAGCTTGCCTTGGCCCGAGCGGAAAGAATCGTAGCCGTAATACGTTTTCAGCGCGTCGAGCGCGGCTTTATTGACCATTCCTCACACTCTCCTCATCATCCGCGGGAAGCCAAGGAGAAGGCTCGCCGATCGTAAAGACGCGCAGCACGTGCAGCGCCCTCGTGCATACGGTGTACAACAGCTTGCGGTCCTTTTCTTTGCCGTATTGCGCGGCGGAGGCATCCCAGACGAGCACCGCGTCGAACTCGATGCCCTTGGCGAGATACGACGGCAGCACCGATACGCCTTTCGGCAATTGCGCCGCCCCTCCGGTCACGAGCGTTACCGGGATTTCGTCCGGCAGCAACTCCTTCAGTACGGCCGCGGCGTTGCCAGATTCGCGCGCCGTCTTGGCGATGACGCCGATCGTGCCGTACCCGCGGGCGGACAGCTCGACGATGCCTTCGGCCACGCTTTGGCCGAGGATGCCCCCGTCGCCGCACGTCGTCAATCTCGGTTCCTCGCCGCTCCGATGGAAGGCCGTGATGCTCGCGGCGTCTTCCGGCGATAGGATCTTTTTCGTATAGGCCACGATCTGTTCCGTCGAACGATAACTCGTCGTCAGCTTCAAGACCGACGTCGTCTCCGGCGCCATCAACCTCGTCCAGCCGCCGAACCCGCCGCTTTCCTGGGACTGCAGGTAGATCGCCTGGTTAAAGTCTCCCAGAACGGTAAACCGCGCACGCGGATAACGGCGGCGCAAATAAGCGGCCTGGAACGGCGAATAGTCCTGCGCCTCGTCCACGAATACGTGCTCGATGTCGCCTTCGACTTTGCGGAAGCCCTCGAGCGCCTCCGATATATACATGAGAGGCGTCGCGTCCTCGTGATCGATCTGCTTGCGGCCGAACGAATCGTCGATCCGCTGCAGCATCCACTCGATGTTCGGAGGAAGCTTGCCTTCCGGCGCGCACGCCATGAACACGCCGCGGTTCTCGAACAATTCCCTGTACACTTCCGGTCCGTCGATGAAGCGATACCCGCGCACCGCTTTCACGAGCGGCGCGATGCTCTCTTCCGCGACCCGGCGCTTCAACCGAATGCTCATCTGCTCTTCGTCGTCGAACACTTCGTCGTGGAAGCCGCCCTTGCGCCGAATATCGACGTATGCCCGCTGAATGTCCTCGATCTCGACGAGCTCCGCGGCTTCCTCCACCCATTTCTCGTCCATCTGAGAATCGATCCAGCCGTTCAGCTTCTCCAGCAGCCAGCGCCTCACGTTAGCCGCGCGCGTGCCGAATCCGTCCGATGCTTGAATGGCGTAGAACCTTTCGGCGATTTCTTCTTCCGTCGCGATGGACATGCCGCGGAACCGAAGCGGACGGAACCGGACGCCGCCCTTCTCGAGCTTCTTCAGGTAAGTCTCCACCGTCGCGAAAAAATGCTCCGAGCCCTTATACCTGACGGCCCGTTCCCTCGCCTCTCCCGCGTTCTCGCCGTTCTCATCCGACAGCGCTTCGGTCTGGGAGAACAAGTCCTCCACCTCGAACCTGCGGCCGAGTCTCGCCTCGACCAGCTCGCGGAACGTCATTTGCCGCATGTTCGCTTCGCCCAAGTCGGGAAGGACGCGGGAAATGTACCCCTTGAACACGGGGTTCGGGGAGAAGAGAATGATCTGGTTCGGCCCGAGCGTCTCCCGGAACCGGTAGAGCAAGTAAGCGATCCGCTGCAGGGCGGCGGACGTCTTGCCGCTTCCCGCCGCTCCTTGCACGACGAGCAGCTTATGCTTCTCGTCCCGAATGATGCCGTTCTGCTCCTTCTGGATCGTCGCGACGATGCTCTTCATCGCGGTGTCCGAGCCTTCGGAGAGAACCGCTTGCAGAATTTCGTCCCCGACCGTCTCCGACGTGTCGAACATATGCTTCATCTGTCCGCCGCGAATGACGAATTGCCGCTTCAGCGATAATTCGCCTTCGATCTGCCCGTCGGGAACGCGATAGGCCGCGGGGCCAGGTTCGTGATCGTAGAACAGGCTCGATACCGGCGCCCGCCAATCGTACACGTAGAACGTGTCCCCGTCCTCGCCGACGAGGGAAGCGCGCCCGATGTAGATCGCTTCGGCGCCGCCTCCGGCTCCCTTCTCCGAGAAATCGATGCGCGCGAAGTACGGCGAGTCGAACTGCTTCGTCAACCGGTCGACGACTTCCGTCGCGATGCGATGGCTTCGTTCGCGCTCGACGAGCAGCTCTTTCTGTTGCATGATGCTGCTCCACGTCTCGCCGACTTCGGTCGAATCCGAGAAGTTTACGCGAACGTCGTCCCAGAATTCCTGGCGAATGCCGACGACGTCCTCGCGCCGTTCGCCGAGCAGGGCCGACTCCTTGCGCATCCGTCGCCCGACTTGCTCGAGCACCGTCAACAGCCTCTCTTCTTCCTCTTCCCGAGGGGTCGAAGATTCGTTACTCATTCGCTTTCCACTCCCCTGACAGCACTTCTTCGTAATCTTGAATTTTATCATGCGCATATTCTAAATTCAATGATCGGTTCCGAAGAAAAGCCTGCCGCCCTCCTCCATGCCCGAAGACAAAGAAACCCCGCGCGACCGAATCGTCGCGCGGGGTTCCTCCCCGGTACTTATGCCGTGCCGAACGTCACGCCCCAAGCCTTCAGCCTTTGCCTATAGGCGATACTCATCCGGTCGCAGACCAGATGAAGCTCCGCCTGCAAGTCGAGCGGCAACAGATCCGGATTCTGATTCTCGACCATCACCCGGTCCTGCTCGATGAGCGTATCCTGGAACGAGACGAACGCTTCGTCAGGCGCCTCCAGATCGTAGCTCCGGGCTTTCAGCATGAACGCCCTGCTTTTCGTCTCCGTAATCGGCAACACCGCAAGGAACAGATGGAACAGCTCCCCGTTGTCCGGATTGCGCTTGACGAGCGCGGCCGTGAACGGTCCGTATACTTCGTATACATAATGGCTGTTCATGCTTTTCCCCCGGCCGTCCGCGTCCGGCTGGAACACGACGATCTCGTCCGTGCGCAAGACGCCTTCGGCTTCGTTCACCCGATAATCTTGGATTTCGGAATAGCGGCTATCCCCGAGAAGCCCTTCGTGAACGAACATGAGGTGCGAGACGTCCAAGAAGTTCTCGACGATGCGCGGCCCCGCGGCTTCAAGCTCGTAGGGCCCCATTCTCACGACTTTGTGATCGGCGTTCATATGGGAGAAAAAGTTCGGTTTCTCGGTCTCCGGTCGGCCGATGCTCGCCCAGACGATACCGTGCTCTTCGATGCAAGAGTACGCGATCGCCTTCGCCTTGTCCGGTATCGCCCGCTCCGGCGGCAACGACGGGATGCGGACGCAAGCGCCGCAACCATCGTACCTCCAGCCGTGGTAAGCGCACACGAGCTCGTCGCCCTCGATGCGTCCGAGCGAAAGCGGAACGCCCCGGTGAATGCACAGATCCTTGAACGCGTGAACGCCCTTCGAGGTCCGGAACAGCACGATTTGTTGCCCGAGCAGCATCGCCGACACCGGTTCGTCGCGTAGTTCCGAGGAGATTAAGACCGGATACCATTGATCCAGCATGGCGGGAGACAAATCCGCTGTCATGGCCGTTGCCCCTTCCTTATCTGTCCGCTTCTATTCCGTTTATTGCGGAATCGTTCCGCTAACGCCTTTAACGAACCAGTTCGTCGACAGCACTTCTTCGTCGGACAACGGTTTGCCCGCTTCGCCGTGCACCTTGCCGGATTGGTCGGTAATCGGACCGGTGAACACTTCGAACGTGCCGTCGATGATTTCCTTTTTCTTCGCTTCGACCAGGTCGCGTACGTCCTGAGGAACGTTTTTGCCGAACGGCGCCAGATCGACGATGCCCGTGCTCATATGGCCCCAATAAGCTTCGGATTTCCAAGTGCCGTCCATGTATTTCTTGACCGTATCGATGTAATACGGGCCCCAATCCCAGACGTTGTTCGTCAAGTAAGTATCCGGCGCGTATTTGCCCATGTCGGAGTCGTTGCCGACGCCCCATACGCCCTTCTCCGCGCCCGCTTGGATGCTGGCCGGGGAATCCTGGTACGCCGCGATGACGTCTACGCCTTTATCCAGCAAGCTGACCGCCGCTTGGCGTTCCACCGTCGGATCGAACCACGTGTTGCTCCAGACGACCGACACTTCGATGTCCGGATTGACGCTTTGGGCGCCGAGGGTGAACGCGTTGATGGAATAGACGACTTCCGGAATCGGGAACGCCCCGACGTAGCCGATCTTTTTGTTTTTCGTCATTTTGCCCGCCGTCATGCCGACGAGATAATTGCTTTGATATTCCCGGCCCATGTAGGTAGACAAGTTTTCTGCCGTTTTGTACCCGGTATTATGGAGGAAAATTTTATCCGGATGCTTGGCGGCGACGGCGACCATCGAGTCCATGTAGCCGAAGCTCGTACCGATGATGATGTCGTTGTCCTTCGCCAAATCCTCGAATACGCGCTCCGCGTCCGGACCTTCCGGCACGTTCTCGACGACCGTCGATTTTATGCCGAACTCTTTTTCCATTTCGAGTCTTCCTTGGTCGTGCTGGTACGTCCAGCCTCCGTCTCCCGGTACGCCGATGTAGACGAAAGCGACTTTCGGCAACGGCTTCTCCGACGCGGAAGGCGATGCGGACGCGCTGCCGGCGGCCGACTCCGTCGATGCCGGAGCGCTCGCGCTCGCCGATGGCGACGACGTATTCTCGTTGTTATTGTTGGAGCATGCAACCGTAAAAACCATCAATAAAGCCAAGACGACTACCCAACCCTTTTTGACCATGATGACCTCTCCTCTACTTATGTGGCTTCCTCTGCCGTCGCTCGACCGCGCGCAAGACGTAATCGACTAACGTTCTATAGAGAACTATATATTTACGTTATATATACGTCAATAAATCTAACGTAAAATTGTGAAAAATACGAAAAAGAATAGTTTATACGATGGATATCACAACAAATGAATGAACGCGTTATGTAAAATAACATAAATAGCCGAGCGCTCCCGCGCCCGGCTTTACGTCGATGAAAATCCTTTTCGCGGATTCGATCGATCGCTTCGATTAACATCGCCTCGACTTCCGCCGCGATCGCCTTCAACCCGTCGTCGCCGAGCGGCATCGCCCTCCGTTTTCGTTAGCGGACGACTTTTCCTTTCCAAGAGGAAATGCCGCCCTGCAGATGGCCTAAGTTCTCGATTCCGTTTCCGCGCAGTACCGCGCCGGCTTGCTTGCTCCTCATGCCGCTTCGGCAGTACAGCAGAATTTCGCGGTCTTTAGGTAGCTTGCCTAGCGAACCCCTAAGTCCGGACAAAGGGAGGTTCACCGCGCCCGCGAGATGACCCGAACCGTATTCCGACGGCTCGCGCACGTCCACGAGCACGGGTTTCGGAGTTCCCTTGAGCTTCTCCTCGAATTGTTCAGGGGTATAATTCGCCATACCTCCGACCGCGCGTCTACCTCTGACGATCAGCACCGCGATTGCGGCGATCAGCAACAAGCCGATTATCGTTGTCGTATTCATCGTGCGCATCTCCCGTCCCGTTTATCCCGGATCAACGGCTCTTGACGAGCAGCTCGATCGCGTCCTTCACCATGCGTTTCGTGTCACCGCCCGATTGCTGCTCCTCGAGAATGCACTGCTCCAAATTTTCCGCCACGATGGTGGCGATCGCTTTGTCTGCCGCGCTACGTACGGCCGATAGCTGCATGATAACGTCCTTGCAGTCTTTTCTTTCCTCCATCAGCCGCAATACGCCGCGTACTTGGCCTTCCAAGCGCCGTAGCCTCTTCTTGATGTCGTCGCTATATTCGTAAGCCATTGTTCATCGCCTCCCTGAATCGTGTTCTCTATCTTATACCTATACCGGTATATTATAGAGCAAAAAATAAGGACGTGCCATCTCTTAAGCCTTTAGATGAACAAATTCACCTTGGCGTTCGTCGCGTCGCCGAGATAAGCGGCTACGCCGGCGTATTCCATGCCGTCGATCAACTCCTCCTGCCGCAAGCCGAGCAAATCCATCGTCATCGTACATGCGACGAGTTTAATGCCTTGCTCTCGGGCAAGCTCGATCAACTGCGGAAGCGTAAGCGCGTTGTGCTTCTTCATGACGTGCTTGATCATTTTCGGCCCCATGCCGAGCATGTTCATGTTCGACAAGCCCAGCTTCTTGGCGCCTCTCGGCATCATCCAACCGAACGCTTTCTCCAGCAAGCCTTTGTTCGTCTTCACGACTTCTTCCTTACGCATCGTGTTCAAGCCCCAGAAGGTGAAGAAGATCGTCACGTCGTGATCGTAGGCCGCCGCCCCGTTCGCGATGATGAAACCCGCGAGCGCCTTGTCCAAGTCGCCGCTGAATAGAACGATCGTCGTTTTTTCCTTTTCCATTATTATTGCGTCCCCCATGTATCGAATTAGGATAAAATATCGAGCCAAATCTTAACGACCGTCGCCGCGATTAGCGCGATCAATATCCATTGAAGTGCTTTCGTGTTCATTTTCTTGCTGACCATCGCGCCTAGCGGTGCCGCGACCAAGCTGGCGAGGACCATGATGATGGACGGATCGAGCAAAATATGTCCGCCCATCACCTTGCCGGCCGTCGTCCCGATCGACGAGATGAACGTAATCGCGAGCGACGAAGCGATCGCGACCCTCGTCGGGATCTTAAGCACGACGAGCATGACAGGGACGGTAATGAACGCGCCCGCGGCACCGACGATTCCCGATACGACGCCGATAATGCCGGCCAATGCGAACGCAAGCGCCCGATTGAACGCCAGCTTGCCGAAATCCCCGTTCTCCTCCCCTTTTTTCGGAAGGAACATCATGACGGCGGCGATGAGAGCCAGTATCGCGTAGGTCGTATTGATCGCGGAATCGGACAAATACTTCGAGCCGTAACCGCCCGCGAAGCTTCCGGCGACGATCGCCGCGCCCATGTAGAGCACGAGCTTGCCGTTGATGAAGCCTCCCTTGCGGAAGGCTAGCATTCCGGCCAGCGTGGCGAAGAACACTTGCACCGCGCTGATGGCCGATACTTCCTGCGCGGTATAAGCCGCGTAACCGAGAGCGGGCGGAATATAGAGCAGCATCGGGTATTTAACGATGGATCCTCCGATGCCGACCATGCCCGATATCATCGAGCCGACGAAACCGATCGCGAATAGCAGTATGATGAGACCGAACTCCATATCCATGGCGAGCAAAACCTCCTTAGGTTAGAGAGAAACGGAATCGCGCCTCACCCTTTCTTGATGACGAATCTGTGCACGCCGTCTTTCTCATCATGCGAGATCCATTCGTTCTTGGACGATTTCACCCATGCCCGGAAATCGTTCAACGCCCCTTTGTCCGTCGCGAGAAGCTCCATCAATTGACCTTCCCGCAAGCCGTCCAACGCTCTCTTCGCCTTGACGATCGGCATCGGGCAAGCGAGTCCCTTCGCATCTACTTGAATATCGATTTTCATGTTGTTTGTCCTCCTTATTTGTCGTGAACCGCGCAGCGGTTCGGTCCGATTTCCATGTCGCGTTGTTCGTCGTCGCTCGGTTGAACGCGACCCATATTCGTTCTTCTGATGTCCTGGTAAGCGTTCGGTTGCGCGGGCAAATTCGTCGTGACCGTCTTCCTGAAGGCCTTTTCGCTGTCGATGTTAAGTCCCGGGTTCGAGGCGAACAGATCGCCTAGACGAGCCGCGACGCGACCGCCTTCGCCCAGCTCGCTCGTCTTGCCGAAGTGCGCGGGAAGCACGAGCAGGTCGTCGGAAAGTTCTTTGTACGTCGAGTACAGCGTGTTTCTCAGATCGTCCGCCCAATCGCCGGCGTTGCCCGCAAGATCCGGACGGCCGATCGACTCGACGAACAAAATGTCGCCGCTGAGCAAGTATCGATCGTCGACGATGATCGACGTGCTGCCGATCGTATGCCCCGGGGAGTATATCGGACGGATCGAAAGGGACGTTCCGCCGACATTGATCCGGCTTTGATCGTCGAGCGGATGATAGTCGAACACGACTTCGTCGGCATCCTTCGGCGGCAGCCAGTACGTTCCGCCGCTATTCTCCGCGAGCTTGCGTCCGCCGGAAATATGATCCGCGTGCAAATGCGTGTCGAGCGTATGCTTGATGACCGCGCCTTTCGCCTTCGCGAAGTCCTCGAACACGTCCGTCATCCGCAGCGTATCGACGACCGCCGCCTCGCCTTCGGATATCGCCATGTAGGACAGACAGCCTTTGCCCATCCGAACGAACTGATACAACTCGCCGCCGTCTTTCAAGTCGCCGATCTTCACCGGCTCCAAATATTCGCTCCAAGCTTTCATGCCGCCTTGCAAGTAGCGCACGCCTTCGATGCCGGCTTCGGCAAGCTGCTCCGCCACGAAGACGGACGAGCCTTCCTTCGCGCAGACGACGAGTACGTCGCGATCGGCCGGGAGACGTGGCAATACGTCCTCCACGCCGTCGATCAAATCGAAAAAAGGGACGTTGAGGCTTTCCACGATGCCGCCTTCGATTTTCCAATCCGCGTAGTCGGATTCGTTGCGCACATCCAATATAAACAACGGCTTCCGTTCGATAATCGCTCTGGTGACTTCCCCGGCCGTCATCGCATGCGCGCTCTTCGTTGTCGTTATCGTCATCGTTATTTCCCCTCCTTCGGTCCTGTCCAATCCGTCATGCCCGGAACGACGTTCGTCGCACGGTAGCCCTTCTCGTTCAATAGCAAGCAGGCGTAATTGCTGCGCTTACCTGTCCGGCACACGGCGTAGATCTCGTTATCCTTAGGCAGTTCTCCCAGGCGGTTTTCCAATTCCCCGAGCGGAATCGATACGGCGCCCGGTATATGACCGAAGCCGTACTCGGCCGGTTCCCGAACGTCAAGCACGACGATCGGCGCTTTCGCTTCAAGCTTATCGAGCAGTTCGTCGTTCGAGATCGTTCGTTCGAAAGTCGTCTCCGCCTTCTCTTCGTCGGCGGACGCCTTGCGTACGTAATGCTTCAGCACGTTTCCTTCATGCAAAGTGCCCAGATATTGATGGCCCGTGTTCTTCGCCCAGCCTTGAATATCAGCCAGGGAGCCCTTATCCGTCGCTTGCATCTCGATGACTTCGCCCGGCTTCAACGCTTCGATCGCTTTCTTCGTTCTGACGATCGGCATCGGGCAAGCAAGACCTTTGCAATCCAATACTTGATTCGCCGTAAATGTAGCAGTCATGTCGCTTTCATCCTCCTTAGAGTAGTTGCATTTATTACCCTATAGGGTATGTTTGTCTTCATGGTATTCCGTATACCGCATGGGGTATGTTGAATACTATAATCGCAGTAGATTTATTTGTCAACATACCCCCGTGGGTTTATGGCGAATATGCAATTGCCTTCTTCATTTCCTGAACCGACAACAATAAACCGTATCGCGCCCGCCAAGGGGAGATACGGCTCATTGTTTGTTCGTTTATTGTTTGTTCAATTCGCTAAAGCGCCCCTGCGTCCTGGACGATGCGGCTCGCGCGCTCGTAGTCTTCTTCCTCGACGATCGCCACGAGCATGATGTCCCTCCCGCTAACCCGGTTATCCGGTCCGCCCGAGCTATAGCCGCTCGCGCTGACGCTGGAGGTAGCCAGCTTGGCCGCATCCGGATTGTCGAAATCGCCGCCTAGCGTCAAGTTGCCCAGACTGGCGAAATCGCCCGTGATCGTGCCTCCGATTTTGTCCAGACTCTCGGTGCCGGTGCCCGTATAGCCGTCGAACCTCTCTATCGCGTAGTCGACTAGCTTCAACGGCTTCAGCTGCCTTAGCGCTTCCTCGGCCTGGTCCGGCGTGTTGAAATATGCGAATACCGTTCTTTCCGCCATAAGCGTTATCCCCCGATTCCCGGATGCTGGAGCTTGCCGAAAATGACTTCGGTAGCGTGCCCCCGTTTCAAGGAAATATTCGCGACTGCCTGTCAATTCCCCGACACGCTCGCGCCGGTTCCCACATATACATAGCTTGGTGGAATCTTTGAATCCGACAGGGGGCTTGGCTCGGCATGCGCGAAGAGGAACAGCGTGAACTGGAAACAGCCATTGCGGACATTACGGCGATCGCCGAAAGATTCGGTCTCGACTTCTATCCGATGCGCTACGAGGTATGTCCATCGGATATCATTTACACGTTCGGAGCCTACGGCATGCCGACCCGGTTCAGCCATTGGAGCTTCGGCAAGACCTTTAACCGGATGAAAATGCAATACGACCTCGGCCTCAGCAAGATTTACGAGCTCGTCATCAACTCCAATCCTTGTTACGCCTTCTTGCTCGACGGCAACTCGCTCGTGCAGAACAAGCTTATCGTCGCCCACGTGCTCGCCCACTGCGACTTTTTCAAGAACAACGCGCGCTTCTCCGTCTCCAACCGCAACATGGTCGATTCGATGTCGGCCGCGGCGGAACGGATCGGCCAGTACGAAATCGAATACGGAGCGGCCGAAGTCGAACGTTTCCTGGACGCGGTCATGGCGATTCAGGAGCATATCGACCCCGCGATCCACAAGCCTTACGGCATGGACAAGAAAAACGCGCAGCTTCAGCAGAAGAAGGACAAAGCCAAAGACCGGGGCGCGTCCAGACCTTCTTCCCCTTACGAAGATCTGTGGGAGCTCGAGAGCTACGAGAACGCCGGGGACAAGGACAAAAACAAAACAGATGCGACGGCAGACCCCCGCAAGTTCCCGGTCAACCCCGAGAAAGACGTCGTCTGGTTCATTCAGGAATATTCGCCGCATCTGGAGGACTGGCAACGTGACATCATGAGCATCATCCGCGAGGAGATGCTTTACTTCTGGCCGCAGATCGAAACGAAGATCATGAACGAAGGCTGGGCTTCCTATTGGCACCAACGCATCATGCGGGAACTCCCGCTGACGAGCGAGGAGACGATCGAATACGCGAAGCTGAATTCCTCCGTCGTGCAGCCGTCCCGCCATTCGCTGAATCCGTATTATTTGGGACTCAAAATTTTCGAGGATATCGAGAAACGGTTCGGGCGGGAAAAAATATTCGAAGTGCGCGAGATGGATTCGGATCCGTCTTTCATTCGCAATTACTTGACGAAAGAACTGACCGAAGAGCTGGATTTGTACATTTTCGAGAAGAAGGGCCAGGAGTGGAAAATCACGGACAAAGCATGGGAGCATATCCGCGACCAAATGGTGTATTCGAGGGTAAACGGAGGCTTTCCGTATCTCGTCGTCACCGACGGGGACTATCAACGAAGCGGCGAGTTGTACATCTCCCATAGCTACGAAGGGACGGAACTGGACTTAAAGTACGTCGAACGCACGCTCCCTTATCTCGCTCAGCTATGGGGCAAAGCGGTTCATCTCGAGACGGTGTCCGACGACAAAAAAATGCTGTTCTCCTGCGACGGCAAGAAGACGACGCGCAAGCCGGCTTAACGTTCGCAAGATCAGGCGTATCAAAACAAAACAAGACAAGGCAAAGGGCAATCCGCCGCATCGGCGAATTGCCCTTTTGTTCGTGCGCGGACCGCTTAAGTCGACCGTAATTGGTTATCCTTATGAGGGAAACGAAAGGAGCGATTCAACCGATGTGCAATACCCCTGAACAACCGCAGCGCCCGACCTCCTTCCCTCCCCAGCACCAGAATCGGATGCCCGGCATCGAGCAGGCGATGACGCCGCTGCCCGAAGCCGAGTCGCCGATCTATAAGCCCGCCGGCAAGCTGTCCGGTAAGGTTGCCATCGTCACGGGCGGAGACAGCGGCATCGGACGAGCGGTATCGATCGCCTTCGCCAAGGAAGGCGCGGACGTCGCCGTCGTCTACCTGAACGAAGACGCGGACGCCGAGGAGACGAAGAAACAAATCGAAGCCGAGGGCAGGCGTTGCCTGCTGTTACGCGGGGACGTCGGCATGCCGGAATTTTGCAAGCATGCCGTTGCCCAGACGGTATCCGTTCTCGGCCGACTCGATACCGTCGTGAACAACGCCGCCGAGCAGCATCCGCAGGACAAGCTCGAACAAATTACGCCGCAACAACTCGAACGTACGTTCCGCACGAACGTGTTCGGCATGTTCTTCTTGACTCAAGCCGCTATGCCCCATCTGACAGCCGGGGCGACGGTCATCAATACGACTTCCGTCACCGCTTACCAGGGAAGCCCGACGCTGCTCGACTATTCCGCGACCAAAGGCGCGCAAGTCGCCTTCACCCGTTCGTTCTCGGCGAACGTCATCGGACAAGGCATTCGGGTGAACGCCGTCGCGCCCGGACCGATCTGGACGCCGCTCATTCCGTCGACGTTCGACGCGCAGAAGGTCGCCTCGTTCGGCTCGGATACGCCGATGAAGAGGGCAGGACAACCCGACGAGGTCGCGCCTGCTTACGTCTTCCTGGCCAGCGAAGATTCGTCTTACATGGCCGGACAAGTGCTACATGTAAACGGCGGCGAGATCGTCAACGGCTGAATCGCCGCGACGGCCTCGCCGCCCGATATTAAGCGTGAGCTACTTTTAGTTGGACGGACGTAAAGTCCGTCCGGTAATAGCGCACCATAACGGCCGTGCCCAGCGCGACCAGGAAAGAATAGAGCGCGAGCCATGCGCCGATGCTGCCCCAATCGAACACGATGACGAACAAGTAGGTCAGCGGCACGAACATGAAAATACTGAGCACGAACGACGACTTCATCAGGAACGTCGTGTCCCCGATGCCTCTTAGGCCGCCCGCGTAGAAATTATAGAACCCATCGAAGATTTGCAAGTATGCGGACACCCGGATGAGATGGGCCGCCAGCTCGTAGACGCCCGGATCGTTGCTGTACAGCTTCGCGATCGGCACCGACCAGATAATCTCCGCCGTTCCGAGCAAGATCAAGAAGATCGAACCGAGCACCGCAGCGTTCGTCCCGGCCGCCTTGGCGAGCTTCGGCCGGCGCTGCCCGAGCTCCTGGCCGACGAGAATCGTGGCGGTCGAACCGAACGCGAACGCCGGCATGAAGCCGAACGACATGATGCTGAGCGCCACCTCGTTGGCCGCGGCGGCCATATCCCCGAGCGTCAGGACGAAGATCGTAAAGATGTACATGGAGATGCTCATGGAAAACTCTTGAAGACCGAGCTTGCCGCTTTCCCTGGAAATGAGCTTCAGCTCCAGCCAATCCGGCTTCGGTATCGTTCTCGTCCGATACCGCTTGTGCATCGGACCCCAGAACACGATCATGCAGACGAGCAATTGCACCGCCTCGCCGATCAGCAGCGCGTAACCCGCTCCGATGACGCCCAAATCGGGCAAGCCCCAATGTCCGTAAGTGAGACCATAGGTTAGGCCCACCATCAGCACGTTCACCACGATCGATACGATCATCGATGTTCGGGTATCGCCCACGCCGCGGAAAAATCCGTGGAACACGAAGCTGATAATGCCGAACGCCATCGCGTAGAACCGAAGCTCCAAGTACTCCCTGCCCGTCGAGACGAGATCCTCCGAGCCGCCGGTCAACGCCAACACCCGTTCGCTAGCCAGCCAACCGGCGACCGTAATGACGACCGCTACGCCCAGACTGACGAGCAAGGCGAGATACATGCGCTGCATGCCCTTGCGCATCTCCTTCGCGCCAAAATTCTGCGCGACGAGATAGTTGACCGAATGACCGATGCCGGAGAAAATCGCGAATACGTTGTACATGATAATATTCGATACGCCGACGACGGCGATGACGACGAAGCCGAGATCGCCGACGAGAATCAGATTGATCGTACCCGTAAGCGTCTGAGTCGCGAAAGCGAATAACGATGGAAGAGCCAGCAGCAAGATGCCCTGCCAGCTTCTAAGTAATTTCATGCTGTCTAACCGTCCCCGCTGTCTAAGATGTCCCCATTCTGACGGAGTAGACGGCTCAAGTCAATGAACGATTAAAGCCTATTTTTTATTCGATTGTGCGGTTATCGTTCAGCCTTTGATCGCGTAGATCCGGATTCGGCGGTAGTCGGCGGTCCAACGTCCGGCCGCGTAGAGACCTCTCTCCGGCCGCTTCAACTCGGAGACGGCGGAGTCCATCCATCTGTCCGCATCCGCCTCATCCGCGTTCGGAAACATCGCTTCTCCGAACATCCGGAGCCAATCTTTCATCCCTTCTTCCCCGTTCTCGAGCGGGGTCGGACGATCGAACAGCACCGCTTGCCGAACTTCCACCCCCTGTTTCTCGAGCATCGCGCCGTATTGCCCGATCGTCGGGAAGAACCATGGCATGACGAATGTGTCTCCCCGTCCTTCCTCCGCAAGCGATTCCTTCACTGCCTCGACGATGTTCGCGACGTTGCCGTATCCGCCGAACTCGGCGACTAACCGGCCGCCTCCTCTCAGTCCGCTCGTCATGCTCGCGATTGCCCCTTCCGCGTCCTTCATCCAATGCAGCGCCGCGTTGCTGAACACCGCATCGTACTCGAAGTCCGGTTTCCACTTCGATCCGTCCGCGCATTCGAACTTCAGATGCGGGAACTTGGCTCGAGCCCGATCGACCATTTCCGGGGAAATATCGACGCCGTGCGTTATCGCTCCCGATTCCGCGATCTTGGCCGACAAATCCCCCGTTCCGCAGCCGAAATCGACGATGCGTTCCCCCTCGAGCGGATTCAACCATTGGACGACATCTTCCCCGTACTGGGATACGAACCCCATCGATCGGTCGTATCCGCTTGCTTCCCAGTGCACTTTTTGGCTCGGCGTATCTCCATTGAACGAGTTTGCCATTGTCGATTCCCCCTTGGTCGATCCGTTAACCAAGTTATACCACGGTCACATAAATAGATGAAATATATAGAAACTATTTCACTTATAGTTATTGACTATTATCCGAAAAATAAAAAACCAAACCTCGGCGGCTTGGCGGTCTCGTTTCGTCTTGTGTCAGCCCTTCCAAAACAGTGCGGTCTTCGGCACGGATTTGTAGGATGCGGCGTCTTCTTTGACCAGATGCTCGACTTTGCTCAAGTTGGCCTCCGATACGGTGGCGAATCTGCTATCCTTCGTCACTGGATGCTCAAAGTATACCTTGCGTGCCTTCGGATCAAATGACTTCACGTGATTCATGTTGACGACGTTCGTTCTGTCCAGACGTTCAAAGCCTAAATCCTTAAACAAGATGAGCAATTCGTCCAATGTCGTGGGATAGAAGTACATGCCGTCCTTCGTGTAGAACTCCGGACCGTCCGCCGTAGGTTTAATCGCGATCAGATCTTCGACATTAACTTCGCACGGATTCCCGTCTCGATCCAGTAAGCGCATTTTTTCAGACATGATTTCATCCCCCATTCACTTCAAGAAGTTTTCTGCTTTAATTCCGAAGGAATTTCCGGACGGTATACTGCCCACCAACAAGCCGTGCTAACGAAAACAACAGCAGCCATTGCCAGCAACTTCGAGATAAATGCGACCGCTTTTCTTTTCATTTAACGCTCACCTCCTTGAAAGTGATGAGTGTTACGGATTGAATAATAAATGCCAAAGTAATAATTGAATTGTCCGGAATGAATATATTAATTATGACTAAGAGTGCCGACAAGATTTTAAAAATCGGGAAATACTTTTCAGACACTCTAATGTGGTCTTTGATATTCGACGGTGCAAATATTAATACCAATGATAAACTTATTAAATTTAGTATTATCAATGAACTCATATTAGTTGGAACGAATGGAATTGCTACGAAAACAAATGACGAAAAGAGGAGACAAGACAGCGGTGTTTTAAAGTGATATCCACCCGATACAAAACGCAATATCATAAAACTAAATGCAGCAAGTAATGTTTCGAGTAGTTGTCCTAAACACAACCCAACAAATAATGCAGTTGTAATAGTTAATATATTGTGAATTAGTCCGAATAAAGCAAATTTCATAATTTCAATGCTTGCTGTTTCTTCCGGATTCGCTTCTTTAAGTTTTACAGCAATTTTGTTTGCTATCGCGTCAATCAACCGACTCATCCCTTTTTAAAGATAAATAAAATAGGACGAAAAGGGTAATAAGTAATATTGCTGCAATAGGTAAATACGGCGGGTTGGGACTTTCTAAAATTACGATATTTGAAAAAACAGTAATAACTAGGGCCAAAAATATGTATCCAATAAACCCTTTATTTTTTCCAGTAAACGAGTTTTTTGAAAATCTACTACGAGCTTCGATAAAGCTAAAACCCCCTTTGAAATAATAATTGAGACTACATATGAGTAGCACGAGTAAACAAGACGAAACTTGTAGTATAAAAGCAGTATTTGTTTCGGCCTTTAATTCGCCTGCTATCAATCCAACATGCGTAAACGCTGCGATAAGACAAGTTTGAACTAATCCATAAACAATGTAGCTTGTAAATACCATAATTATTGAATTAATTATATTTACCTTCAACACTACTTGTATGTATATCAATAAGATAATGATCTGTATTACTGGTGAGATTGTACTTAAATCTGCATTTATAAACGAATAAGAAACAAATGACAACAATAATGAAATTAAAACTATTTTTACAATATTTTCCTTAAGCGGAAACCTAAACTGCACTAAAATAAAAACAAACGACGAAAAATACTCGAGAGAAGAAAAGAAAACAAATTTTAATAGATTCATCGTTGTTGTGCTCCTCTATCTCCAAAGACCTAGTTTCTTCAATATTATATTAACATATTCGATATTAAAACGTATTCATGATTATTAGAACTATTTCCTGTTCACACTTAAATAATCTAGATTTACTATTTTTAAAGTGAATTTTCAATATATTAATGATATAAAAGAAGTAATACTAGTTGGCGGACATAGGAGCGATACCATGCGTATGCATGAATATAGTTGTCTTGGTCGCTCAACCTCAAATCTTTATCATTTAAACTTTTTGTTTTTAAGACCGGCAACCTCAATAAATAATAAACATAGTAGCGTTATTATGTATTATTAATTCTATATTATACAGATACGGATACAGATACAGGTATTTTTGCCCTAATTTTCCCACTTCAAATAATATTAAGTAATTACCTTTATGAATATCCTAGGAGAGATTCAGAAGATATGCTAGAGTTCATATATTTCCTTAAACTCGATCTCCTAGTAGCCCAGCCTCAGACCTTTATTAATTTGCTTTTTGCTTTTTCCTTTTTGGAACCCCAACCTCCGAATATGTTCAAAAGGATATTGTTAATTACATTTATTCATTCCATTTACACGGACATTTTAATTTTAATACTCCCAATGCCTCTTCATTTTGCAAACACGATTATTGCGGCAGCACTGCTTCTTCACTTCGTATTCAGAGACATATCCATCAAAAGAAAGCTGATGCTACTATTTCTCTGTTATGGGGTTGGAATCGTATCCGATATCATATCCAGTTCTTTGGTGATTTATATGACCGGAAATGCGAATCACTCTGAAATCATAAGAGAAGATTTATTTGAGATAATAAAAGTCGTTTATCCTCAATTACTACTCATTTCTGCTATATCGTGGTTTATTCGAAATAAAAATGCTTTTTTCGCGAAGCGTCTGTTCACACTAATACAGAACGACAACCGGAAACGGTTATTGAGAATTATCTTTTTGATATGTATTCAATTTTTCATGCTTGGGGTATTACAACTGCTTCATGCAACTAATGAAAATGACAATCACATATTATTTAGCTCACTCGTCTTTTCGACCATTTTCGTAAGTCTCCTCGCTCTCGTTTCAATAATTCGGTTACTTGTCCGTACTAGCGAGCAGGCAGTGCGGATGACTCAGGAGGTGTACGTCGAGGAAATCAACGATATGTTCACGTCAATTCGCGGGCAGCGACACGATTTTCTGAACCATGTTCAGGTCATCCATACAATGGCGCAGATGGGCAAGTTCGAACAACTTAAGTCGTATTCCGCCGAACTCGTAAAGGAGACCCACGACGTAAGCGAAATCGTGCATCATACTTCACCGGCTCTTGCGGCATTCATCCGGGCGAAGATTACGGTATCCATTGGCAAAGGAATTGCGTTTACTTATGATCTTCCGACAGATTGGAACCCCCAAGAAACAATCGTTAAGTCGATAGACATCGTCAAAATCATCGGAAATCTCGTTGATAACGCATTCGACGAAAGTATGACGCTTTCTCCTGAACAACGCAAAGTACATGCCTCTATCGTCCTTAACAAAATAGAGAGTATAATTGAGATCACCGTTACGAACAAGGGCCGCTTTCTCGATTCAAAAGAATTAGAGCGCATTTTTCTGCCTGGTTACACGACCAAGGGAGAAGGACACTCGGGACTCGGTTTAGCCGTCGTTCTTGAAAGAGTCAAACATTATAAAGGCACGTTGGATATGAAATCTGATAATCTACTCGGAATGACAACGTTTTCCATCTCAATCCCCGTAATTCTGCATGGCTAAGCAGACCCAATAACAATACAAAGGGCGATACATCATGGAAAGCTTTTATCAATTTCTGAAACTTGATATATTTATATCTATTCCCCAGACATTCGTTCTGTGGGTATTTTGTTTTTCATTTATAAAACCTAAACCCAATAAACTATTTAAGAGAATTGCTCTTTTTACTATTTTGCATTCCGTGTATACGGACTCATTTATATATTTCATACCTGTCAAATTTCATCTATTGAACTCCGTCGTCATGTCTTTGATTTTAGTCAGCCTCATTTTCAAAGAATTTTCCGTTAAAAAACGGCTTTTATTATTGCTTTTCGTTTTTTTGGTCGCCATTATTCTAGATGTGATCTCAACCCTTTTGGCTGTATATTTACTCCATCTTACTTCGCGTGAAGAAATGTTCGATACCCATTTAATCTCAATGATGGGCATCTATTACCCCGAATTCATTTTGCTATTAGTTGCATCTTGGTTCATAAATAAAGCCGGATATTCCTCACTCAAAAACACTTTGTCAAGCCTATTGAGCGGTGAAAAGATGGCATTCGCCAATGTTATCGTATTGATTAGCTTGCAGTTCGTATTGCTTGGAACGCTTCAGGTATTTCAAATAACTACTGAAAAATTCGATACAGCCCTTATTGCAGTCCTCATCTACATCCTCATCCTCGTCAGTCTACTCGCCCTCGTCTCTATCGTTCGGTTGCTCGTCCGCACGAGAGAGCAGGCGGCGCGGATGACGCAAGAATTGTATGTGGAAGAGATCAACGACATGTTCACGTCGATACGCGGACAGAGGCACGACTTCCTGAACCACGTTCAGGTTATCCATACGATGGCGCAAATGGGCAAGCTCGAGCAGCTCAAAAATTACTCCGCCGAACTCGTGAAAGAAACGCGAAGCGTAAGCGAGATCGCGAATCATTCTTCTCCCGCGCTCGCCGCGTTCGCGCAGGCGAAGACGACCGTCGCGATCGGCAAGGGGATCGCGTTCTCATGCGAGTTGCCGGATCAATGGAACGTCCAAGAGACGACCGTTAAAGTCATCGACATTATCAAGATTATCGGCAATCTCGTGGACAACGCGTTCGACGAGTCGATCCATCTGCCATCCGAACGACGCCGCGTGCATGCCTCCATTCGGATTGACACGAACAATCTGATCGAGCTTGCCGTATCGAACGAAGGACGCGTTATAACCGCGGCCGAGAAGGAACGGATTTTCGCTCCCGGTTTCACGACCAAGGGCGAAGGCCACTCCGGTCTAGGGCTTGCCATCGTTAACGAACGCGTCAAACATTATAATGGCGAGCTGCAGCTCCTCACGGAAACCGCCGAGAACGGCCATGGCACGACAATGTTCCGCATTCTTATCCCCAAAATCGCAGGGTAAATCCCCCTTCGTTTCCACTATTATTGCCTTTACCCCAATCGTTCCTCTCCCGGAAAATAGAGTTGAGCTACTAGAATCGACTTCCGGGAGAGATGGACATGAAACGTTACTTACCGAGACTCGGCTTCGTTATTCTATTAATTCTCGCCGCTTTTATCTTATTTCCGATGCAAGACGGTCTAGCGGATAACGACATCAGGGTCACTTACGACGGAGACGCCGTCCGATTCGCCAATGCCCCGATCTCGCTAAACGGCGTTACATACGTCGAGACAAGACCTCTGATGCAGGCGATAGGGCTGTCGATCAGCTGGCTCGACGCGCGCAAAGTCAGATTTTATAAGATCGGCTTGACAGTCGACATGGCCATCGGCAGCAAGACCGCTTACGTGAACGGCAACGCGCGCACGTTGGCCGCCACTCCCGTGCTTCAAGGCTCGAAGCTTTTCCTGCCCGTGCGGCCGTTCGCTTCCTTGCTGCAATTTAATCTGCTATGGGACGCCGATGCGCGCTTGATCGCGCTCGTCTCCGCAACCGGCGGGGGTCAAGCCCCGTCTCCGAAGTCTACGGAGCCTGCGGCGCCTTCTAAACCTGCAGAATCTTCGAAGCCCACCTCCTCTTACAAGATCATCGGTTATTATCCGGCCTGGGCGCTCTATCAGGAATACGACGTCGCCAAGCTGGCGACGTCCGGAATCACGCATATCAACTACGCCTTCGCGAACATCGCAGACGGACGAATCGCGCTGGGAGACCCCGACGCGGACAAGACGAACTTCGCCGCCCTCCGTAAGCTGAAGCAGGCGAATCCGAAGCTCAAGACGCTCATCAGCGTCGGCGGATGGACATGGTCCGGGCGCTTCTCTGACGCCGCCGCGTCTATCTACTCTCGTAATCTATTCGCCGACAGCGCCGTGCAATTCATTCGCCAGAACGGTTTCGACGGCGTCGACCTCGATTGGGAGTATCCGGTGTCCGGCGGCTTACCCGGCAACAAGACCCGTCCTGAAGACAAGAAAAACTTCACGCTGTTGCTTCAGGCGATTAGAGACAAGCTGGACGCGGCCGGAGCCAAGGACGGGAAAACGTATTTGCTGACGATTGCCGCGGGTGCTTCCCAAGCGAACGCGAATCAACTGGAAGTCGGCAACATCGCCGGCATCGTCGATTGGATCAGTCTCATGACTTACGACTACCACGGGGACTGGGAGAGCAGAAGCAACCATAACGCGCCGCTTTACGCGGATCCCGCGGACCCGGTCAGCGCCAAGAACAACGCCGATTATACGGTAAAAGCCTATATCAAAGCGGGAGCCCCGGCGAGCAAGCTCGTTCTGGGCATTCCTTTCTACGGTCGCAGTTGGACGGGTTGCGGCACGGACAATCTCGCGATGTACCAAGATTGCGCCGGCGTCGCCAAAGGCGTTCTCGCGGACGGCGTGCACGAATACGGTAACCTCGTCGGCAAAGGCTGGACGGCCGGCAACGGCTTCGTTCGTTACTGGAACGACAGCTCGAAGACGCCTTGGCTGTATAGCGCGGCTAACGGCGGAACCTTCATTTCCTACGAGGATCCCGAATCGATCGGATACAAAGCCGGCTATATCAAGAGCAAAGGATTGGCCGGGGCCATGATCTGGGAAATGAGCCAAGATTACGGGCATACCTTATCGGACAAGCTGACGAAAGCCTTGAAGTAAACCAAGTCGGCCAACGCATAGAGACCCGATCCGTAGGCGATCCAGCCTGCGAATTCGGGTCTCTTCTTATGCCGTCCGTTAACGGTTCAACAAGCTGCCGACGTAGCGAAGCAGCTCGTTCGCGCAATTGGGGCAGTAGTGATGCTCGTCGATCAGCCGTTTCGTCACTTCGTTGATGCGCTTCAATTGGCTTTCGTCCGGCGTCTTCGTGGACGTCGTGATTTTCACGATGTCCTTCAGGTCGGTGAACAGCTTCTTCTCGATCGCCTCGCGCAAGCGGTCGTGCATGCTGTAATCGAATTTTTTCCCTTTGCGGGAATACGCGGATATCCGAATCAGTATTTCTTCCCGGAACGCCTTCTTCGCGTTCTCCGATATGCCGATCTGCTCCTCGATGGAACGCATCAGCCTCTCGTCCGGATCCATCTCCTCGCCGGTCAGCGGGTCTTTGATTTTCGACCAATTGCAATACGCCTCGATATTGTCGAGATAGTTCTCGAACAACGTGCGCGCGGATTCTTCGAACGAATAGACGAACGCCTTCTGGATTTCTTTCTTCGCCAGGTTATCGTATTCTTTGCGCGCGACGGAAATAAAATTCAAATACTTCTCCCGCTCCTCGCGCGTAATCGACGGATGTTGGTCGAGACCGTCTTTCAGCGCCCTCAGCACGTCGAGCGCGTTAATGCATGGAAGATCGTGTTTGATGAGCGCGCTCGATATCCGGTTGATGACGTAACGGGGATCGATACCCGACATGCCCTCTTCGACGAATTCGTTCTGCATCTCTTTCAGATCGGCTTCCTTGTAGCCCTCTACCTCTTCCCCGTCGTACATCCGCATCTTCTTGACGAGGTCCATGCCTTGCTTCTTCGATTCCTTCAACCGGGTAAGTATGGAGAAAATAGCGGCGGCCCGCAGCGCGTGCGGCGCGATATGCACGTGGCTCATGTCGGATTGCCCGATCAGCTTCGTGTAGATCTTCTCTTCGGCGGACACTTTCAGGTTGTACGGGATCGGCATGACGATCATCCGCGACTGGAGCGCTTCGTTTTTCTTGTTCGAGATGAACGCCTTGTACTCCGATTCGTTCGTATGCGCGACGATCATCTCGTCGGCCGAGATCAACGCGAACCTTCCCGCCTTGAAGTTCCCCTCCTGCGTCAGCGACAACAAATTCCACAGAAACTTCTCGTCGCATTTCAGCATCTCCTGGAATTCCATCAGCCCCCGGTTCGCCTTGTTCAACTCCCCGTCGAAGCGGTAAGCGCGCGGGTCAGACTCTGAGCCGTATTCGGTAATCGTCGAGAAGTCGATGCTCCCCGTCAAATCCGCGATATCCTGCGATTTGGGATCCGAAGGGCTGAACGTGCCGATGCCGACCCGGTTTTTCTCCGATATGAGCACCCGCTCGATCGGAACCCGCTCGATTTCCCCGTCGAATTCGGTACGCAGGCGCATCTGGCAGGACGGGCACAAGTCGCCTTCGATGCGCACGCCGAGCTCCTGCTGCACCTCTTGCCGGAGCTCCCCGGGAATGAGATGGAGCGGATCCTCCTGCATCGGGCAGCCCTTGATCGCGTAAACCGCTCCCCTCTCCGACCGCGAAAACTGTTCCAGACCCTTCTTCAACATCGTGACGATCGTCGACTTGCCTCCGGATACCGGCCCCATCAGCAGCAGGATCCGTTTGCGAACGTCGAGCCTTCGCGCGGCCGAGTGGAAATACTCTTCGACGAGCTTCTCGATCGTCTGGTCCAACCCGAAAATCTCCGAGTTGAAAAACGTATATTTTTTACTCCCTCCCCGCTCCTCCACGCCATGGGACACGATCATATCGTAAACCCGGGCATGAGCGGTCATCGCCGGAGCGTTATCGCGGCGAAGTAGATCGATGTAATCCCGAAACGTCCCCGACCAGCTAAGTTTCTCGCTCTCGGCCCGAAATTCCGAGATCCGGCTGAAGATGTCCATGCCGCTTCCTCCTCGCGTCTTTCTCTAATGCGTCGACGTAATACATTCTTATGCGGACGATCGGACGAATTTGACCTAACATTCTCCGGACGGGCCGTCAATCGAAAAGGAACGTTATGCTATAATGGCGGTAACGAGCAATGCGCCGACCGCAAGGAGGAATGACGATTGGCCGTCCAGAACGAAACCGAGCTGTATCCCCCGGTCAAAAGGTTCTTCGAGGAACGCGGCTTCGAAGTCAAAGCAGAAGTCCGCGGTTGCGATCTCGTCGCTTTCCGCGCGGATCTTCCGGACCCGGTCATCGTCGAGATGAAGAAAACGTTCACGCTTCCGTTGCTGCTCCAAGGCGTCGACCGGCAGAAGACCGGCGCCGACGTTTGGCTGGCCGTCGAGCGCAACCGAACGAAGAAAGGCGCCCATAACCAGCGCTTCGGCGAAATTACCGCCCTCTGCCGCAGGCTGCAACTCGGCTTCTTGACGGTTACGTTTTACAAAACGAAGAAACCGGTCATCGACGTGTGGTGCGAGCCCCCGGGCAAGAGTAGCCCGGCCGGCAAGAGCCCGGTCGCATCCGCCGTCGCGACCCCGCTCCAGGTCGTCGCGGAAGCGCCCGCGGCGTACGCGCCCAACCAGCCCGCCCGTCGCTCCAAAGCCAAAGCCGAGAAGCTGCGCAAGGAGTTCCACGCCCGTAGCGGAGACTACAACGTCGGAGGCAGCACGAAGCGCAAGCTGATGACCGCCTACAGGGAGAAGTCGATCCAGTGCGCGCTCGCCCTGCAATGCCATGGCCCTTCCGCGCCGCGGCACGTGAGGGACCGGACGAATTGTCCGACGGCGGCCGCTTTGCTTCGGGACAATTATTACGGCTGGTTCGTCCACCTCGCCAAAGGTTCGTACGGCATCTCCGCCGCAGGGCAAGCCGCGTTGGCCGAATACGCCGAGATTACGCGCCTCTGGGCGAACCGGTTCCCGTGGGCGACGGAATATGCCTTGACGTTGCCGCCCTCCGGCGATGAGAGCGAGCCGACTATATCGACGGTTACCGCCGGCGACGAATCTACCGCGGAAGGCGAGGGAATCGCCTAATGAGGGAAGAACGCTACGATCTTGGAGCAGCCGACGATTACGAATCTTTCCCCGCCGAAGTAACGATCGATCATACGCCGTATTGGCTTGTCCGCGTCCCCGGGGAAGGCTATCGCCTGCTCATGGCCGTCTGCCCCCACGCCGGGGGAGACATCCGCCCGATGAACGGCATGCTGATCTGCCCCCTTCACTTCTGGACGTTCGACGCCGCCGAAGGCGCGTGCTTGAACGTCCAGGGCGAACGGCTCATGAGGCGAAGCGTCGAAGAACGGGACGGCCGGCTGTACGCGACCGGCGGCGACTTCTAGCTTCTCGACCAGCGTCCCGTGAATTCTTCCATGCTTTCGGCGAGCCTTGCCAAGCCTTGCTTCATCTGGCGTTCGTCCGAGAAGGCGAACGTCAGCCGAATCGTGTTCGCTCGAGCGTCTTTCACGTAATAAGGAGCGCCGGGTTGGAAGATCAACCCTTTTAACCATGCGGATTTAAGCAGCGCTTCGCCGTCCAGTCCATGCGGCAACGTCACCCACAGATGCAACCCTCCGCGAGGCTCGAGCCAAGACATGTCGGGTATGCGCTTACGCGACAGCAGGTCCGTCATCCGCTTCATCCGTTCCCCGCATTGCACGCGCAGCATTTCGAGCAAAGGCTCGAGCGGTTGTTCGTCGATCAGCCGGGACAAAGCCCGCATCTCCAATGCGTTAGAGCGCGGTTCCGCCGTGGATGCCGAAGCGTTGACCGCCGATTTTCCCCAACGGTCCGTCTGGCCCGCGATCCATCCGATGCGTAATCCCGCGACGAGCCCCGGAGGAAGCTGGCCGATCGACAAGACGCCGGGATCGGGTCTTCTCGTCTGTCGTACCGCCTCCGGTTCGTAGAGAAGCATCTCCTGCCTATCGTCCGTCACGAGCAGCACGCCGGCTTCCGAGCACCTCGCTTGGCAGGCCGCGCGCTGCTCCGGCCTCCACGACGTTCCTTCGGGGTCCGTGCAAGCCGGCGCGACATACACCATTTTGGGCCGATGCCGGAACAACGCCGTCGTTAAGGCTTCGGGGTCCATGCCCCGCCGATCCCCCGTGACCGCCTCCGTCTTTAATCCCGCTTTGCGGAAGATTTGCAAAGCCGACCTCGACGTCAATTTCTCCGTCAGCACCGTATCTCCCGGCCGAAGAAGCTGCTCCGCGATCCACGCGAGCGCGCCGTCCGCCCCCTGCGTCACTTTCACCAGACCGCCGTTGCCGCCCGTCCGTCCCTTCAACACGCCTTGCGCGAGCTGCATCCGAAGCTTCTCCCCGTAAGGCTCGGATTTTCGTTCGAACGCGCCGAGCCGTTCCGTGGCGGCGATCGCGGCCGCGGCCTCCACGCGCTCTTCCCAATCGGCCGCCGACATCAAGCCATCCTTGGGCCATCCGCCCATCCAGTTGATCATCGAACTCAAGGCTCTCCCCTCCCTTGAAGATCTCGGCCTTGGTTCATTTATATGACCGCCGTCAGATTGTCACAACATTTTGCGTTTTCTTTTTTCCGGGCGTTGGTTATAATAAGGATAGTCAAGCGGAGGTGTGGAAAATGTTTCTCGCAGAAGCGGCTCAGGATGCAGCGGAGCAACTCAAACTGTTCGGAATGTCCAACAAGTTCTGGATCGTTATTCTCGTTCTCGTTCTATTTGTCGTCGCCATCTTGACGTCATCTTATAACGAAGATAAGACCAAAGGACTTTAATAGCTCGGAGCGGACGGACGCCGTCCTCCATGATCCGACGACAAAGAAGCCGTCCCCATCGGGGACGGCTTCTTTGTGCCGGTTATGTTTACAGTCCGTGCATGTCCTTGACGCAAGAAGCGCATACGTAACGCTCCTTGAACTCTCCGACGCCTTCCATCGAAGAACAGAACACGCAACGAGGCCGATAACGTTCCAGAATAATATGGTCTCCTTGGACCAGAATTTCAACCGGGTCGCCTTCGTTCATTTGATATCGTTTACGCAACGATTTCGGAAGGACGATGCGGCCCAATTGGTCCACTTTACGAACTACGCCTGCAGGTTTCAATGCTGTACCTCCATTCATACGCTATTCTAGCTAGTAGTGATCTCTCGAAACCTTTTAGCCACTCTATATCGTTCTATAACAAATGTCCAAAACCCTTCTCGGATTTGGATTTGCTTAAAATCGTGCAACATTATGGCGAAAATTCTCGAAGAAAATTGAATTTTGTCGATTAGAAATCGCTTTTTTGGTTCTATCGTCTCACTCTAGCGGAAAATCGTTCTGCCTAAGCGCCTCGAACACGACGATCGCCGCCGAATTCGCGAGATTCAGCGAGCGCACTTTGTCCGTCATCGGAATGCGCATGCCCGTCTCCTCGTTGGCGTCGAGCAGTTCCTGAGGCAATCCTTTCGTCTCCCGGCCGAACACGAAATAATCGCCGTCGCGAAACGAGAAGTCCGAATAACGCTTCGATACGCGCGTGCTCGCGAAGAAGAATCTGGCGTCCCCGCCTGCCGCCGCCCGCACTTCCTCGAACGAGTCGTAATACGTAATGTTAACCGCGTACCAGTAATCCAAGCCCGCTCTCTTCAGCGTCTTGTCGTCCGTGTCGAAGCCGAGCGGACGAACGAGATGCAGATGGGTGCCCGTCGCGGCGCACGTTCTGGCGATATTGCCCGTATTCGCGGGAATCTCCGGATTCACGAGCACGATATGGAAAGGCATAATTCCGTCCTCCTTCGGTAAAAATCGAAGAAATAGCGGCGAAAAAAGTCCGCTATTTCTTCGACGTCGGCCATGGGATGGCCCGTATGAAGTTTGTCGCCTGCGACGACGTCTTCCATTAACCGTTGCGGCGTTGGAAATCGGCCATGAAAGCCACTAGCGCTTGGACGCTCTCCAGGGGAACCGCGTTATAGATCGATGCGCGCAAGCCGCCGACGCTGCGATGGCCTTTCAGGCCGCTGAAGCCGAGCGTTTCGGATTCCTTGACGAACGCGCCTTCGAGGTCTTTGTTCCCAAGCGTGAACGTGACGTTCATGATCGAACGGCTGCCTTTGTCCGCGAATCCGTTGTAGAAGCCGTTGCTTCCGTCGATCGCCGCGTACAGCAGCTCCGCTTTCTCGCGGTTGCGGGCTTCCATGCCTGCCGCGCCGCCGTTTTCCTTGACCCACTTCAGCACTTCGCCGACCATGTAGATCGCGAAGGACGGAGGCGTGTTGTACAGCGAATCGTTCTTCGCGTGCGTATCGTAGCGAAGCATCGTCGCCACCGTAATCGAGGGCTTCGCGATCAGGTCCTCGCGGACGATGACGATCGTCACGCCCGACGGACCAAGGTTCTTCTGAGCGCCCGCATATATGAGAGCGAACTTCGACACGTCGATAGGACGGCATAGAATATCGCTCGACAAATCGGCGACGAGCGGCACGATTCCCGTATCCGGGTATTCCGCCCACTGCGTGCCTTCGATCGTTTCGTTCGACGTAATATGCAAGTAAGCCGCGTCGGACGGGTATTCCAATTCGCCGATGGCGGGAATGCGCTTATAAGCGTCCGCTTCCGAGGAAGCCGCGATCGCCGTCTCTCCGAACAGCTTCGCTTCTTGGATCGCTTTCGTCGCCCAGCTGCCAGTCGCCACGAAAGACGCCGTCTTGCCAGGGGGCAGCAGGTTCATCGGAACCATCGCGAATTGCGTGCTCGCGCCGCCTTGGACGAACAGCACTTTGTAGCCTTCCGGAATGGACATGAGCTCCCGGAGCAAAGCTTCCGTTTCGAAATGCACCTTCTCGTAGATCGCTCCGCGATGGGACATTTCCATCAGGGACATGCCGCTGTTCTCGAATTCGACGAATTTCTGTTGGGCTCGTTCCAGTACTTCCAGGGGAAGTGCCGCCGGACCGGGGTTGAAGTTATAAGCGCGGTTAGCCATCTTGTTCCCACCTTATCTAGAATCATATATGTTGTTCAACTTGCATTGTTAGTGCTTATCATAACAAAGCTTTACTCCAAAGGGCAACCATCAACTCCACTCCAAATGGAGAAAATATCGCTAAATTCCGAACGAAAGCGGTGCCATCTATGAATAATTTTCGTCTTTTTCTCGGCATGCGACTTCCCGACGGACCGACGGAAGCACTCGTCGCCGCCATGAACGCGCTCGACGCCGCCGGTATTCGCTTCCGCAAATGGATGCATCCGCAAGACCTTCACGTCACGCTGCATTTCCTCGGCGATACGCCGGAATCCCGCGTGCCGGAGCTTGCCGCCTTGACCGCCGCAGCTGCGGCGGCCGCGGCGCCGTTCACGCTCGCGCTGGCGGGACCGGGCACGTTCGGCCCGTCCGCCGCGCCGCGCGTGCTATGGTGCGGCCTGTCCGAGCCCTCCGGGGCTCCGGCCGGCGACGCCCCTATGGCGCTCGCCGCGCTATACGCGGCGCTGGGCTCGCGCCTGAAGGCCTCCGGCTTCGCTACGGAGGCCAGACCCTATCGCGCGCACGTGACGCTCGCTCGCGACGCGGCCGCCGGCTTCGATCCGGCGGCGCTCGGCGCGGCGTGGCGGTCAGCCCTCCCCGCCGAGCCGAACAACTGGCCGGCGTCCGAGGTGACGCTCTTCCGAACGCACCTTGGCCGCCGGCCCAGTTATGAACCGATCGGCGCCTTCCCGCTCGGCGCCCGCTTATTGTAGAGGTTGTTCATAAAGCCCGATTTTGATCACGAAGTGAATCAAGATGCCTATTCGACATCGAATCTTGAACGCGAAAAAAGCTCCCCGAAGGGAGCTTATCATTCGAATCGACCGATTAGCAGTCGAAGTAGAGGCCGTACTCGTAAGGGTGGATACGGATCGCAACCGATTTCGCTTCGGAACGTTTCACGGAAACGTAGTTCTCGATGAACTCTTTCGTGAATACGCCGCCTTCGGTCAAGAACTCGTTGTCGGCTTCGAGAGCGTCAAGCGCTTCGTCCAGGTTGCCCGGTACGCTGCGGATTTCTTTCTTTTGCTCGTCGGAAAGCTCGTAGATGTTCGTGTCGAAAGGACCGTAGCCCAATGCGGATGGATCGATTTTGCGTTTGATGCCGTCCAGACCTGCCATCAGCATAGCCGCGAAAGCAAGGTAAGGGTTAGCCGTGGAGTCCGGCGTACGGAACTCGATGCGGCAGCCTTTAGGCGTAACCGCTGCAACCGGGATACGAACGGCTGCGGAACGGTTTCCTTTGGAGTAAACCAGGTTAACCGGCGCTTCGTAACCAGGAACCAGACGTTTGAACGAGTTCGTGGACGGGTTCGTCAACGCGATCAAAGCCGGTGCATGGTGCAGGATACCGCCGATGTAGTGCAGAGCCATCTCGCTCAGGTTAGCGTAGCCGCCTTTTTCATAGAACAGCGGGTTGCCTTCGTTGAAGATGGATTGGTGAACGTGCATGCCGCTACCGTTGTCTCCGAAGAGAGGCTTCGGCATGAACGTTGCGACTTTGCCGTATTGGCGAGCAACGTTGTGCACGATGTATTTATATTTCATGAGGTTGTCAGCTGTCGTCGTAAGCGTGTCGAAACGGAAGTTGATTTCCGCTTGGCCGGCAGTCGCCACTTCGTGGTGGTGACGCTCTACGCGCAGGCCGGATTCTTGCATCAAGCGAACCATTTCGCTGCGGATGTCTTGCTGGGAGTCAACGGGAGCAACCGGAACGTATCCGCCTTTGACGCCGACTTTGAAACCAAGGTTGCCGCCTTCTTCTTTTCGGTTCGTGTTCCAAGCCGCTTCTTCGGAGTCTACGAAGAAGGAAGAAGAGTTCATCGTGGATTCGTAACGAACGTCGTCGAAAATAAAGAATTCGGATTCAGGCGCGAAGAATGCCGTCGTGCCGACTCCGGAAGATTGAAGGTACTCTTCCGCTTTGTGAGCGATCGAACGCGGGTCGCGCTCATAACGTTGGCCGTCCGGCGTATGGATGTTACAGATGACGATCAGCGTAGCGTGAGCAGTGAAAGGATCGACGTATACGGAATTCGTATCCGGCATCATAACCATATCGGATTCTTCGATGCCACGGAAACCGTGAATCGAGGAACCGTCGAATGCTACCCCGTTAACGAAAGTTTCCGCTTCGACTTCGGTAGCAGGCAGTGTAATGTGATGTCCGCGACCCAGAAGGTCGACAAAACGGAAATCGACGAACTCGATATTCTTTTCCTTGATCAAATCCAAAACTTGCTGAGCTGACATTGTATTTCCTCCCCATTTCCGAACATTAAGTGTGTGAAACCGATCAATTGTTCAAGTTTTCACCGAACTTATGAAATTATTATAAAACTACCTATTAGGAGCGTCAATACTTATGTAAGGTATTTTTTGAGGCTATGTGAGCATTGCTCACAACTTCATTAAATGTTCATAATTCGTCTTTAACCCTATTGCGATAGGCTTTTCGGGACGCAAAAACAACGTAGCGACCGCTCACGGGGATAAGCGTTCGTTACGTTGTTTTTGAATCGCACTTTTACTTCTGCCAGGTCGCGAAAGCCTCTGCCGGCGCCTTTTTCGTGTCGAATTTCTTGCCGAGCAACGGAGCTAACTGCTCCAATTCCTTGAGCAGATTCGCGAACTGGTCCGGGAACAACGATTGAACGCCGTCTCCCGTCGCCGAATTGTCGGGGTCGGTGTGCATCTCGATTATCAAGCCGTTCGCGCCTGCGGCGACGGAAGCTTTCGTCATCGTTTCCACCAACTCCCTGCGGCCCGTCGCGTGGCTAGGGTCCGCGATGACCGGCAAGTGCGATAGCTGCTGAATCACGGGGATCGCAGCCAAGTCGAACGTATTGCGGGTATAGGTTTCGAACGTGCGGATTCCACGTTCGCATAACATCACGTTAGGATTGCCGCCCGCGAGGATGTACTCCGCCGCGTTCAGCCATTCGTCGTAAGTCGAGCTGAACCCGCGCTTGAGAAGAACCGGGTTCTGGATCGTGCCCAGCTTGCGCAGCAAATCGAAGTTCTGCATGTTGCGCGTGCCGACTTGCATGATGTCCGCGTATTCCGCGCACACGTCCACGAATTCGGGAGCCATCACTTCCGTGATCGTCAGAAGGCCGTATTTCTCGCCGGCGTCCTTCATCCACTTCAGTCCTTCGATGCCGATGCCCTGGAAGCTGTAGGGACCGGTACGAGGCTTGAACGCGCCGCCGCGAAGCACTTGGCCTCCGGCCGCTTTGACAAGACGCGCGATCTCGTCGATCTGCTCCGGCGTTTCCACCGCGCAAGGTCCGCCCATGACGATAAGGTCGTCTCCGCCGATCTTGACGCCTTTCACTTCGATGATCGTGTTGTCCGGATGGAAGTCGCGGCTGGCCAGCTTGTAGGACTTGGAAATCTTGATGACGTTCTCGACGCCTTTCATGGAACGTATATGCTCAGCGAGCGAAGGCTCGGCTTTGCCGATGATTCCGATAACGGTGCGGTCGGTGCCGCGGGATACGTGCGCTTGCACGCCCGTGTTCTCGATATGGCGGACGATTTCCGCGATGCGCTCTTCGGCGATATGAGGGGAAGTAATGACGATCATTCGGTTCACGCTCCTAGTCGTTTAACGCGTATACGCTTCAACGCTTATACGCTTTTAAGCACTAAAGCAAATATATAGGATGATGCCTTTTCTGTCAACCCCGATTCTCCGGGGTAGAGTAGAGAACTGAAATTTCATTGGAGGGCGGAAGCCCTCCTTTTACTTTCCCAGCTCCCCCTTCATCAAACCGGACGTGAGGTTTTCCCTCATC
>NZ_JBHSMH010000041.1:54716-237161 GCF_042655365.1 Cohnella suwonensis | reverse complement strand
TTCGTAATCTTCCGGCAAATGCCGTCCGCTTCCGAATAACCTCCGCGAATTTCTTCGCTTTGCTTACGCTCAATGTTCAGTTTTCAAAGAACAATTTGTGGTTCGTTTTTGTTTCTGTTTGACGCCCCGCTTGAGGCGACTTAAAGAATATACCACAGCCCACAAGACAATTGCAACCCCTTTTTATACTGGAAATATATTCTTCTATATATTGAACTTAAAAACTGCCTCTTGCCTTCATGTCGTATTTCCCTTACATTAATTCTAAGTAAACTTATCAACATTGGAGTGTATGTTCATGCGCGAAGTACCGTTAAGGTATGTCAAAGCGAATCAAGCCGGTATCGTCGTTACTGTTCTTCTATCTTTCCTGCTTGATCGGCCATGGGTGCTTGCCGCCCTATGGGCGATTCAAATCATCGGCCTTGCGACGGACGGGAAGCTCAACTTATTCGCACGCATCGGCAAAGCTCTATTGAAGGACCCGGGACAAGAAACGCAGGCGCTCGAGCTTACCCGCTTCAATAACCTGCTCGCCGTGCTGTTCCTTACGTTGTCCCTTCTCTCGTTCGCCGTAGGTTGGCCAATCGCGGGTTATGCGTTCGCGGCCATGTTGCTGCTAGCGGCAAGCATGGCCCTGCTCGGCTTCTGCATCGGCTGTACCGTCTACTTCTGGGTGAAGCAAATCCGCGCCGGCAGACGTATCTTCTAATTCCTTCTTATCCATGCAAAGGGCAGCCTTTCGGTCTAACTTGACCGGGGCTGCCCTTTGTCTTTTCGACGTAACATTCACTGCTATTCATTCGTTAACCATAATAGAAGAAAGGAGCGAAAGATATGAATCGTCTGCTTATCGCGTACATGTTCTTGATTTCGATCATCCTTCTATCGGCTTGCGCCGACGAAGCCGAGGAAAAGAGTCCGTCCGTCGATCCTTATCTCGTCGTGGAGATAAGCAAACCGAACCTGCCCGACAACGGTTACGACGTATACAAGACGATCAAAGGAACGGCTCAAGCTTCCGCGATCAGGGATATTCTCGTTCTTGCCGACAACAGTCGCTCCTCGGTATCGATGGCCCGGCAACCCGACCGCAAAATCACGATGCACAGCGCCTACCCTACCGCATCCTCCGAGCCGATTCCTTATGGCGTCTGGTTATCGCCGGATCGCGCGACCGTCGAGATTGTCAACGAATTCGGAGGAGGCTACGTGTCGCTAAGCCCCGACCATAGCCGGCTCATTCGGGAAATTCTCGACTAAACCGGTTGCCGAAGAAAAGCCCCCGTCCGCCGACGATCACAGTCCGCCGTTCAATTCCTCGTACAAATAATCGTATTCCCCAAGATCTCCCCGGGTAAGAGCCCGATTCGTTTTGTCCAACTCGTACTGGTACGCCTTGAAAATATGTCTCATGCCGACCCGCTCCCGCTTGCCGCTCGCGAGAAACGCCGACGTCAGCGCGATGTTCTTGATGCTGCCCCCGGCCATCTGCAGCTTGCGGGCGAGAAACGGAAAATCGATGTCCGGATCCAGCGGCGTCTGCGCCGGATAGATATGCTTCCATATCGTCTCGCGCTGCTTCTCGTCCGGGAACGGAAACCGGATCACGTAATTGATGCGGCGGAGGAATGCCTCGTCCATGTTCTGCAAATAGTTCGTGGCAAGGATCGAGATACCCCGGTATTCCTCCATCTTCTGCAGCAAATACGCGACTTCCGTGTTCGCGTTCTTGTCATGCGAGTCCTTCACTTCGGAACGCTTGCCGAAGAGGGCGTCCGCTTCGTCGAAGAAAAGCACCGCGTAGCTCGCCTGCGCCTCGTCGAAGATTTCGCTTAAGTTTTTTTCCGTCTCGCCGATGTACTTGCTGATGATCTGGGACAGATCGATTTTATAAATCTCCATGTCCAATTCCTTGGCCACGATCTCGGATGCCATCGTCTTGCCCGTGCCCGGCGGCCCCGAGAACAAGAGGCTGATTCCCGTTCCGTAGCTCAGCTTCTTATTAAATCCCCAACTGCCGTAGACGGTATGCTTATATTGAATATGATTGCAGGCATGGCGGAGCTTTTCCTTCTGGGCTTCCGGAAGAACGAGGTCGTCCCAACGGTTCTTCGGAGAAAGACGCTTCGACTTCGCGCCGAGTCCGTGGTTCAATTGCCCATAGCCGGCTTCGATCATGTCCGCCCACCCGATCGGCGCGATCTCTTCCCCGTCCCTCTTCCATTCGGACAAAGCCGCCGCCGATCTTAACGAACGGGCCATCTGACCCGGCGTGAAGAGGAACCTGCCCGCAAGCGCATCCCAGTCCAATTCGGGGTCCATCGCATACGGCTCGGCCAATTTCCGCCAAGCGTCCGTCCTTTCCTCGTCCTGCAACGGTGCGATCTGGATCTCCAAGTCGATCCGGTTGCGCCGGTCGATCGTCCGGCAAGGTCGATCCGACAACAGAAAGACGATGCCTTTCATCTCAGAGAGCCGGTCCAACGTTTCTTCCGCCGTCGCGGCCGATGCCACGTCCTCGTCCCCCGGACGAAAGCGGTCGAGTACGAGAATCGCCTGCCCGATCGTCGCTTCGCGAAAAACGTTCTGGAGCGTCTTGTCCGCGTTCGGTTCCGATCGGAGCAGCTTCGCCATGTCTACGATGAGCAACGGCTCGTCGAAATACCTCGCCATATGGAGCGCATGCGTCTTTTTGCCCGCGCCCTTCTCGCCCCATAGCGAAAGGATGATCGGCGCATCGGCCGCTTCCGCTCGGACGCTGCGGTTCGCTAACCAACGTCTGAGCTTCGATTGCACGGCTTGATTGCCAAGCAGGGGCGCGAGCTCTTCGCCGGGCTTGGCGAGCTTGGCATAATCGGCCATGCTTTCCGGTATTCCGTCGCCGGAATCAAGAACGTACCGAACGATTCTCTCGTCGAGAGCTATCGGTTGGGCCAGCAGCGTTCCGTTCTTGGGGGAGATGCCGGCATTCAGGAAGAAACGCCGAAGCATCCCCTCCGGCCGGAGCGCGCGAACGACTTCTCGCCTTTCTTCCGCGCCGTCGCTCACGATCGTCGCTATGACGTCCGGCGTTAACTGCCTACCGGTGGGGCCCGGCTGCAGCAATTCGAATAACGACTCATATTTGCGGTCGCATTCCGGAGCCAGACAAACGAATACGATTTTCTCCTCCAACGGACTTAAACCGAATACGTTCGATAAATGCGGCAAAGGGAGAAAACACCCCTGCCTTCCGCTCTCTTCCGTCCTCGCGGCCAAACGGCGCTCGTATTGTTCGATTCGGGCAAGAAGATCGCGCGGATCGGTCGCTTCGAATACGTCGCTTTCCGAAGTCGGCTCCAACGTCTCTTGGATATGAAGCCTCATCGCGATTCGGTGGTCCAACCAACCCAACCTCTCACCGATGTATTCCCAATCGTTCTTATAAGCAAGCGATGCCGTCTCTTGCGACGGCATCGTTAACGGTAATCCTTTATGCATGTCGAGTTGCCCTCCCGCTTACCGTCCGAAGAAGTTTTTGATCCGGGAAAGCATGCCCGCTCCCTCTTCCTTGGGCTTGGCCGCTGCCGCCCGCTCCTTCTCCACTTCCTTGGCCCGCTGCTTGTAAAACTTATGGTGCGCGGTCTCTCCCCGGGCATGAGCCGTTAGGCGCTGAACCTGTTCCGCGGAATCGACGACCGGAGCCGCGGCGCTCGCGGCAGGTCCGCCCTTGCCCGCGGCGACGAGCTCCTTGCGCTGCTTCTCCATGTTCATGAAGTCGTCGACGTTCTCGTACTCGCCGAACTCGGCTTTGCCCATGTCCTTGCGGGCTTGAGCCCTTGCCCGGGAGCTCCGAACTTGGCCGATCTCCTTTTTGTTCACCTGGTCGGCGACCATGCCCGCCGCCGCGCCGACGGCGCTGCCGATCTTGCCCGCTCCCGGCACGAGATCCCCGACGACTCCCGTCACCATGCCGACGCCCGCCTTGAACCGGTCGTTGCTGATCTTGGCGCCGACCGCGCCGGCTTGAGACGCCGTGCTTTCCCGGATCGAATCGCTCGTCGTCGTGGCGGAGATGCCCTTCAGCAAGTCCCGCTCCTTGACGTCGTATTTCTCCGCCATCTTCTGCTTGATGCCCTTGCCGATAACGGGAATCATTCCCGCCGCGGTCTGTCCGGGATTGCTCGTCACGTCGTTGATGGCGTTCTTCGCGCGCTGTTCCACGTCGAACAGTCCCGGATTCATTTGATTCTCGATCTTATTCGTCCGAACGTCTTCTTCCATAGAAGCGTCTCGCGCGCGCCCTCCGCTTCGCTCCCGCTGTTGGGACAAGTCCCACTTGCCGTAACGGGCATTTTCGATGTGTTGCGGCAGGTCGTACCACTTCGGATCGTTGGCGGCATCGGTCATTTTCTTCACGCGGTCGTGGAAAGACGAATCGACTTGGCCGGACCCGGTCTCCGCGGATTCGGTTTCGCTTGATTCCGATTCCGGAGACGGCGAAGTGTTCGCCGCTTCGGTCGTCGTCTTCGGCTCTTCGACCGTCTGTTCCGCCGATTCCGACTCCGGAGACTCTTCTTCCTCGCTTCCCCCGCCTAAGAACGGGAATACGTTGACCGCGCCTTGCGCCTTCAACCGCTTCATGATCGATTTCTTATCTGACGCCTGTCCGGATTGAGCCGTGTCCGACACTTCGCCCGCTGCTTCCGGTTGGCCTTTCGATTTCCGCGATTCTTCTAGCTCCTTGCGCAGTTCGGCATGTTTCGGCATCGTTACATCTCCCGGCAGGATAATCGTCCTAGTTTATATTTACTATAATAGGTAATTTCCATTGCCCCTACAAGGAAAATATAAACGCCGCGGCCCCGCTTATCGCAAGCCGTTAGGTCCGATTTTGCCGAAAAAGCCGTTGGACGAACCGACGTACAACTCCCCGTCCAGCGCCGTCAAGTTGCCGAAGACTTGACGGCTCGGCATGCCGTCGTAGTAGCCGACGTTCTGGTCCGCCAACCGATGCTCGACGCGACCGTCTTTGCCGTTCACGAGATAGACGTCCGGCCAACCCGCAACGAGGAGTCGTCCGGCGTACGGAACGATATTCCCGTATGCGGTAAAGCCGGCGTTCCAGATCGGTTTTCCGTCGGATAAGTTCACGGAGACGAGTTTACCGTCCAGCCGGAAAACGATCCGAGCGCCGTCGACGGTTCCCCGATCCGCTTTTCCTTTTACCGTCCACAGCTCCTTGCCCGTTCGCGCCTCGATCAAAGCGCTTGTCACGTCTTTGCTATCGTAAAGAGGCAAACCGTCATTCGAACGCTGCAGGAACAAGCGCCGATCGTCAACGATATCGACGCGCGCCCCTCTATCGAAAGGGATCGGGAACGTCAGCTTCGTCTTGCCCGTCGAGGCGTCCGCCAAGAAGAAGGCGTCTCCCGACTTCATCCAATAACCGCTCGGCACCCGTCCCGGGAATCGTCCGTCGAAGGTTAACGCCTCGTCCCATTCCCGAATGGCGGACCGGTCGCGAATAATCCACTTCGTCGAACCGCTGCCCGCGTTTATCGCCGTCAGCTTCGCGTCGAGCGTCTCCAACGATCCAGTCTGCAGCACGAATGCCGGCATATCGCCGTTTTGCGAGAGAAGAGCGCCCGTCCCCTCGAATACCTTCGTCCAGAGCTTTTTGCCGCTGCGGATATCCCGGGCGTCGACATAAGTCGTCTTGGACTCGTCTTTCTCACCGCTATTCTGAACCGTATAGGAGAAAGCGGCTACGTTGCCCGATACCGTGAAGCCCATATCCCATAACGGTCCGCCGAACGCCTGTTCCTTCATCCAAATCTGCTTTCCCGTATCCGTGCGGATGGCGCGCAATCGGTCTGTTCCGGTTCCGGAGCCGCCGCCCGGCTCATAAAAGACGATCGTCCGCTCCTTCTCCGATACCGCGTATAGGTGAATGTCGTGGCCGAAATCGTGGCTCCATAACCTCTTTCCCGAACGACGGTCGATGCCGTACAGATGGGACGTTTCGTGCATGCCGCTGAATCCGCCGTCTTCCCCTGCGACGATCAACGTATCTCCCGCCTTGCCGACCAAGAAGTTAAAGGGAAGCTCGGTTCGAACCCGCCATTCGAATCGTTGCAGCGCGGAAGGAGCCAACGGTCTGTCCGATTGCGTTTCCCATCGGGTTTGCGCCCTCGTCGGCTGATCGTCCGGATGCCGATAGTCCACACCGAAATCTTCGCCGGCCGATTTGCCCCTCAGCCGGTATTCGGCCACCCGGCGTTCGTCCGTCCAAGCGATCGTGAGCACGGAAGAAACGTTCTCGTACCGCCATACTTCCAGCGTCTTAAGCTTTCCCGGCTCTTCCACGTTACCGGAAGACTCTACGAATCTAGGCTTGCCGAATAACGCCTCGGCTCTGGCTTGGGATTGGCCTTCCCGCAGTTCCGTGATGGCGACGGAAGCTATCCGTCGGAAGGAGGATTCGGCTCCCTTGTCATAGAGAGGCACGCTCCTCTCTCCCGGGTCGGCATTCTCCTTGCGGATCCAAGCCAGCGACATCGGCGAATCGTCCTTAAGATACGTTTGCTTGGCGACGCCATACCAGTCACCGTATTCGTACAACGCGATCGCCATCTCCCCCGCCGCGAACGTTCCCGCTTCCGCGTTCGCTCCCGGAAACCACATGCCGGCAACGGCATTCCGAACGGTCAGCTCCAGCGGTCCGATCGGCTTTGCCTGGGTCCATTCTTCCGTTAAGTACCACATCGGCATCCACGACGTCACGCCGTCATCGTCGACTTCGGCGAACGTGTCCGTTAACGCTTTAAGGGTAATCGGTCTCCCCCGAACGGCCACGTAAGAGAAAACCGGCATCGTTTGCCCGATCATATCGAAGCCGGGCGAGCTGGCCGGCACGTTGAACTTAGCCCCGATCCGGAGACCGAAACGGTCCTGGAACGAGTGGTCCTTCGAATCATAGACCTCGAGCGCTCCCATGGGGGGTACGAAACTTCGCTCGACGCCTGCGGAGTCCCGATAATAGAATACCGAGTACAGATGGTGTTCGTCCTCCGCAGACCAGAAAAACTTCAAACTTGTCGGTAGCATCGGATCGGCATACGTCCAAGCCTCAGCTTGCGTCCAATCCGAGCCCGAATACAAGGAGGCCGCCTCGGATTCGTAAGCCGTTCCGAATGCGATCTTGGCGGCTTCCTGCGACAATGCCCCTGCCGAGAAAAAGGCCTCGACCGCTTCCAAGCTCAGCTTGCCGTTCGCGGAAGTCAAGGTCGTCTCTACAGAAATCGCCGTCGGCTTGGCCGATTCGATCGCGAGTCCCGAAGCCGTAGACGTTGCCTTCGGAACCGGCGCCGGCTTCCCCTTCTCCGCCGAATTCGAATCGCCCGTACACGACGACGTAGCCGCCGCAAGCCAAATGAGAGCCGCCGCCAAAGCCCCGATCGTTTTCCCGTTCATCCGATAACCTCCAAACGAATCTGGCGAATATTGTTGCGATATCCATTAGACGACGGGCTATCGAAATGGTTTCATGCTTTTTCCATTTTTGTATGGGATCCGATGGTACATTCATGATTCCGCATATAATTATGAATGGATGATCGGACTGCGAATAAGGCGAATCCACCGAGGGGATTCGCCTTGGAAATCACGGTAAATGACGAGGGAATTACACGCCCTCTCCAAGTAAACGAAGCAGCTCCTGCTCGTCCTCGAGAACTTGAACGCCGAGATCGCGCGCCTTCGTCAGCTTGCTGCCGGCGCTCTCTCCCGCGATGACGAGATCGGTTTTCTTGGACACGCTGCCGGATACCTTGGCGCCGAGCGCTTCGAGCTTCTTCGCGGCCTCGTCCCTCGACATGAGGGAGAGCGTGCCGGTGAGCACGACGGTTTTGCCGAACAGCGGGTGGCTCGCGTCCGCGACAGCCGCGGCAGGGCGGCTCGCGTCCGCCTTCACGCCGAGCGCTCGCATCTTGTCGATGCTCTCGCGCATGGCCGGATCGCGGAAGAACGAGTGAATGCTTTCGGCGACGATGCCGCCGACGTCCGGCAAGCCGGTCAGTTCTTCGGTCTCGGCCGCCATGAGGCGATCCAAGTCCCCGAAGTGGTCCGCGAGCACTTTCGCCGTCGCCTTGCCCGTATTCGGAATGCCGAGCGCGTTAAGGAACTGGGCAAGCTCGCGGGATTTGGATTTCTCCAAAGCGGCGACGAGATTGAGCGCCTTCTTCTCCCCGAAGCGTTCCAGCTTCACGAGATCTTCGACCGCCAGCGCGTACAGATCGGCCGGATCGCGTACGTCGAGCTCCTCGTAGAGCTGTCCCGCCGTTTTGCCGCTGAACGTCTCGATATCCATGCAATCCCGCGACGCGAAGTGGGTAATGCGGCCGATCAATTGCTCCTTGCAGCCGAACCGGTTGTTGCAGAACAGGTGCGCGCCGCGTATTTCGAGCGGAGAGCCGCAGCCCGGACACGCCGCCGGAACGTCGATCGTTCCTCCCTCTTCGTCGTCGGCTTTACCGAGGATTTCGGGGATGACGTCGTTCGACCGGCGGATGAACACTCTCGTGCCGAGAGCATGCATCAAGTTCTTCCGCTCGATGTCGCCGACGTTGTTGAGCGTGCAGTTCTGAACGGTTACGCCGGCCAGCTCCACCGCTTCCACGCGGGCAAGCGGCGTAATCTTGCCCGTCCGTCCGACTTCCCACGAGACCGACTCCAGCACCGTCGTCGTCTCTTCGGCTTCGAATTTGAAAGCGACCGCCCAGCGCGGAAACTTATCCGTATAGCCGAGAGCTTCCCGGGTGCGCATATCCGTCAGCTTCACGACCGCCCCGTCAATCAGATAGTCGTGCCCCGACCGGCCGGCGACGACGTTGTCGAGCTCCGCCGCCACGCCTTCGATCGTCGGGAAGTAGGCTACGTAAGGATTCACCGGAAAACGGTTCTCTTTCAGGAACGCGATCATATCCCGATGATTGGCGAACGAGACGCCGTCCGCGTAACCGACGTTATAGAAGAAGGCATCCAATCTGCGAGCCGCCGTCAGCTTCGGATCCAAGTTGCGAAGCGCCCCGGCCGCTCCGTTGCGAGCGTTCTTCAGCGGTTCAGCCGCCGTCTTGTTGTAGGCTTCCAGCACGGACAGCCGCATGAAGCCCTCGCCCTGTACCTCGATCGTTCCGTCTTCGAAACCGATTTGCAGCGGAACGGTACGGATCGTGCGAGCCTGCGCGAGGATCCCCTCTCCGACTTCCCCGTTGCCCCGGGTAGACGCTTGCGCCAATTCCCCGTCGGTGTACGTCAGGTTGAGCGAGAGACCGTCGAACTTCAGTTCGAGCACGTATTCCGGGTCCGGAAGCGGCCGTTCCGGATTGCGGACGTTATAGTCCGCGATCAGGCGATTCGCGCGGGCCGCCCAAGCGTTCAGATCGTCGAGATTTTGCGCCTTGTCCAAGCTCCACAGACGGGACAAATGACGATGGGGCTCGAAGCCTTTCAATAGCTCCCCTCCGACCCTGCGCGTAGGAGAGGAGGGCAGAACGGTTCCGTTCGCTTGTTCCAGCGCGACCAATTCATCGTAAAGCGCGTCGTATTCCTTATCGCTGATCGTCGGATTATCTTCGGTATAATATCGATGGCTATGCGCGTTAAGCTCGGCGACGAGCTCTCGCATCCGCTCCGGCGCGTTCGTATGTGCCATAGGGCAACCTCGCTTTTTCAAGTGGATTGTAAGCTTTTCCGATAGGGGTGGATTGAACTCGCACCCATAGTCTATTTCAGAGCCCGTACGCTGTCAAATCCAGACAATCCGATCTATAATAAGTGTCATTCCTAGCACGATGATTTCCATTTCGATAGCCAAGATAAAGGAGATCTGCGCATGATCACGTATCCTCGATTGAAGCCCGGCGCGACGATCGGCGTCACCGCCCCCTCTTCCGGTCTATCGCCGGATCTGCATTTCCTATTGAAGCAGGCAAGCGAGCGAATGACGCAAGAAGGGTTCGAAGTACGAATCGGAGAGACGCCATGGCTGCAAAACAAAGCGAAATCGTCTCCGGCGACCGTTCGCGCCCATGAATTCACGGAGATGCTTCGGGACGACGCGGTCGGTCTCGTCTTCCCTCCGTGGGGCGGGGAACTGTTGATCGAAATTGTCGAGCATCTCGACTTCGGCGCCATTCCGCCGAAATGGGTGCTCGGCTACTCCGACGTCAGCGTGCTTCTGCTCGCGATCACGCTGAGAACGGGCATCGCGACCGCGCACGGCACGAACCTGATCGACTTGCGCGGCGAATATTCGGACGAGACGACGGCGGCTTGGCGAACGGCGCTCTCTACGCCGGCCGGCGGAAGCTTCGAACAACGCTCGTCCCCGTTCTATCAGAAGGAATGGAACCACGACCATCCCTCTCCGTGCATATTTCATCTGAATGAACCGACAGAATGGAAAACCGTCTCGGGCGAAGACGCCGCGTTCCAAGGCAGGCTGCTCGGCGGATGCGTGGACGTCATTCGGCATCTGATAGGTACGCCTTACGGAGACGCGGCGAAATTCCGGCGAGAACACGTAGGCGGCGATCCGCTTGTCTGGTACTTGGAAAACTGCGAGCTGAACGCGGCGGACTTGCGCAGGTCGCTCGTGCAGATGCGGCTCGCGGGCTGGTTCGACGGATGTTCGGGCATCCTGTTCGGACGCAGCGGGGCGAACCGCCCGATGGGCGATTATGCCGAGATCGACGTCTACGAAGACTTGGCCCGCGAGCTCGGCGTGCCGATCGTCTACGATATCGACTGCGGGCACGTCCCTCCCCAAGTCACCTTCGTCAACGGCGCTTACGCCGAGATCGAGGTCACCGAGGGCAAAGGAACCGTCAAGCAAACGTACCTTCCTTAACCAAAGGGGCTTCAGCGTCCTAAAGATGCTGAAGCCCCTTTATGCGAGTAGAGATCGAGCCGATCGAATGCGAATAAAGGTCACGCCGTTCGAATCAGATCTTCGTCACCGGGGCGAACGAAGCGAGCAGCCGCTTCACGCCGGTCGGCGCCGGAAACGCGATCTGAAGCTCCGTGTCGTTGCCCGTTCCTTTGACGGAGACGACCGTTCCGATGCCCCACTTCGCATGCTGGACTTTGTCTCCGGCGACGATCGCCATGCCGTCTCCGGCCGGCTTCGCCGCGGAAGGCGTCTGCAGCGGCACGACATTGCTTCGATTGGCCGGAGCGATGGTCGGACGGGCGCCGAATCCGGATGGCGCGAGTCCTCCGCCCGCTCCCGAGTTCCCGCTTCCGCCGTAGCTAGGCGCGGATGGCCGGGCGCCGAAGCCTCCCGCGGAACGCGAGCCGTACCCGCCGCCTCCGTAGGAGCTTCCGCCGTAGGAACCGCCCGAGCCCGAGCGGCCTCCGCCTCCGGGAGAGAGAAGTTCTTTCAGCGTCGAAGGTATCTCCTCCAGGAATCGGGACGGCGGATTCATGCTCGTCCGCCCGTATAGCAATCTCGAGCGGGCCGAAGTCAGGACGAGCTTCTTCTCGGCGCGCGTGATGCCGACGTAGGCGAGCCTGCGCTCTTCTTCCAGCTCGTCTTGTTCCGCCAGCGAACGGCTGCTCGGGAAGATCCCTTCCTCCATGCCGACGATGAAGACGATCGGGAACTCCAAGCCTTTGGCGCTGTGCATCGTCATGAGGACGACGGCGTCGTTGTCTTCCTCTTCGTCGTCCATCGAGTCGATGTCCGCGACGAGCGCGAGCTCGGTCAGGAACGACGTGAGCGACTTGTCTTCGTTGCGTTTCTCGAATTCCTGCGTAACCGACAGGAACTCCTCGATGTTCTCGAGGCGGGACTTGGATTCGAGCGTATTTTCCGCCTGCAGCTCCAAGCGGTAGCCGGACAGCTCGAGCAGCTTCTCCGTCAGCTCCGTGACGGATAAGTATTCGACCATCGCGCTCAAGTTGCGGATCAGTTCGCGGAACTCGGACAAGGCCGTCTTCGCGCGGGTTTGGATATCGAGATGATAAAGCCCGTCGCCCAGCAATCCGTCTCCTTCGTTAAGAAACCGAAGCACCGAAATGCCTTTGCGGTTCGCTTCTTCGTGAACCTTCGCCATCGAAGTGTCCCCGAGCCCGCGCTTAGGCACGTTAATGATCCGGTCCAAGCTATTATCGTCGTCCGGATTGTTGACGAGTCTAAGATACGAGAGAATGTCCTTGATCTCTTTGCGGTCGTAGAACTTGATGCCGCCGACGATCTGGTACGGAATCTCCGACTTAATGAGCACTTCCTCGACGACCCGGGACATCGCGTTCGTCCGGTACAGGATCGCGTGATCGCCGTAACGTTTCGCGCTTTGGCGGTTTTTGCGGATTTCGCCGGCGATGAAGTAACCTTCCTCGTGCTCGGACTCGCCTTGGTACACCGCGATTTTGTCCCCGCCGTCTTGATCCGTCCATAAGTTTTTCGCTTTGCGGCCCGTATTGTTCTTGATGACCGCGTTCGCCGCTTCCAAGATGTTGGACGTCGAACGGTAATTCTGCTCGAGCAGAATGCTCTTCGCCTCGGGGTAATCCGCTTCGAAGTTCAGGATGTTCGTAATGTCCGCGCCGCGCCAACGGTAGATCGATTGGTCGCTGTCGCCGACGACGCAGATGTTGTGATGCTTGCTGGCCATCTGCTTGCAGAGCGTGTACTGCGCTTTGTTCGTATCCTGGTATTCGTCGACGTGGATGTATTTGAATTTGTTCTGGTAGAATTCGAGCACTTCCGGAACGTCCTTGAACAATTGGATCGTCATCAGCAGCAGATCGTCGAAATCGAGCGAGTTGTTCGCCTTAAGACGTCTCTGATACTGCGCGTACACCTTGGCCACGATATTCTGAAAATAATCCCCCTGCTGCTGCTCGTACTGAGCCGGGGAAATCAGTTCGTTCTTCGCCGCGCTGATCGCCGCTTGGACGCCCTTCGGCTCGAATTTCTTCACGTCGATGTTGTTATCCTTCATGACGTTGCGAATGACGCTCAGTTGATCCGTGGAATCGAGAATGCTGAAGTTGGAGCCGAAGCCGATCCGCTCGATGTCCTTGCGCAGAATGCGCACGCACATGGAGTGGAACGTGCTGACCCAGATGTCTTTGCCCGAGGGGCCGACCAGCTTGGAGACGCGTTCCTGCATTTCGCGCGCCGCTTTGTTCGTAAAGGTGATGGCGAGAATGCTCCATGGCGCGGCCATTCGCTTGGCGATGATATAGGCGATGCGGTGCGTCAGCACGCGGGTCTTGCCGCTTCCCGCGCCGGCCATGATGAGCAGCGGGCCTTGCGTCGTGATCGCCGCTTCCTTCTGCCTCGGGTTCAATCGATCGATGGACGCGTCGATATCGACTGCGTTCTCGTTATCGCGTTCGAAAAACATGAGCTTGCTCCTTTGCCGCGGGACGAAGCACGGCTTCAACCGTCGCCAGCGCCGCGTCCAGATTATCGTAAATGACGTTGCCGACGACGACCGTATCGGCCGATTCCGCGGCTTGCGCCGCCTTGTCGGGCCCGTCGATTCCGCCGCCGTAGATGAGATGGGCTTGCTTGAGCCCTTGCTTGATGCGCTTCAGAAGCGCCATATCGCCGAAGGCGCCGCTGTACTCGACGTACAGCACGGGCATGCGCCACAACCTGTCCGCCACTTGGGCGTAAGCGATCGCTTCATCCGCCGCGAGGTTCGCGTCCGCTCCGGTGAGCCGCGCCACCGTCGAATCGGGATTCAGCACGAGATAGGCTTCGCCGACGATCGATTCCCAGGGCAACAGGTGCCCGAAATCGCGGATCGCCTCGGCATGGTGGCCGATCAACCATTCGGATCGCTTCGTGTTGAGCACGCTCGGGATAAAATAACCGTCGAAGCCCGGCACGCCGCAAGAAGGGTCGGACAGCTCGAACGCGCAAGGCACCTCGTACCTGCGAATCCGGCTCATCAAATCGACCGTATTGTCGAAAGTCACGCCGCTCGAGCCGCCGACGAGTATCGCGTCCGTGCCCGACAGGCACACCGCGTCCAGCGTCGCGTCGTCGATCTCGCGGTCGGGATCGAGCTTGAAGACGTGTCTCCAGGAACCGTAAAAAGAAGGGAGCATGACAGCCTCCAATAAGAACATGCGTTTACGTTCTAGTCTACAGGAATTCGGCTGATCTTCCAAGAAGCAATGAGAGGAAGGCGCGGACGGCGTGCGGGTCGGGGATCGCCCGCAGGCGGGTCCTGATCGGTTTCCGGTCTTGCAGGCACTCCGCATCCTCCACCAACGACTCCTGGACCGGATTCCGGTCTTACAAGCCCTCCGTACCCTCCGCCAAGGCTGTTGGACCGGATTCCGGTCTTACAAGCCCTCCGCACCCTCCGCCAACGAATCCTAGACCGGATTCCGGTCTTACAAGCCCTCTGTACCCTCCGCCAAGGCTGTTGGACCGGATTCCGGTCTTACAAGCCCTCCGCATCCTCCGCCAACGACTCCTAGACCGGATTCCGGTCTTACAAGCCCTCCGTGCCCTCCGCCAAGGCTGTTGGACCGGATTCCGGTCTTACAGGCCCTCGCACACTTCGCCAACGATTCCTAGACCGGATTCCGGTCTTACAGGCACCCGACACTCCCCACCGCGGGCTCCTAGACCGGATTCCGGTCTTGCGAACATTCCGCCCCTCCACCCGACTCCTCATAGTACCAATTGACGCGCCGCTTCCTCCAACTCGTAGGCATGGATTCGCGTCGCCGAGGCTCCCAGCGGCCTAATCAAACCTTTTTTCCACAGAAGTCGCAGTAGCTGGATACTCGCCGTCTTTCCCGCCTGAAGGCAATGGCCCGCATCCCGATACCCGAACGGACGCCGCAGGCTTCGCGCGTACCGAATCATTTCTCGCTCATTCACCGATAACCCGTAGTGCGTCGCGTCCCCTTTGCTCGTCCGCTTGCCCAATATCGCGTACAGCTGGCGCCTGCAAACTTCCGGCCGCTTATCGATTTCGTCCCAACTGAACGGCACGAACGCATATCCGTATTGCGCGATCGTACGGATTCGCATTTGTTCGAAATCGAACCGGTCGCGCGTAACCGTCTCCGCATGGCTGACGAATCCTTCGCATTCGATGACGGCGCCCAGAGTCCGGTAGAATAAATCGCCGTAAATTCTCACCCCGGTCAACCCGACCATCTCGTACTCCATCTCCAAACCGTCTAATGTACCGATAACCGGCCACACGACTTCTTTCAACAACCGGATCTCCCCTGTCAGATTTCGCCGAAGCATCTCCAGTCTCCTCCCGCTGGCCGCACGTATCTGCTCTTCGAAATACCTTTCGAACTCTTTCTCGAACATTCTTCGCTCCCCCTCGTGTTCAAATGAAAAACGCCGCCTGTTCCCAAAGGAACAAACGGCGTGTGCTTCACGCGAATCAGTACGCTCGATCGTCTACCGGACGCCGAGCTTATGCAATAAATAAGAACGCACTTCGTCCTTCAGATCCGGGCGCTCGAGCGCGAAGTCGATGATCGTCTTCAAGTAGCCGAGCTTCTCCCCCGTATCGTACCTCGTGCCGACGAAGTTGTAGGCGAAGACGGATTCGTCCGCCATGAGGCGGGAGATCGCGTCGGTCAGCTGGATTTCCCCGCCCGCGCCGACGTCCTGCGTCTCGAGAATATCGAAGATCGCCGGGGTCAAAATATAACGTCCGATAATGGCCACGTTGGACGGAGCGCGATCGGCCGAAGGCTTCTCGACGACCCCGCGCACTTTCAACACGCGATCCCCGTCGCCGCCCGACGGGTCCGGATCGACGATGCCGTAACGGGACACTTCCTCGTCCGGCACGTTCTTGACCGCGAGAACCGAGCCTTGCACCCGGTCGTACACGTCCATCATCTGCCTCAGGCACGGCACGTCGTCCGATTGGACGATATCGTCGCCGAGCAATACCGCGAACGGCTCGTCGCCGATGAACTTCCGCGCGCACCAGATCGCGTGGCCGAGACCGCGCGGTTCTTTCTGCCGAATATAATGAATGTCGATCAGGTCCGACGGCTTCTGGACTTCCGATAACAAGTCGAGCTTGCCCTTGGCAAGCAAGCTTTGTTCGAGCTCGTAGGAGCTGTCGAAATGGTCCTCGATGGCGCGCTTGCCTTTGCCCGTCACGATGAGAATGTCTTCGATCCCGGAAGCGACCGCTTCCTCTACGATGTACTGGATGCCGGGCTTGTCGATAATCGGCAGCATTTCCTTGGGCATCGCTTTCGTCGCCGGCAAGAACCTCGTTCCCATCCCTGCGGCGGGGATGATCGCTTTGCGTATTCTCATGGCTCTGGCACCCTCTCTGTCTCTCGCGAGAAACGCAACGCTCGTAACGCCTTACGCCTGCGAAGCCAGCTCGCCGGGCTTGCGCGGGACGGGAGCGGCATCCTTCGGAACGGCCGGCAACCGGCCCACCCCGATGCAGACGACGCCTTGCGCGTTCAGCGCGGCCGCGTCGAGCGCGTTTCTTCCATCCATAATTATAGGTCTGTTCATCCAGTTTTTAAAGTCGTCCGCCTTGATCTGGCGAAATTCGCGCCATTCGGTCACGACGATCGCGGCATCGGCGCCCCTGAGCGCCTCTTCCGCGGAATCGCAAATGTCGACGCCGGCCGGCACCACCTTCTTCGCGGAGCCGTTCGCTCCCGGATCGTACGCGGCGATCGAGATGCCCGGATGCCTGCGCTTTAGCTCCGCGATCAAGCGAAGCGACGGCGCTTCGCGGATGTCGTCCGTGCCCGGCTTGAACGCCAGCCCGAGCAGCGTCACTTTCCGTCGGGACGGATCGGTCAGCGCGGCTTCCAGCTTGCGTACCATCCGCAGCGGAAGCATCGCGTTCGCCCTCATGGCCGCTTCCACGACCGTCTGCGGCGCGCCGGCTTCGTCCGCGATTCGCACGATCGCTCGAGCGTCTTTCGGCAGGCATGATCCGCCGAAGCCGAGTCCCGCGGCAAGGAAGTGCGGTCCGATGCGGGGATCCAGCCCCATCGAGTGGGCGACGGACGGATAATCGGCCCCCGTCTGCTCCGCGAGCCCGGCGATCTCGTTGGCGAACGAAATCTTCACCGCGAGGTAAGCGTTGGCGGCCAGCTTCGCAAGCTCCGCGCTGCGGCGATCGGTCGCCATGATCGGCCCGGGCAGCCGTTGATGCAGCTGCGTCAGCCGCTCCGCCGCCTCCGCGGAAGCCGTGCCGATGACGATCCGCGTCGGCTCGAAGAAATCGCGGACGGCGCTCCCTTCCCTCATGAATTCCGGAATGGATGCCACGTCGACCGCGCAGCCTGCCGGCAGCCTGGCCCTTAACCGCGCCTCCGCCCGCTCCGCCGTCCCGATCGGAACGGTGCTCTTGATGACGACGATGCGCCTCGCGCCGCCCGTCCACGGTTCGAAGCGATCGACGACAGACCAGAGCGCTCCGAGCGACATTTCCCCGCTATCTTCGGAAGGCGTCCCTACGGCCAGGAACGTCATCTCCGCTTCCGCGAGCGCCTTGGAAGGGTCATGCCCGAAGCTCAGCCTGCCCGCCGACACGTTACGCGCGACGAGCGATTCGAGCCCGGCTTCGTGATAGGGTACCGCCCCCTTCGACAAGGTGGCGATCTTGGCCGTGTCGATGTCCGCGCAATGCACGTAATGCCCCAAATCCGCGAATCCCGCCGCCGTCGTCAATCCGACGATCCCTGCTCCCACGACTGTTATTTTCATCGTATCCACGCTCCTCGACTTCTTCTGTACCGAGACGGCGCTTTCGCCGGTATCTGTACAGAGTGTAGCATCGGATTGAAAACAGCCATGCGCGATAATGTTAGCGGAACGTAAATTCGCAATCGTCGGCATACAAAAAACTCCCCGGCATCCGCCAAGGAGTTCCATGTTGACATCTCGCTATTTATTTCACCAACTGCCCGCGGGTAACGCCGAGCTGATTGGTCGCTTTCAGTTTCTTCCACACTTCCGGTCCGCGGACTTTGCCGTCGATCGCCGCGCGATACAGCGTCAGCACCTCGCGTACTTTGTCCGCCGTCTCTTCCAGGAATTCGACGCGGTACGAACGCACGCCAAGCTCCATGAACAGATCCAAATACTCGGCGCCCGATTGCTCGATCGCGTTGTACACGGTATTCCTGCAGCCTTCGTCTACGCGCACCGGGTGGGACATGCCGATCCGGTCCTGCAGCGACGCCCGTTTCTCTTCGCACGGACGGCCGCAGTTCGTGTAGTTCGTTCCTTCGCTCATGAACGTGCAGTACACGCAGTGCTCGGTATGGAACATCGGCATGTGCTGGTGGATGACCATCTCCAGCCTTGACGTATCCGCGCGGCGAAGCATGTCGACCATCTGCTGAATGTTCAAGTCGTACGAAGGCGTGACCCAATCGAGGCCCGCTTCGCGGAAAAGATCGATCGTCTTATGGTTGGCCACGTTCAGCGAGAAGTCTCCGATCAGCGTCGGGTGCTCCTTGCCCGGGTTTTCCATCCGATCCTTCAAGTAGTAGTAGAGAGCGCCCGTATTACGCACGAGCACCGCATCCGGCTTCAGGTTCAGAATGTTCCGGTGGTAGCCGTTCTCGCCGGGCATATGGATTCGCGGCGTAACGAGCGCGATCTTCTTGCCCGCTTCGCGGCATACCTTGATCGCTTCGGGGAACTGCTTGATGAATTCGAAGTCGGCGTAAATGAGCGCGACGTCCGATTTCGCGACTTCCTTCACCTGCTCCAGCGTCCGGCAAAGCGCCGTCAGCTCGACCTGATCCGGCCCGACGGAAACGTCTCCCCGGCCGGCGGCGTCCGCGAACTCGTCGATCTCTCTCTTGATATATCGAGGCGGTAGCTCGCGCATGAGCTCCAGCTGTTCCGCCGCTTCCCTGCGAATCCGGTTCAGCTCGCTCTTCGGCACGATAACGTCGCCCTTCAAAGCGACTTCGAGCCGATCCAAATAATAGAGCGTTCCGCCGAGACGGCCGAGTTGCTCTCCGAGCACTTCTTCTCCGAGCGGACGCTTCTCCGCGCGTTCGAGCGGCATTTCGGATTCGACCGCGACCGTCGTGCCTTTGCCGATATCGGTCCAGATCGTACGCAGAGGCGCGCCTTCGTGTCCGAACACCGATACGGCGAGAGGGAACGTCCGGTAAGGCTTCTCCGTCTCGAACGTGCTTCTCAGCCTGCGATCGAGCGCCGGGTCGCTCGTCTTCCAGATCCGATCCCCTTCGTGCAGGCGGTTGAGGTCGACGTCGTTACGCCCCGGCACGATCTCGATGCGCAAGCCTTCGGCGGCTTCGCCATCGAGCTTATTGCCGTTCGCGCGCACGTCGTACACGCGGCCGCCCTCTTCCTTCTTCGTCGGGTCGCCCGCGTCGAATACGATGCCGTCGCCCCGCTTCAGCGGCGCTTCAAGCACGCACACGACCGAGTCGCGCAGGATTTTCTCTACCCTGCCCAAGTATACGCCGCGACTCTTCGGGAACGTCCCTTCCACGAGCTGCTTATTGTTCGTTCCGTCCAAGAAGCCGTGCGTGAAGCCGCGGGAGAAGCTTTGTTGCAGCTCGCGCACTTCTTCTTTGGAAGGTTCGGATTCGTCGCCCGCGAAAAACTTGTCGATCTCCTTGTTATACTTGCTTACGACGTTCGCGACGTATTCCGGGCTCTTCAGCCGACCTTCGATCTTGAACGAAGTCACGCCCGCTTCGATCAATTCCGGAACGATGTCGATCGCGGCCAAGTCCTTCGGCGACAGCAAGTACGCGATGTCGCCCATCGGCTGCTGCACGCCGTCGACCATCAGATCGTACGGCAGGCGGCAAGCTTGCGCGCATTCGCCGCGGTTCGCGGAGCGGCCTCCCCATACTTCCGACGTCAAGCATTGGCCGGAATAGGAAACGCATAACGCGCCGTGCACGAACACTTCCATCGGAAGCTTCGCTTGTTCGCCGATTTTCTGAATCTGCTTTAGGTTGTTCTCGCGTCCGAGTACGACCCGTTCGATGTTGAACGGCTTCGTGAACTCGACCGCTTCGGGAGAGGTGATCGTCATCTGCGTCGAACCGTGAATCGGGAAGTCCGGGGAAATCTCGCGAATCATTTTCACGAGACCCAAGTCTTGCACGATGACCGCGTCCACGCCCGCGTCGATGCAAGCTTCGATCAGCTTGCGCGCTTCAGGCAGCTCGTCCTCGAAGACGAGAATGTTAAACGTCAGGAAACCCTTAACGCCGTACTTATGCAGGAAGGCCATGATCTCCTTCAGTTCGTTCGTCTGGAAGTTGTGGGCGCGCGCCCGCGCGTTGAACTTCTCCACGCCGAAGAACACGGCGTTCGCCCCGTTCGCGACCGCCGCCCGCATGCATTCCCAATCTCCCGCCGGAGCGAGCAATTCGATATCTTCGCGCCTTAAGGCGTTTTTCTCCACCATGCTTCGTTACCCTCCAAGCCGCGACCTCGCGCGGCGCATATCTCCCGCTAGTATACCAAAAACCGGGGAGGCGGGCCAAAAAAAGAGGAAAGCCGCCCTCCGGAGGAATGTTCCCCCAGAGCGCGGCTATCGAAGAGATTGTTAACGTACGGTTACGACGAACGAGTTCAATGCGGATTCCAAGTTTTTCTTGATGAAATCCGATCCGTTCGCCAGGTAATACAATCCCCACACGGTATAGACTTGGCCGTTGTTGTAAACGTAATAAGTGATCATTCGGTTAGGCGTATTCTTGTCGTCGTTCGTCTTGTCGTCAATCACGACCTTCTTCGCTTGGAGACCGCCCAAAGTCGTCATCGTATTTTCGACGATCGTCATTTTTGCGTTTTTGGAAAGCAAATCCTGATAATGCTGATCGATGAAACCCGCCACTTCCGCGAAGCTACTCTCCGGCTCTGTCCAAGCGTCGACGCCGAAGCCGCCGCCTCCGAAGGAGTACTCAACGCTTTCCTCTTCGAAGTTCTTGCTCACGCCCGTCCAATATTGTTGGAACGTTACGCCGTATCCATATTTCTCGCTCTTCTTCGTGACGGTAGACGTCCGGTCGGCATCATCGACGTCGTCGAGAATCAGACCGAAGTTTTTCTCTACCGTCGCCGTATTGACCGTCAACGTGCGCAGCACCGTATCGAACAAGCTCGCATATGTCGTTTTCTGGCTGTCCAAATACGAGATTTCCGTATAGTACCTGTATTCTCCTTGGATGGCGAATACTTCGTATTCTTCCCACCACGTTTCCGTATCGGCGGAATAAGAAATCTTCAACGCTTTCGCGGGAACGCCGTTCCACACGACGTCTTTCTGCTCGAGCACTTTCCGGTATTCGGGCGCGAACGTCTGCTCGAAACGAGATAGCTTGCGCTTCAGCCAAGCGTCCGCCGTATCGCCCGCGTTCTTGGAGCTGATATCGACGAATACGTAAGCGCCGTCGGTGTAGAAGGAAGGATAGGCGGACTTGTCGTCGATCGACCATTCCTTCGGCAGCTTCACGTCCATGCCGTAGTCGGCGTCGGAGAACGTCTTATACCCGTCGATGATTTGAGTGAAATCCTTTAAGGAGACGTCGGAACGGTCGAAGGACGTCTTGAAGCTATCGAGCACCTTCGAGTACCGGTCCAGCTCGGAAGCCGATGTCGCCAGCTTGCCGAAATAAATCACGTATAGGAAACCGTTCGCCTGAATGGCGCGGGACTCGAAAAAGTAGCCCTCGTTATTCTTGGAAACGATCTTCTCGTACGAACCGGCAGCGCCGCTTACCGTGCGAATATCGACCGCTTTTTCGGTTTTCGTAAAATGATCGTAGATGGACGTGCGCTTCTCGTTCGTCGTCAGCTCGTTCTTCGCCTCTTCGACGAATACGCCGAGCTCGTATTCCTTCTTGACGTCCTGGAAAATGATCATGTCCCCGTCCGACGACTGATCGGCTTTTAACAGTCCGGTCGGATAACTCATCGACCAGCCGTAGTAGCTGTCGCCGATTTTCGATTTGCCGAAGTCGCTGTCGATGATGGAGATCGAGCTGCCGCTTCCCGCATTGCCCGCGCTACCCGTTCCGCCTGCCGGAGCGGTCGCCGATTTGAACGAAAGCACGATTTCTTTCGTCGCCGCATCGTTCTTCTGGGCTGCCCCGAACGCTTTCGCGACGGGAACCAGCGGAACCATCAATACGCTGTTCTTGTTCGCCGGAGCGACGGCGAGCGTCGACTTCTTCCCGTCGATCGTCGCCGCTTTGCTGCCCGTCGTCATCGTGACGACATGCTTCAGGTAAGTCAGCTTGATCACTTTATTGTTCGTCATCTGCAGCTTCGCGCCGAAGCCTTTCGCGTTCGTGAACACGCTAAGCGGAACCATGACGTTGTTCGCGGACAGGAACGGCGCCTGAATCTTGATCGCCTCCCCGTTGATTTTCATTTGGGCGCTTCCGACTTTCACGCGAATCTCTTTCGTGCCCGCCGCAGCCGCTTCCGCGGGAATTGCCGCCGCGATCAACATCACTAGCGCGAGCAAGAGCGCCAGCCCTTTTTTACCGATACCGATACCGTTACCTATTCGAGTCATCAATAGTGCCTCCCAATCGATTGCATGAGTGGTATGATTGCAGCTTTATTTCGCAAGGCTTTCGGACAGCACGAGCGACCTCGTGACCAAATCGCCGTCCGATAACACCGTTACGTTCACCTTCTGCCCGGGCAAATACGCCTTGAGCAGTTCGTTCAGTTCCACTTGCGTCGCGATTTGCTTGTCGTTTACCGAGTAGAGCTGGTCCCCGGCCTTGAATCCGGCATTGGCCGCGTTCGGCGACGACACCGCGAGGATCGTCATCGGCTCCTCCGTCGGCAGTCCGACGACCGCGGACCAGCTTTCCTCAAGCTCCAGGCCAAGCGACGCGCGTTTAACCGTACCGTATTTGTAAAAATGGTTCAGAACGTACTGCACCGTATCGGCTGGAATCGCGAAGCCCATGCTGTCGATATCGACGTCGACGAACTTCATCGAGTTGATGCCGACGATCTCGCCTTTCATGTTCACGAGCGGCCCGCCGCTGTTGCCCGGATTAATCGCCGCGTCCGTCTGCAGCAGGTTATAATCCGACGAGACGGATCGGTTCATGCCGCTGATGACGCCGACGGTCGCCGTATTCCGAAGCGAGAAGGACACCGGCGTTCCGATCGCCACGACCGTTTCTCCTACTTGGGTTTTAAGCGGAACCGGCGCGAAGACGGCCGTCTTGAGACCTTTCGCCTCGATCTTCACGAGCGCGAGGTCGCTCGTCACGTCAATCTGCTTGCGCGTTCCCGAGTATTCCTTGCCGTCCGCCGTCACGATGACGATCGCGTTCATGTCCTTAACGACATGGGCGTTCGTGACGATCCAGCCGTCGCTCTTCACGACGACGCCCGTCCCGTGAGCGAGCGAGAAGCGATTGCCTTGCCCGGCGCCCGTCGGCTTGCCGATGATGGCGACGACCACGGGCGAAACCTTCTTCACGACATCCGGCACGCTCGGCGCCGGCGTAAACGTGTATTTCTTCGTCTTGGCGTCGTACGAGCCCGTCGCACCGAGTTGCGACGCGACCGACGAAGCTTTCACGTATACTTCGCCTCCGATCACCTTCGCGTCGAGCGATGCGCTTCCCCCCGCGTTCGTTGCCGCGAAGGCCGTTCCCGCAATGCTTCCCAATAACACGATTGCTGCGACGGCTATCGAAAGCCGCCTACGATGTTGTCCGAACAATCCGTCCCTCTCCCCGATTATTCCAGTTTAACAGGCTAACTCTATCATAATTAGCGTTTTCTGGAATCCGTTTTTCTTTGCTAGATTTCGCCTTATTGCGTAAACGTGAACGACGCGAGCGCGTCTTCCACTTGTTTCTTGTTTAATTCCGTCGCGTGCTTGTCCTCGATCGAACCTTGAACCATGTAAACCTTGCCGTTCTTGTCCATCAGGTACATCGTCATGCGACTGTCGACATCCGATCCGCCGACTTGCGTAATCTCGAGCTTATAGGCGTCGACTCCCGCGAAAGTCGCTTTGGACTTCGTGAAAGAGACTCCTTCTAACGTATCGGTAGCGACGATTTTCTCGAACGTGGCGATGAGCTCTTCCGCCGTTGCGTCTTCCTCGACGGCAACTTCGACTTCAACGCCGATGCCCTCGAAACCGACCATATCGTCTTCCATTGTCACGCCGCGAGTCCAATACTTCGGAATCGCGATGCTGTAGCCGTATTCCTTGCTCGTTTTGGTGACGACCGTCCGGAGATCGACGTCGTTCGCGTCCGGTACCGACCCGAAATCCTTCTCGATTTTGGCGAAATCGACCTTCATTCCCTGAACGGCTTGCTCGTACACGGGCTTGATTTTTTCTTTGTTTTTCTCTAAGTACGAGAGCTTTACGTAGTACTTATGAGTACCATAGAACGCGTACAGTTCGTATTCGCTCGTCCAATCCTTCTTATTGTCCGTATGCGAAAGCTCGAGGACCGTCGCCGGAATCCCGTTCCAAGTAATCGACGTCTTCACGGGCTGCTTGTGGTAGTCGGCGTTATTGACGTCGGCATACAACCGAAGCCTGCGATCGACCCATTGATCGAGCGTATCTCCTGGTTCAAATGAACTGACCTCCATGCTTAACCTTTCGCTTGAAGGTCCGACGTAATAGGGATACGCCATATAACTTCTCTTGTTCCAACCAACGGGCAGCTTCAGGCTGACGCCGTATTCCGGATTCGAGTAGGCGACCATGCCGTCGACGACTTTGGCCAAATCTTTCAACGCTTTATTGTTCGCGTTGAATTCGGGCTTGAAGCTGTCGAGCAGCCCGGCATGCGTGCTAAGTTCGGCAGCGGATTTCGCTTTTTTACTGAACATAACCACGTAAAAATTGCCGTTCGCTTGAAACCCGCGGTATTCGGTATAGTATGCGGACCCTTTCGCGACGATTCTTTCGAATTTGGCGCCGGATTTAGAGATCGTCCTCACATCGACGACCGTCTCTTCATCCAAGTAATTCTCCGTCAAATAATCCCTGATCTCGTCGCTATCCATCGGTTCGTCCATTTCTTCGATGGCGATGGCCAAATAATAATCGCCTTTAACATCGCCGAACGAAACCCAGCTGCCGTCGGAAGACGCATCCCCGTTCTGCACGAGCCCGGTCGGATAATTCATCGACCATTTGTGGAAGCTGTCTCCGATCATCGACTTGCCGGAGTCCGAATCGATACCCGAGTTCCCCGCGGAAGCCGTACCGGCGACGATGCCGGCGATAATGTATTCGTTCGTCTTCGCGTCTTTGGATATCGTCGCTCCGAACGCTTTGACGACGCTGGCGAGCGGAACCGTCATGACGCCCGACTTTTGGACGGGCGCTGCGGGTAACGTCGCTTTCTTGCCGTCGAACGTGGCCGTCTTCTGCCCTACCGTCATGACGGCAATATGCTTCCGATAAGTCAGTTTGATGATTTTATTATTCGTAAGCTGCACTTTCGCTCCGAACCCCTTCGGATTCGTGAACACGCTGAGCGGCACCATAACATTGCCGGCCGTTAAATACGGCGATTGAATTTTGACGACTTCGGAATTGATTTTCATTTGCGCGCTTCCGACTTTAATCCTGATCGCGATGCCGCTTGTCGCGGCGGAAACAGGTACGGCAAGCACGACGAATAACGCCGCCGATAGTACCGACATGAGGAATACTTTGGCCACGTTGCGAATTCGCGTCATTTTCATCATCTCCGGCCCCTTATTACTCAACATCTTTCGGCCATGCCCCTTTCTCCAATGCGAGTCAACAACAGGCTTACTCTATCATATATTGGCGAATTCTGGAAGATGTTTTGATAGAAGATAGTACCATTTCATTAGAAAGAGATAGATGTGAAACTGATTAATTCTGGTTCATTAAGAAAACCCGTCAGTGAAGTTCGCTCTGATCGGGGGACTACGAGGCTCGCCCCTCCTCACCCGAACTCGCGCCGAGTTACAAAAAAACGGGCAGAGGAGTCGTTCTCCTCGGCCCGTTAGTGCCGTTCCCTGTTCCGTTCGCGATACGCTTAAGTTAGAATACCCAACCGCTGACCATCTTGTAATCGGCGACAAGGAACACGAGCAAAGAAACCGTCGCAAACCCGATGGCCAGGACGTTCTTGCGCGGTCGCTGCATGAGCAGGCGCACGAGTCCGATTGCGATCAAGATCGTAAACACGATCATAAAAATATCGAAGTGGGAGTATGTACTTTCAACGGCTTCCGTTGCATTCTCGGCAAGAAAATTCATAAAGGGGACCTCCTTTATTGACCTAATGAACCCATCTTCATCTATGTTAGCTTCTGCGCGCCCCGCTTGCAAGTCCGAAGTTCGCGCCGTAACAACTTTGTCACACTTCCGGCATGAGTATGTCCCGATTTTCCGCCATTCATTTCGGACCTTCATTATAAGAAGAGTTTGCGATTAGTATCAGTTTTTTTTATGAATCGTATTCCGGCGCGCTCATTGTCGCTACCTCTAATCTATGTTACGATTTAGACACAATTTCAAACCAAGCTAATCGGAATTATCGTTATTCCGACGAAGGGAGTCGCCACAGCATGGCCTACGAGGCGGTATGGATGGATCGCGACCCGTCCAAACTCAATAAATTCGAATTCTACAAAATGGAGAAAGACGGCCTGGACATCATTCGCGACATTGTCGAGAAGTATTCCAAGGAAGGCTTCGCCTCCATCCCCCAAGAGGATTTCAATCTATTCAAATGGGCGGGCGTCTATCAGCAGAAGCCGAATACCGGCCACTTCATGATGCGCATCCGGATTCCCGGCGGCGTGCTGACTTCGGCCCAAGCGAGAGTGCTGGCCCAACTCGGGCGCGACTACGGACGCGATCTGATCGACGTCACGACCCGTCAGGCGATTCAATACCACTGGCTCGAAATCGAGCATATGCCGGATATATTCAACCGCCTCGAAGCGGTCGGCATGTCGGCCTTCGAAGCTTGCGGCGACTGCCCTCGCACGATCGTCGGCAATCCGCTCGCCGGCGTAGATCCGAACGAGCTTTTCGACACGACGCCGTGGGTGGACGAGTTCGAACGTTTCTTCCTGGGCAACAGAGACTTCTCCAACCTGCCTCGGAAATATAAGATTTCCATTTCTTCGAATATCTATAACAGCGCGAACGCGGAAATCCAATGCTTAAGCTTCACGCCGGCTTCCAAAACGATCGACGGACAAGAGGTGCTCGGCTTCCACGTTCTCGTCGGAGGCGGACTTTCCGCCAAGCCTCACTTGGCCAAGCGGCTCGACATGTTCGTCCGTCCGGAAGAAGCTCTTAAAGTCGCCATCGGCGTCACGACGCTGTTCCGCGATCACGGCTACCGCGAGAAACGCCACTACGCCCGTCTCAAGTACTTGGTGGCGGAGTGGGGCATCGAGAAATTCCAAGAGGAGATCGCGAAGCTGATCGGCGAGATGCCGTCTCTCGGCGACGACCGTACCGTCGGCTGGAACGCGGCTTACTTCGACGGCGTTCACCCGCAGAACAAGCCCGGCTTGAACTACGTCGGACTTAACGTACCCGTCGGACGCACGAACAGCGACGAATTCGACCTGCTTGCCGATTATGCGGACAAGTATGGCGACGGAACGATTCGCACGACCGTTTCCCAGAACATCATGCTGACCGGCGTCGCGGACGACAAAGTCGATGCGTTGCTGAATGAGCCGCTCCTTCAACGGTTGACGCCGAACCCGAACCGGTTCATGAGCCGTACCGTCTCTTGCACCGGCAACGAGTTCTGCAACCTCGCGATCGTCGAGACGAAGGAATACGCGCGTCGCATCGCCCTTTACTTGGACGAGCACGTGCAGATCGACGAACCGATCCGCATTCACTTCATCGGCTGCCCGAACGGTTGCGGCCAGAAACACGTCGCCGACATCGGCCTGCAGGGTTCGCTCGTCAAGACGCCCGAAGGCATGGTCGACGCTTACGACATCGCGGTCGGCGGCACGCTCGGACCCGGCGCGAAATACAACACGGCGCTCAAAGGCCGCGTGAAGAGCGATCAAGTCGGCAGCGTATTAGCCCAATTGATCCTCCATTACAAGGAATACCGCGAATCCGGCGAATCGTTCCACCGATTCGTCGAACGCGTCGGCATCGAATCGATGCAAGCGAAGCTCACCGAAATACTGGCCGCGGCATAAGCCGCATCCGATTCCCGGTTAACCGACCATCTCCCGACAGGGGGATGGTTTTTTGCTTCGCGGAGCCATACTAGAAGCAAAACCGAAGGAGGCGTCCACCCGAATGGAATCCGGAATCAGCGAAAACAGCTTCTCGCTCGCCATGCTCAAGCCCGACGAAGTCGAGGAAATCCGGGCAATGGAACAGAAAATGTCCGAGAAGGTCGGACATCCGATCAGCTTGATCGTCTATCAGGCGGATATCGGCGAAGACATCGCGAGCGGAAGACCGAACTAACTTGTTTTACTGGCAAGCGCTCTTTTGCGCTCCAAAGAATGGAAAAGGAAATGATGTCCATACTAATGGGGAATCCATCAATTGGGAGGAACCTCTATGCGTATCAAACGAATGGCATTGCTTGCGCTGGTCGCGATTCTGGCGTTCGCCTCGACCGCTTCCGCTTCGAGCGTCGAAACCGCTTCTCATCCGGATCGCGATCGGCATGGCCACGACGGAGATCCGTCTCTCGCTCCCGGCCACCGGCACGGCGAAGGACCTGCTCCTGTCGTTGACTGGAGCGGCTATCCCGCCGATATTCAAGCTCTCAAGGCCGAGCTCGATCGGATTCGCGGAGAGCAGAAAAGTCTCTTCGAGAAAATGAACGCGAACCGCGACCAGATCCGGGAAGCCCGCAAAGCGCTGTCGACCGATCAACGGAGCACATTAAAGAAGCCGGCGCTGAAGCTGATCGAGAAAATGAAAGCGAACCGCGAGGACATTCACGATCTGCGAGGAAAGAAACGCGAAGCTTGGGAAAGCTTCCACGAGCACGCCGGTTATAAGCAATGGGCCGAAGCGAAGAGCGACCTGGAAGGCATCGTCAAGCAGAAGAAGCAGATTCTGGCCTATCAGAAAGAAATCGTCGGTCTTCAAGGCCAATTGTTGAAGCTGATCGGTCCTTCCAGCCAATCGAACGTCAACGCGAAGAAATAACGAAAAAAGACGGGACCGCCTATATCGGCGGGTCCCGTCTTTTTTCGTTATGGCCGTTAGCGCGCCATCGATCATCGCGACTTACCGCGTCAACGCCGCTTCCGTCCGGGCGCGATCCCTCTCCAGTATCGGAGCGAGGTACTTGCCGGTATAAGAGCCTTTCACTTTGGCCACTTCCTCCGGCGTGCCCGTGGCGACAATCGTGCCGCCGCCGTTGCCGCCTTCCGGCCCGAGGTCGACGAGGTAATCCGCCGTCTTGATGACGTCCAGGTTATGCTCGATGACGAGCACGCTTTCCCCGGAGTCGACCAGGCGATGCAACACCTGCAGCAACCGGTCGATATCGTCGACGTGGAGGCCGGTCGTCGGCTCGTCGAGAATGTACAGCATCTTGCCGGTGCTGCGCCGGTACAGCTCGGCGGCCAGCTTCACGCGCTGAGCTTCTCCGCCCGATAGGGTCGTCGCCGGTTGGCCGAGATCCATGTAGCCCAGGCCGACGTCCATCAACGTCTGCATCTTGCGATGAATCTTCGGAATGTTGACGAAGAACTCCGTCGCGTCCTCGATCGTCATCTCGAGCACTTCGGCGATGTTCTTGCCTTTGTATTTCACTTCGAGCGTCTCGCGGTTGTATCTCTTGCCCTTGCACACTTCGCAAGGCACGTAGACGTCCGGGAGGAAGTGCATCTCGATCTTGATGATGCCGTCGCCCTTGCAGGCTTCGCAGCGGCCGCCCTTGATGTTGAAGCTGAAGCGGCCTTTCTTATACCCGCGCACCTTCGATTCGTTCGTGATCGCGAACACGTCGCGAATATCGTCGAACACGCCCGTATACGTCGCCGGATTGGAACGCGGCGTTCTTCCGATCGGGGACTGGTCGATGTCGATGACCTTCTCCAGATGCTCGAGTCCGAGGAACTCCTTGTGGTGGCCGGGACGGGTCTTCGCTCTGTTCAAGTCGCGAGCGAGCGTCTTGTATAGAATCTCGTTCACGAGCGTCGATTTTCCCGAACCGGACACGCCCGTCACCGCCGTGAAAACGCCGAGCGGGAACTTCGCGTTAAGGCCCTTCAGATTGTTCTCCTTGGCTCCCTTGATCTCCAGCCACTTGCCGTTCGTCTTACGGCGTTCGCTCGGAATCGGAATGAACTTGCGGCCGCTCAAGTAAGCGCCGGTGAGCGAGTTCTCGTCCGCCATCACCTGCGCGGGCGTTCCTTCGGAAATGACGTTCCCGCCGTGCTTGCCCGCTCCGGGACCGATGTCGATGATCCAATCGGCTGCCATCATCGTGTCTTCGTCGTGCTCGACGACGATGAGCGTATTGCCGAGATCCCGCATATGGTTCAGCGTCTGGATCAACCGGTCGTTATCCCGCTGATGAAGGCCGATGCTCGGTTCGTCCAGGATGTACAGAACGCCCATTAGACTGGAGCCGATCTGAGTGGCGAGACGAATGCGCTGCGCTTCTCCCCCGGACAAAGTGCCCGCCGCGCGGGATAACGATAAATAGTCCAAGCCGACGTTCACGAGGAAGCCGAGCCGGTTGTTGATTTCCTTCAAGATCAGATTGGCGATCGCCCGCTCTTTCTCGTTCAAATCAAGGCCCTCGAAGAAACGTTGCGCGTCTCCTATGGACAGGGAAGTCACGTACGCGATGTTCTCGTTGCCTACCGTGACGGCGAGAGACTCGCGCTTCAGGCGCTGGCCTTTGCACTTGCCGCAAGGCTTCGCGCTCATATAGGCTTCGATGAATTCCCGGATGCCTTCGGAAGCGGTCTCCCGGTAACGGCGCTCCAGGTTATGGACGACCCCTTCGAACGGGACTTGGGCGTCTCGCGTATGGCCGAATTCGTTCTCGTAACGGAAGCGAATCCGCTCTCCGCCCGTGCCGTACAGTATCACTTGCATCTGCTTCTCTTCGATCTGCTCGACCGGAACGTCCGTCGGGATGCCGTAGTGCGCGCAGACGGCCGCGAGAAACTGCGGATAGTAATTGGACGTGCTGCCCGCCCAAGCTTCGAACGCGCCTTCTTCGATGCTCAGGTTGCGGTCCGGAATGAGCAAATCCGGATCGACGACCATCTTCACGCCGAGACCGTCGCATTCCGGGCAAGCCCCGAACGGTGAGTTAAAAGAAAACATGCGCGGAGCAAGCTCGTCGATGGAGAAGCCGCACGCGGGGCAAGCCAAGTTCGCGTTGAACATGAGCTCTTCCTTGTCGATGATGTCGACGAGGATCTGGCCGCCGGACAGCTTCAACGCGGTTTCCAGAGAATCGGCCAGCCGCGACGCGACGTCATCCTTCACGACGATCCGGTCGACGACGACTTCGATCGAATGCTTCTTGTTCTTCTCCAGGTCGATCTTCTCGGACAGGTCGCGAATTTCGCCGTTCACGCGAACGCGGACGAAGCCTTGCTTCTGAATGTCCGTCAACAGCTTGGCGTGCTCGCCCTTGCGTCCGGATACGACCGGTGCCAGAATCTGAAGCCGGGTGCGCTCCGGATATTCCATGATCCGGTCGACCATCTGCTCGATCGTCTGGGACGTAATCTCGATGCCGTGATCCGGGCAATGCGGCCTGCCGACGCGGGCGAACATCAGCCTTAAGTAGTCGTAGATTTCCGTGACCGTTCCTACCGTCGAACGCGGGTTGCGGCTCGTCGTCTTCTGGTCGATGGAGATCGCCGGGGACAAGCCTTCGATCGAATCCACGTCAGGCTTATCCATCTGCCCGAGAAACTGGCGGGCGTAAGCGGATAGCGATTCCACGTAGCGGCGCTGGCCTTCGGCGTAGATCGTGTCGAACGCGAGAGACGACTTGCCAGAACCGGACAAGCCCGTAAGGACGACGAACTTATCGCGGGGAATGGTAACGTCGATATTTTTCAAGTTGTGGGCGCGCGCGCCCTTGATGATGATTTTCTCGTTGGCCATGAACGAAAAAAGCCCCTTTCGCGACTGCGCGGGGCTTCTTGAATCATGCCTGCCTCAGTCGCACTCCGATAGGAATGTGTGTTCCCGTACATTATAACGGACTGTCGGCAGGCATGCAAATCTTTTGTAATTTTATAGCAACGCTTTGCTGATCTGCGCGGGAGACTTCGGCAACAGTAAACCGCCGTATTCCTACAAGCTCGCCTTCAGCTCCAACAAGGCGTCGCGAAGCTCCGCGGCGCGCTCGAACTGAAGGCTCTTCGCCGCTTCCTTCATCTCGAATTCGAGCCGTTCGACCATCGAGGCGCGTTCCTTCTTCGACAGCTTGCCCAGATCCTCGGCGCCGGCCAGGAACGAGCTCTTCGTCTCTGCCGCTTTGGTCGCCTCGATCAGGTCGCGCACCTTCTTGACGATGGTCTGCGGCGTTATGCCGTGTGCTTCGTTATACGCCAGCTGAATGCCGCGCCTACGGTCGGTCTCGCCGATCGCCCGCTCCATCGACTCGGTGATGCGGTCGCCGTACATGATGACCCGTCCGCCGGCGTTCCGGGCGGCGCGTCCGATCGTCTGGATGAGCGACCGTTCGGAACGAAGGAACCCTTCCTTGTCGGCGTCGAGAATGGCGACGAGCGACACCTCCGGCAAGTCGAGGCCTTCCCGGAGCAAGTTGATCCCGATCAGCACGTCGAACGTGCCGAGGCGAAGATCGCGCAAGATGGCCATCCGCTCCAACGTCTTGATATCGGAGTGAAGATAACGCACCTTGATGCCGACTTCCTTCATATAGTCGGTCAGGTCTTCGGACATCTTCTTCGTCAATGTCGTGACGAGTACCCTCTCGTCCTTCGCGATCCGGTCGCGAATCTCGCCGAGCAGGTCGTCGATCTGCCCCTTCGTCGGGCGCACCTCGATGATCGGATCGATGAGTCCGGTCGGGCGGATGATCTGCTCGACGACCGTCGGCGTCTGTTCGAGCTCGTAAGGGCCCGGCGTCGCCGAGACGAACACGAGCTGCTTCGCCTTCTCTTCGAATTCCTCGAAGCGGAGCGGCCGGTTGTCCTTGGCGGACGGCAAGCGGAAGCCGTGCTCGACGAGCACCGTCTTCCGCGCTTGGTCGCCGTTGTACATCGCCCGCAGCTGCGGCAAAGTCACGTGGGACTCGTCGATGACGATCAGGTAGTCGTCCGGGAAGAAGTCCATGAGCGTGTACGGAGTCGCCCCGCGCTCCCGGAACGTCATCGGCCCCGAGTAGTTCTCGATGCCGGAACAGAACCCCATCTCCGCCATCATCTCGAGGTCGTACCGAGTGCGTTGCTCGAGCCGCTGCGCTTCGAGCAGCTTGCCGGCGTCTCTCAGTTCGACGAGACGTTCCTCCAGCTCCCGCTCGATGTTGACGAGCGCTCTCTTCATCTTCTCCTCGCCCGTCACGAAGTGAGAGCCCGGGAAGATGACGACGTGATCGCGCACGCCCGTAATCTCGCCCGTGAGCACGTCGATCTCCGTGATCCGTTCGATCTCGTCGCCGAACATCTCGACGCGAATGGCCGAGTCCCCGCGCGAGACGGGGAAAATCTCGATGACGTCGCCGCGCACGCGGAACGTTCCCCGCACGAAGTTCAAGTCGTTGCGCTCGTATTGGATGTCGATCAGCTTATGCAAAATGTCGTTGCGCGACTTCTCCATGCCGACCCGCAGGCTAAGGCGCAAATCCCGGTACTCTTCCGGGGAACCGAGACCGTAGATGCACGAGACGCTCGCCACGATAATGACGTCGCGGCGTTCGAACAAGGAGGCCGTCGAGGAGTGGCGCATCTTATCGATCTCGTCGTTGATGCTGGAATCCTTCTCGATGTACGTGTCCGTGGAAGGGATATACGCTTCCGGCTGGTAGTAGTCGTAGTAGCTGACGAAGTATTCCACCGCGTTCTCCGGGAAAAATTCCTTGAACTCGCTGCACAGCTGCATCGCCAGCGTCTTGTTGTGCGCGATGATGAGCGTCGGCTTGTTCACCTTGGCGATCGTCTGCGCGATCGTGAACGTCTTGCCCGTGCCCGTCGCTCCGAGCAGCGTCTGAAATCTCTTTCCGTTGACGATGCCTTCCGCCAATTGGCCGATCGCCGAAGGTTGATCCCCCGACGGTGTATATTCCGAGACGAGCTTGAACGTATTGTTTTCCGGTTCCAACACTGCCGTCATCTCCCTATCCCCTCCCGATTCGTTCTTTCATAAGGTACTCTATCGTCATGATTCGCGTTTATCCGAATGTGTGTTCCCATACTCCGATATTATAGCCTTTTCCTTCCTTATCGTCAAAAAAAGTCCGCCGACAACCCGCTTCGGATTTCTGGTATGATGAGGGAAAACGGAAACCAGCTGGGAGCGTGAAGCATGGGTTTGTTCGATTTCATTAAAGGCCAGTTCATCGAGGTGATCGAATGGCTGGATGACCGAGGCATCATCGTCTACCGGTTCCCCGCGTACGATAACGCGATCAAGATGGGAGCCAAGCTGATCGTGCGTGAATCCCAAGCGGCGATCTTCGTGAACGAGGGGCAGCTCGCCGACGTGTTCGGTCCGGGCACGCATACGCTCCAAACCCAGAATCTGCCGGTGCTTACCGCGCTCAATTCGTGGAAGCACGGCTTTAATTCCCCGTTCAAATCGGATGTTTACTTCGTCAGCACGGCGAACTTCACCGATCTGAAATGGGGCACGACGAATCCGGTCATCATGCGCGATCCCGAATTCGGCATGATCCGCATGCGCGGATTCGGCACTTACGCGGTCAAGGTCGGGGATCCCGCGTTGTTCTTGAAGGAAATCTTCGGCACGAAGCAAGAGCTGACGACGGCCGCGATTACCGGCTACTTGAAATCGATCATCGTATCGGGCCTCAGCGACCTGCTCGGTGAAGCCAAAATTCCGGTCGCCGACTTGGCCAGCTCCTACGACGAACTCGGACAGCTGGCGATCGGCCGGCTGCAGCCGCGCTTCGCCGCGCTCGGACTTACTCTGTCGGGCGTGACGATCGAGAACATCTCGCTTCCGGAGGAAGTCGAAAAGATGATCGACAGACGGTCGTCGATGAATATCGCCGGCAACCTCGACCAATATATGAAGTTCCAGACGGCCGAAGCGATCCGCGACGCGGCGAACCAACCGGACGGCGGCATCGCGGGAACCGGCGCGGGTCTCGGCGCGGGCATGGCGATGGGGCAAATGATGTCGCAAATGATGAACCAGACGGCGGCGCGCGCGGCGGACCCGCAACAAACGCAACCTCCGCAACAAATGCCCGCGGCGCAACCGGCGTCACCGTCGAATGCCGGAGCGGGGCCGTCTGCCGGCAAAAAATTTTGCTCCGAGTGCGGCGGCAAGCTCACGGAGAACGCGAAGTTCTGCTCCGAATGCGGCAGCAAAATCTGACGAAGGAGTCCGATCCCATGACGAACGAGACCGGCGCCGCGGCGGCGGCCATCCGTTTTCCTTGCGCGGCTTGCGGGGGAGCTATGGCCTTCGATACGGAAAGCCAGAACCTGAAATGCCAATACTGCGGCGACGAGCAGCAGATCGACAGCGTCGCCGGCGAGCAGAAGGAGCACGCCTTCGACGACGCGAACGAGGACCTCGACGCCCTGCACGATTGGGGTACGGCGCAGCGGGCCGTCCATTGCGAAGCGTGCGGCGGCGAGACGCTCATCCCCGGCGGACAGACGACTTCTACATGCGTATTCTGCGGTTCTCCGAAAGTTCTCCTCGAAGATAACGTCCGGAGTATCCGGCCGGAATCGGTCATTCCGTTCCGGCTGTCGCGCGAAGAAGCGCTGACCTCTTTCGCCAAGTGGAAAAAAAAGCGCTGGTTTCTGCCGAACGCGTTCAAGAAGCAGGACGTTCGCTCCGAGCTGAACGGCATCTACATTCCTTATTGGACGTACGACACGGAGACGTATTCCGTCTATTCGGCGGAGGTCGGCATCTATCACTACCGGACGGTGACCCGTACACGCGTCGTGAACGGCAAGACCGAGACGTATACCGATACGGAACGGTATACGGTGTGGCACCATGCGAACGGCGATTACGACCGTTCGTTCGACGACATTCTCGTTCCCGCATCCGGCCATTACGACGGCAAGCTGCTCGACAAGCTCGGCGACTTCGACCTTGGGCAACTGCACGGATACGCGCCGGAATTCCTGAGCGGCTTCATCTCCGAGAGATATAACGTATCCCGCGAAGAAGGATGGGGGCAAGCCCAAGAAGTCGCGGACGGCACGCTGGACGACGAGATTCGCGACATCATCGGCGGCGACGAGATCCGCAATCTGAGAATCCGGACGAACTACGAAGACATCACCTACAAGCACCTGCTGCTCCCCGTCTGGAACGCCAGCTACACGTACAAATCCCGGCCTTATTATTACATGGTCAACGGACAGACCGGCACCGTGTCCGGCCACGTCCCTCGAAGCGCGATCAAGATCACGCTCTTCACGCTCATGTGTCTAGCGATCGCGGGCGCGGCCGCGATTATCATCCTAAGCCAGCAATCGACGGCGACCGGCACGTAAACCAAGCCAATCTGTTTATCCATACCGAAACGCGCCTAAAGGGCAAGCCGACTTACGGCTTGCCCTTTCTTTTCCGCGGCCGCCCCTTGACGCGATTTGATATTTAGCTTATTATCTAAATATAAGATTTAGCCAATTAGCTAAATATCAAAACATTAAACGGAGGCTCCCCCATGAACGACGCCTTCAAAGCGCTCTCCGATCCGACCCGGCGCACGATCCTTCAACTATTGAAGGAGAAGGACATGACCGCCGGCGACATCGCCGATCGCTTCGACATCTCGAAGCCGAGCATCTCCCATCATTTGAGCATCCTAAAGCAAGCTAAGCTCGTCCAAGACGAACGGCACGGGCAAACGATCGTGTATTCCTTAAATATGACCGTCGTGCAGGAAGCCATGAGCTGGTTTCTAGGCATGATCGGCAACAAAGGAGAGTAATCCCCATGACGAAAACGACAAACGCCGCGACGGGCGTCCCCGCCTGGTCGGTGAAAGACTGGATTCTGCTCGGAGCGAACGCGGCCGTATTCCTGGTCATGTTCCTCGTATTCGACGGAAAGTTGCCCGACCAGGTCGCTTCCCATTACGATATTAACGGAGATATGGACGGGACAATGCCCAAATGGGGCTTCTGGCTGCTCTACGGCGCGCTTAGCATCGGCCTCCCCCTACTGATTACCTTATCCCGGTATATCGATCCAAGGAAAAAAAACTACGCCCGGTTTCAAGGTTACTTCGATCTGATTCGTTGGACGATTTCGGCGTTCCTTCAAGTCATGTTTCTCTTTATCGCGCTGGATAGCTCGGGTCACCGGATGCCCATACCAAACTTGATCATCGGCGCCATCGGTTTGTTGTTCGTCGTGGTCGGCAATCGGATGAGCCAAGTGCGTAGCAATTTCTTCGTCGGGATCAAGACCCCATGGGCGTTAATGGACGAGGACAACTGGCGGCGAACGCATCGGATCGGCGCCCGGCTGTGGGTCGTATCCGGACTGCTGATGGTCGCGGCGGCGCTAATCGCTTCTTCCGTCTGGCTGGCGGTCGTCACGATCGCGGCCGTCGTGATCAGCTCCGTCATTCCGACCGCGTATTCCTATCTGCTGTTCAGACGCAAGTCGGCAAGCTAGCGATAGTACCGAGGATACTTCAATCATGAAGGCGTTAGGCGCTTAATCACTTAGCGCCTTCAGTCCGACGACGGCCGCCGCGACGACGCCGAGAAAGAAGATCCGGCTCGCCCTGCGGGATTCCCCGTAGAAAATCATGCCGACCAGCGTGCCGCCGACCGTACCGATCGCCGTCCAGATCGCGTAGGCGGTCCCCATCGATATCGATTTCATCGCGACGGACAGGAGCAAGAAACTCGCGGCGAATCCGCCCAGAAGCAACGCCCAGCTGCGGAAGTCCTTGCGTTCGTTCAACCGGTTCATGGCGAGAACGCCGACGACCTCGCACAAGCCCGCGAACGCGAGAGCGATCCAAGCCATCATTGTTCCTCCTCCTTCACCGCATGCCCGGCCGTCATTTTTAATCCGCCGATTCCGAACACGAGTACGATAACGAGCGCGAGCTTGCCGCTGTCCAGGTCGATGCCGAAGAACGCCGACTCCGCGAGCACCATGCCGGCCGCGCCGACGCCCGTGAACACCGCGTACGCCGTGCCGACCTCCAACACCTTCGACGCGACAAGCAATCCCGCGAAGCTGAGCGCGATGCCCAGCACCGTTAACGCCCACTCCCCCGCACCGTCCGCGTGTTTCAATCCCGACACCCATCCGATCTCGCAAATTCCCGCGCCCAGCAGCAAGAACCAGAATTTATTCTCGCCCTTGAACATGATGCCACCTCCGATAAGTCTTCGCGATCGTTAGCGTGTCGCCCGCATAGCAAAAAAACCCGAAAGCATCGCAGGCTTCCGCAGCGCTGTACGCGCCGCCGCAAGCCTTCATCGATACTCCCGGGTTTTTGAACTCCTTACACGACACTTCAATCCGAGCCGGTCGTCAAACCTATTTGCGCGGTGACGCAAGGCCGCTTGCTCGAGAATGACCCTCACAAGAGGAATTAACGGTCAAAATGAACGTAATGGCTAAAGAAACGGTCTACCCGTGCGCGGGTAAAGGTCATTTGGGCGGTTAAAGCCCTCACTTCCCTTGGTTATACGGATTTGAAGAGGACTTTACATCCTAAATGACCGTTAAGCATAGGGGAATTGACGATATGAACAGTCAATTACCGACAAAACGGCTGTTATCAAAACAGTCGACTCGACTAGCACGACTCCTGCCGATCCGTGAACTCGTAAGCCATTTCCACGCGGCACCAGCTTCAGCGAGTCCTATTTGCGCGAGACGGTCAAGCTCCGCGGAGGAAGTCCCCCGTTCTCGTCCGGCAGACGGGCAGCGGCTTCGGCCGCCTCGAACGCCGCTTGCTGCGCCGCCGCCATCTCCGCTTCCGCCCTCTTCGCTTCCCGGCGGGCCAGCATCGTCGGCGAACTTTCGAGCCTGCGCGCGCCCGCTTCCCTTAAGCCCTGCCAGATCGATGAAGACCGCGGCGCAGCGACGAATTCAACGTCCTCGTCCGGAGCGAGAATAAGCCCCAACTGGTAATGCTCGCCTTCATACCTCGCCCGCTGCAGAAACTTCAAGTTACCTTCGCGATTGAGAACTTCGAGCTTGCAGAAGGCCGACTGCCGCTGAAGGGCGGCGTGCAGCTCTTCCTTGCTGCGAACGGCGACTCCGTTCGCCTTCCGGATCGTTTCGCCGGCTTGGAAACCGAGCTCGGCCGCCGGCGTATTCGGCAGAACGGCCAGCACCATGACGCCGGTACCGTCCTGAGAGAACCGCGGAGTTCTTCCCGTCTCTTTCATTCGGCTCCATAGCAGCAGCCCTTCATGCAAGACGAACGCGGCGACGGCCGCGACCGCCGTCAACGGGCTCCAATATTCGGCTCCGGCCGCCAGACCCGCGATAACCAGCCCGTAGACGATGAGGGCGTTTCCGGACGAGCGGGCCTTCTCTTCCGGCCAGCGCGTCGTCGTCCTGTCGCTGAAGCCGATCAATACCGGGAAAGCGAGCATCGCCCATGCTGCGGTGTCCCCGCCGAACAAGGGAGCCCACGGCAGCGACAAACCGTCGCCCCCCGTCGCCGGCACGAGCCACAGCAGCGGAACGGGCCATACGCCGGTGAGCGAGTAAGCGCCCATCGGCTTGCCCCGTTTTCCTTGAAGGAATAACGGAATGGACAGCTTTCCCCCTTGCACGCGGACGAGCACGCCTTCCGCGACATGCAGCAAACCTGCGATCGCGAGCAACGCCGGCACGTCGACGGCGTTCACCGCGCGAACGGCTTCTGCCGCGGCGCTATCGGAGAAATCGGCTCCGATCCATCCGAGCACCGCTTGCAGTAACCCCAAAGCGCCCGCCGCGTAAGCCAGGCACACATATCGCAACCGGAATAACGCTAATACTGCCATCGCGATCCACAAGCAGGCAAGCGTCTCCGTCGTCAAGCCGGCTCCCGCGCCGATGCCGACGCCGGCAATCGACAGAACGAGACCGGCCGCGAAACCGAAAGCGACCCGCGTCAACGTTAAATACAACGCGCTGTACAGCCGCACGTGAAACAGCTTTCGCTGAAGCGTCACGCCTTGACGCGCGTGCCACCAGACGAGCAATACCGCTATATATAAGTAAGGGAGAACGAACAGCCCGATCGTCGCCTGTCCCGCTTCCCGCAATAGATCGAGCGCTACGTCCACTCAACCTCTCCCCCTATCGTCCGTCCGCTTTTCAAGAAAAAGAGAGTTGACCGTGAGGCCAACTCCTACTCATTCGACGGCTGCCGCCGAAATCCTGCACCGCCGGTTCTCTTTCTCTTGGTTCCGCTGGAAATAATCGCCGGGATCAACGCGCCGCCAGTTCTCTCGCCTTCTCCGTTGCCTTCTGCAATTGCCGGTCGTTCGCCGGGTCATTCAGCTTCTCGTACAGCGCTTCTTCCAGACGCTGCGCCGTCTCGGCGTCCACTTCCCCGGTCTCGGGCAACGCTTCCCTTTTCTGGAACGCCTTGACCGCTTCCTTCGTCCCCGCGCTGAAATAGCCGTCGCTTCGGTCCACGGTCATGCCGACGCCATTCAGTATGCTTTGAAGGTTCTTCACCGCTTCTCCCGTCTCGTCGAACTTCAGCACCCTGTCCCTTGGAAGCCGCGAAGCGAGGAAATAAGCCGGCTGATGCACGATCACGTCCGGTTCGATCCCCTTGCCGTTAATCCACGAACCGTCCGGCAGCAGCCACTTGTACACGGTCAGCTTCAGCATGCTGCGGTCTCCCAGATCCCCGATGTTAGGGACTTGGACCGTCCCTTTGCCGTACGTCGTCTCGCCGACGAGAGTCGCGTCGCCGGATTGCTTGAGCGCCCCGGCCATAATTTCCGCGGAGCTCGCGCTGCCCTTGTTCACGAGCACGACGAGCGGATACGTTCGTCCCCCGGCCGCGCCGTGTTCCGCCTCGTCGACTTTGCGTTTGCCGTCCCGATACTCGGATTGCACGATCGGCTTTCCCTTCGCAAGCAGTTGGTCCGCCACCTCGATCACGGCTTGCAGCATGCCGCCTGGATTGTCCCGCACGTCGACGACGAGCGCCTTTAAGCCCCCCGCTTCCATTCGCCGAAGCGCTTCGGCGACTTGCGCCGACGTATCAGCCGAGAACTGGTTGATCGTCAGGAGGCCGACGCCGTCCGTCCCGATGTCGGCACCCACCGATTCCAGATCGATCCGGTCGCGGACGAGCTCGAGCTCGAGCGGTTCCATGGCGCCTTTGCGCTGCACCTTCAGCTTCGCCTTCGTGCCCTTCGGCCCTCGGATCTTGGAGACGGCGTCGTTCAAGGTAAGCCCGTTCAGGCTTTCCCCGTTCACCGAGAGGAGCACGTCGAGCGGGCGTAAACCCGCCCTCTCCGCCGGCGAGCCCGTCATCGGCGACTCCACGACGATCGCGCCGTTATCGATGCGAAGCTTCGCGCCGATGCCGGAGAACGCCCCTTCCAACGAGTCGTTGAACTCCTCCGCATCTTCCGCCGACAAGTACGCGGAGAACGGATCGTCGAGCGACTGGACCATCCCTTGCACGGCGCCGTCGACGATCTTCGAACGATCCGTCGGCAGAATAAACCGGTCTTCGATCAGACCGATCGCCTTGTTCAGCTTATCGAGCTCGGCTTGGGTCAAGCCTTCCGTGCGGTCCGCGGATGCCAGACCGGGCTGCAAGGCCGGCGGACGGATGCCCCAACCGGAATATTCGAAAAAACCATATGTCGCCATGCCGGCTCCTAGCGCCGATAACACGGCGATCGCGACGACCGCGCGCCCCCGAAACCACACGTATGCCACGCCCTTTACCCTGCTTTTAGCTTCCTGTCGTCCGAAAAGCAGCCTCCGGCCGACCCCTGAGTCGGCCAAACGGCTGCTTCTCTCGACGTTCCCTTATTTCAAGTTCAAATACGGCTTCGGATTGACCGGCTCGGAGTTCTTGCGAACTTCGAAGTGCAGATGATACCCGGTCGATACGCCGGTAGAACCGACGAGGGCGATTTTCTGCCCGCGCTTGACCGTTTGATCCTTCTCGACGAGAAGTCCTCCAGTCATGATATGCCCGTATACGGTCCATAATCCGCCACCGTGGTTGATGAAGATGACGTTTCCGTATCCGCTCATCCACTGCGCGAACATGACAACGCCTGTCTCCGCCGCATAGATCGGCGTTCCCTTGGGCGCTGCCATATCCAAGCCATTGTGAAGCTTTCGCTTTCCCGTAACCGGATGGGTACGGTAACCGAAAGGAGAAGTTTCTCTCCAGGCAGACTTTAGCGGCATACCTAACTTACCGCCGGTATAATAATTTTTGATTTTATTCTTTTTCGCTTGCAGCGCTGCCACTTTCTTCGCGAATTCTTTGATCTGCTCCTGCGCTTCTTCGCTAATTTCCTCATTGTCGTCAATCTGCTTGGCGATCTTGGACATGAGCACTTCCTTGTCGGCCTCGTCCTGGCGCAGCTCCGCTTGGTGGGACTGGAGTTCCTTGTACAACTTCTGGACGTCCGCGAGCTCGCTCTCGCGCTGCACCTTCATGTCCGCGACTTCTTCGGTATATTTCTTCTTCTCTTCGGCGATGTTCCTATCTTGCGAAGTAATCGACTCGACGACGTCCATCCGCCCGAGGAAATCGGTGAAGCTCTTCGCGCTCAGCAGCACGTCCAGGAACGAGACCGGTCCGGATGTATAGGCCATCCGAACGCGGGCGTCCATGAGCTCCATCCGGTTGTCGCGCTGCCGGATCGCGTCTTCGAGCTGCTGGCCGGTTTCGTAGAGCTTGTCCTCCGCGGCTTGAATCTTAATGGTCGTATCTTGCATTTTCTTGGAAACGCCGTCGATCTTATTGAGTAAATTCTGAATATCGTCCTTCGTCGCTTCCTGTTTGCCGGTCAGATCCTTGACGGATCTCTCAGCGTTCTTCTGATTCTTCTGCGCTTTAGCCATCTCCTGCTGCAGCTTCTTCAGGTCGCGGTCGATCTTCTCGAGCTCGGACAGGGCTTGTCCGTCGTAAGGTCGCAGCACCATCGCCACCGTCAGCAGCAGGGCGAGCACAAGCGCGATTTTCCTCTTCACGATAATCCTCCTTCGGGAGCGGCGCGTCGTCCGCCCCCACGCATCGGGATTGACATTGGCAATCTATACTTTCAAGTAGCGACGGACGGATATCGTGCTTCCCCACACGCCGAGCAGCGTGCCGAGCGCGACGATCGTGCCGCCGACCATGAGGCGGACGTCGGACATCGAGGCGAACTCGATCATATACAGTCCAACGGTCGCGCTCGTGTTGTTCACCAGTTGGGAATAGCCGAACAACAGGGCGATCGCGCTGAGGAGCGAGCCGCCGAAACCGATGATCGCCCCCTCGATGAAGAACGGCCAGCGGATAAAATTGTTCGTCGCGCCGACGAGCTTCATGATCGAGATTTCGCGGCGGCGCGCGATGATCGTCATCTTGATCGTCGTCGAGATGAGGAACATCGCCATGATCGCGAGGCCCAGCACGATGAAAATGCCGATATTGCGCACGGCGTTCGTGATACGGAACAGTTTCTCGATCGTGTCCTTGCCGTACTTGACCTTGGAGATCGTCTTCTCCGGGTCGGTGACGTTCAGTGCCTCGATCTGCTTAGCGACGTATCCGACCTTCTGCGGGTCGAACACTTCGATCTCGAACGCGTCGGGCAGCGGATTGTTCTCGTTTTCGTAGCCTTCGAGCGCGTCCTTGCCTTCTTCTCCCATGCTCTCGCGGAACCGCTGGAGCCCTTCTTCCTTGGAGACGAAGGTGACGGTTTTCACTTCCGGAATGCGCTTGATCGACCGTTCGATCTCGTCTTCCTTGGCTTTCTGCGTATCGACTTGCATGTAAACGCTGATCTGCACTTGGCTGTCCAATTGATCCGCGAGCTTGTTCACGTTAAGCGCCAGCAGCATGAAGACGCCGAGGATAAAAAGCGATACGGCGATCGAGCTCATCGAGGCGAACGTCATCCAGCCGTTGCGGCCGACGTTCTTGATGCCTTCGCGGGCATGGCGGGAGACCGTGCTAATTCTCATAGCCGTAATCCCCTCTCAGCTGGTCGCGAACGATCGAGCCGCGCTCGATGGCAATGACCCGCTTGCGCAGCGTGTTCACGATTTCCTTGTTGTGGGTGGCCATGACGATCGTCGTCCCGCGGAAGTTGATCTCTTCCAGCAGATTCATGATGCCCCACGACGTCTCGGGATCTAGATTCCCGGTCGGTTCGTCGGCGACGATGACGGCGGGGTTGTTGACGATGGCGCGGGCGATGGCCACGCGTTGCTGCTCTCCCCCGGATAATTGGGCGGGCAGGCTACTCGCCTTATGCTTCAGGCCGACGAGCTCCAACACTTCCATCGTGCGACGGCGGATGAGCCTGCGCGGCGTCTCGATGACTTCCATCGCGAACGCGACGTTCTCGAAAGCCGACAGCTTCGGCAGCAGCTTGTAATCTTGGAAAATAACGCCGATGTTGCGGCGGACGTACGGAATCTTGCGGTGCTTCAATTTGCCTATATTGAACCCGTTGACGGAGATCTGGCCCTTGGTCGGCACTTCTTCCCGATAAATCAATTTCATGAACGTGGACTTGCCCGCGCCGGACGGACCGACGATATAGACGAACTCGTTACGGTCGATGACGACGTTGATCGCTTGCAGGGCCGTCGTGCCATCGGCGTACGTTTTCCAAATATCTTGCATTTCGATCACGGTATCACTTCCTGTTAAGATTCAGACTTTAGATACTTCGACAACATGCGCGATTATCCTTTCTCATTCGATGGCATAATGGGGAAACGTGTCGGATGAAATACCGCGAACCTAGACGTAGCGTGGATTTTAGGTAAATTTTAAGAATTTTTTAATATTCCGGGATAACCGATCGCTCGTTGTTACGTCTAATTGATTAGCAACATTTGTAAAAGCGCAAAAAGTTCGTTAATCAGCATCGCTTCGTGATCGTCGTCGGACTTTTTGAAATACCTCTTTGGAGCGGAGTGGTTGTCGGAATGGGAAAAGGGATATGGATCGCGGGGATATCGGCGGTTCTGCTCGTCGGCATCGGAACGGGCGCCGGGGCGGCGATCCGTTACGGGGAGAACGACGCATTGCCCGCGGGGTTCGAAGTCGCCGGATTGCGGCTCGGAGGTTTATCGTCCGAGGACGCTTTGGCGCGGCTTCGTTCCCGCGTCGCGGAATTGGAATCGGCGAGCGTCGTTCTGGCTGGCGTTAGCGATACCGCGGGCGAGGCCGAGAACGCGGGAGCTAAACCGCTGACCTACAAGCAGCTCGGCTTGCGGATCGAGATCGGAGAAGCGACCGCCGCCATCGAACGATACCGCGATTATTCGTGGTGGGAACGGGCGCGCGTTCGCTACTCGGGGGACATGGACGTCATCTACGGCTGGACGGCTAGTTGGAACGAGGAAGCTTTCCTTAAAACCGCCGGAACGGCTTGGGGCTCCCTCGTTGCCGGCACTCCCGAGAACGCGACCCGGGAGATCGACGATTCGGACCGCGTCGTCTATACGGACGGCAAGCCGGGGCGCCTCATGGACATCGACGATCTTTTCGCGCAAGCGCAAGCCCATACGCCGGGATCGCTCGCCGCCGTCGAAGGGGATATAGCGGCGCTGACGCTTAACGCGAAGATCGAAGAAACCGAGCCGGAGATTACCCTCGCCGAGCTGAAGGAAGAAGGCATCGACCGCAAGATCGCCGAGTTCGAGACGTCGTTCGAGACGAGCGGCGAAGGCCGTTCCCATAACGTGACGGTCGCTGCCAAAGCGCTGAACGAGACGTTGCTCCTGCCGGACGAAGTGTTCGAGTACGGGAAAACCGTCGCCAAAGCGGAGAAGGAATACGGCTATAAGGAGGCGCCCGTCATCCTGAAAGGCAAGCTTACGCCGGGCGTCGGCGGGGGCATCTGCCAAGTGTCCAGCACGCTGTACAACGCGGCGCTCCTGACCGGCCTCGACATCGTCGAGCGGCGCAACCACTCGCTCGTCGTCCACTACTTGCCCAAAGGACTCGACGCGACGTTCGCTGACGGCTTCGTCAACTTCAAGTTCCGCAACTCCACCGGCAAGCAATTGCTCATCCGGACGGTCGTCGAGGACAAGACGCTCACCGTAAAATTATTCGGCACGATGCCGGACAATGTCTCTTACCGCGCGGAAACGGAGGAGCTCAAGGTCAACCCGCCCCGGACGATATACGTCGCCGACGCCAAAGTCGCTTTAGGCAAACAAACCGTTCTGCAAAAAGGCGAGGCCGGCTACGTCGTGCAATCGTATTTGGTCAAGTTTGTAGACGGCGCGGTCACCGAGCGCAAGAAGCTGTCCAAGGACACGTACCGCGCGCAGGATCGAATGATCTCGGTGAACCCGGCGGATCCGCGGCTGGCTCCGGGCGGCGCGAAAGCGGAGGAGCCCGGAGCGTCTCCGTCACAGGAGCCCAAGCCGATCGAAGACGAAGGCCCGGTCGAGCCGATATAAGAAGCTTACGTACGGCCGGTCTCCTCTCCATCCCGAATCTCAGATGGGCCACAGTCTATCAGATTGCGTATTTCCGCTAACAAAGCTTCGCGCTGCAACTGGCCTTTTTGAACGATGTTCTCGACATATCCGTTAAGCCGCAGCCGATCCTCCGCCGTCAAGTCTTTAGCCGTTACGACGACAACGGGGATCGGCCGCCATTCCTCTCGTTTGCGCAGCTCGGCGACAAATTCGAACCCATCCATATTCGGCATCATCAAATCCAGCAAAATCAATTGCGGAATGGATTGAGAGACGCATGCCAAGGCCATTCTCCCGTCCTCGGCTCTCATGACCCGATACCCTTCCTTCTCTAGCATCCGGGACATCATCTGGCTTGTCGGGAGATCGTCTTCTATGATCAATACGGAATGGGTTTGCCGTTCTCTAATGTGCTTATCCACCACGGAGACGATTTTGTCGCGATTCACCGGTTTGATTAGAAACTCCGATGCTCCGAGCGTATATCCTAGCTTTCTATCGTCAGTCATCGAAATCATAATAATCGGAATGCCGGAAAGCTCCGGATCGGATTTAAGAGCGGTCAGGACGCTCCACCCATCCACTCCGGGCATCAGGACATCCAGGGAAATGATCGATGGCTTCAGTTCCTTCGCCAGACGAATGCCATCGTCCCCGTTCCTGGCCCCGATGACCGAATATCCCTCTTTGCCGAGATAACGCTGCATCAATTGCAGCATGGCCGGATCATCGTCGATGACGAGCACGACGCAACGTTCATCGCGGCCCTCCGTCCCTTGGCTGGCATCTTCCCGTAATCCGTCAGTGCCGCTCTCGGAACTTTTGTTTAATGCCGGCAACCACACGGTAAAAGCCGTCCCCTGACCTAAGACGCTCTCGACGGTAATACGGCCCCCCATCATGTGGCATAGCCTCTGACTGATCGCAAGTCCCAGCCCCGTGCCGCCGTATTTCCGAGTCGTCGAGGAATCGGCCTGCTTGAACGCTTTGAATAAATTTTCAAGTTGTTCGGGAGTCATGCCGATACCCGTATCTCGGATGCAAAAAGAAACCCCGGATTCCCCCTGGCGGGCTTCAAAGCTTACCGTTAACGAAATCGTTCCGTCTTTCGTAAACTTGCCGGCATTGCCTAGCAGATTCATCAAGATTTGTCTGAGCTTCGTAATATCCGTTCGCATTAAGCCATGCGGAATGGCGGATTCTAGACGGTTTCCGTTGGCCTCCAAAAGAGGAGTGACGGTAGTCAACACATCCTGAACCGTCGTTCTGATCTCGCAGCTTTCCAAGTAAACGTCCATTTTGCCGGCTTCGATCTTGGAGAGATCGAGAATGTCGTTAATAAGCGAAAGCAGATGCTTGCCCGCTTGATGGATTTTGCCGAGATCGTCCGAGAAGACCGCGTTGCCGTCATCCTCGGCATCTTCTTTCAACATTTCGCTGTAGCCGATAATGGCATTCAGAGGTGTTCGCAGTTCGTGGCTCATATTGGCGAGAAACTGGCTTTTGATCCGGTTGGCTTCGATCGCTTCGTCTCGGGCCTTGGAAAGCTCGGCGGTCCGCTCCTTAACCAATTCCTCCAGTTGATCGTTCATTTGTAGCAGCTCTTGATTGACAAAATAAATTTCACGGGTTTTCTGCTCCGCGATTTGCTCGGCTTCTTTACGCGCCTTTCTCTCCCGTTCGATTTGTCTCCGCAGCACTTCGATTTCCTGCATCGCCGTCACGATCGTCACTTCCGTTCCGTCAAGATAAAACGGGCGGCGTTTCCTTCGCTCAAGTTATCCCGTTTGACCTCGATGTTCTCGCCGTAATATTGAATACAACCTAGAATGAGTCCTTCGGCCAAATCGGCGAAAGGCCGCGATGAGCGATAAATCATCGCCATCGAGCCCGGTTCCGAAGCCTCGTATTCGAATGCGGGCAGTTCCGCGTCGGGATAAAGCTTGCGGACCTCGACATGGATATAATTGTCCACCTTCCGCAGGAAACTGAATGCCGTTCGGTGTTCCTGAATAAACTGCGGGTACATCGCGATCAGCTGCGTAAATAAATATTCTCCGAACGTACGCACCAAGTCGGCTACGGGAATACCCGTCCGCTCGGCCAACTGAACGACGAGCTGAATCATTTCGTTATGGTGATACGTACCTACCGACGTGTAGCTGCCTCCCGACGGCAAATCGGAGGCTTCGATAATTTGATCGGCCATTCCCAGCGAAAACTTATTTTCTACCATTTCCAAAAACGAGGTGAAGACCATTCCTTTCATAGCAACAACTCTCCTGTTCGAATGGGATCTCGCAGTCAAATCATGACAATTTCCGACACGAAGCGTTCAATTAAACGCAAGACGTCCCGATCACCCGGCGAGGGTAATCGGGACGTTTAACTTCATTATCAAGTTGCGCAATTCTTATAGCAGCCCCGACTTCGCCTCGTATTCGGAGATCCACTCCGAGGTGCGGGCGAGCTCGGCTTCGGCGCGTTCGATCGCGGCCGCGACTTGCGGCGTGGCGGTGCCGCCGTAGACGTTGCGGGCGTTCACGACCGCTTCCGGCTGCAGCACGGCGTAGATCCGGTCGTCGAACAGCGGCGAGAACTGCTTGAACTCGTCCAGCGTCAAGTCGAGCAGGAACTTGTTCTGCTGGATGCAGTACAGCACCGTCTTGCCGATGACTTCATGCGCCTGGCGGAACGGCAAGCCTTTGCCGACGAGGAAGTCGGCGATGTCCGTCGCGTTCGAGAAGTCTTGGTCGACGGCTTTGCGCATTTTCTCTTTGCGCACTTTCATCGTCTCGATCATCGGCGCGAACAACTGAAGCGCGCCTTGCAGCGTCTTCACCGTGTCGAACATGCCTTCCTTGTCTTCCTGCATGTCCTTGTTGTACGCGAGCGGAAGGGACTTCAGCACGGTCAGCAAGCCGACCAGGTTGCCGTAGACGCGACCCGTCTTGCCGCGGACGAGCTCCGGCACGTCCGGGTTCTTCTTCTGCGGCATGATGCTGGAGCCGGTGCAGAACGCGTCGTCGAGCTCGACGAACTGGAACTCGGTGCTCGACCAGAGAATCAGCTCTTCGCTCAGGCGCGACAAGTGCGTCATGATAAGCGCAGCACCGCTCAGGAATTCGACGATGAAGTCGCGGTCGCTGACGGCGTCGAGGCTATTCTCGTATACGCGTCCGAAGTTCAATTGCTGCGCCGTGAAGTGGCGGTCGATCGCGAAAGTCGTGCCCGCGAGGGCGCCCGCCCCGAGCGGCAACGCGTCGATGCGCTTGTAGCTGTCCTGCAGGCGCTCGATGTCGCGGCCGAACATGGACACGTACGCCATCAGATGATGGGCGAACAGAATCGGCTGCGCGCGCTGCAAGTGGGTGTAACCCGGCACGATCGTGTCGAGGTTCGCTTTGGCTTGTCCGACGAGCGCGGCCTGCAGCTTCTGCAACATGCCGACGAATTCGACGACGCGCTTGCGCAAGTACAAGTGCATGTCGGTCGCGACTTGGTCGTTGCGGCTGCGACCGGTGTGCAGCTTGCCGCCGACCGGGCCGATCTCGTCAATGAGCGCCTTCTCGACGCTCATATGAATGTCTTCGTCGGCGACGAGGAATTCATGCTCCCCGCGTTGGATGCGCTGGCGGACTTTAAGCAGTCCGTCTTTAATCTTCTCGACGTCGTCCGCCGGAAGGATGCCGCACTTGCCGAGCATCGTCACGTGCGCGAGGCTGCCTTGGATGTCCTCGTAGGCGAGCTCCTTGTCGAACGTGATCGACGCCGTATATTCTTCGACCAGTTGGTCAGTTTTTTTCGTGAAACGACCGCCCCACAGCTTGCTCATGTTCGGGTAACCTTCTCTCTTCGGTAAATAGGCAAAAGGGGAGAGCGGACGAGGAAGGTGCCGCCCGCATGGCCCTGGGTATCGGATGGCTCCGATACTTCCGCAAAGCTTCTTCGGCTATTCATGCCGAAGACGTGTTTGCTTATAGGGGATGGTTTGGCAGGCTTCCCGTTCGCTGCTCCCTTTTTGTCCTTTATCAGTTAATGCCGGAAGCGCCGGTGACGCCCGAAGATACCTTCAAGCGGAGCGCGTTCAGGCGGATAAAGCCGGTTGCGTCGCCTTGATCGTACGCTTTCGTAGGGTCCGCTTCCATCGTGGCGATGTGCGGGTTGTACAAGCTGACCGGGCTCTTGAGGCCGGCGGCCATGACGTTGCCTTTGTACAGCTTCAGACGGACCGTGCCCGTCACGTTCTTCTGGCTTTCGTTCACGAGGGCTTGGATCGCGAGACGCTCGGGCGCGAACCAGAAGCCGTTGTAGACGAGGGAGCTGTATTTCGAAATGAGGGAATCGCGAAGGTGCATGACGTCGCGGTCCATCGTGAGCGATTCGATCTTGCGATGCGCGGTGAAAAGAATGCTGCCGCCCGGCGTCTCGTACACGCCGCGGCTCTTCATGCCGACGAAGCGGTTCTCGACCATGTCGACGCGGCCGATGCCGTGCTTGCCGCCGATCTCGTTCAGCTTCTCCATCACGTCGAGCGGGCTCAGCTTCTCGCCGTTGATCGCGACGCAGTCGCCGGCTTCGAAATCAAGTTCGACGTATTCCGCTTGGTCCGGCGCTTTCTCCGGGGAGACGCTCAGCACGTACATGTCTTCCACGTCGGCCGCGCTGGAGTCGAACCAAGGATCTTCGAGCATGCCGCTCTCGAAGCTGATGTGTAGCAGGTTGCGATCGGTCGAATAAGGCTTCGACGCGGACGCTTGAACCGGAATGCCGTGCTTCTCGGCGTAAGCGATCATCTCCGCGCGTCCCGGGAACGCTTCGCGGAACGCTTCGTCGCGCCAAGGGGCGATCACTTCGATGTTCGGAGCGAGCGCGGCCGCCGTCAGCTCGAAGCGGACTTGGTCGTTGCCTTTGCCCGTCGCGCCGTGGGCGATCGCGGTCGCGCCTTCCGCCAGCGCGATCTCGACCATGCGCTTCGCGATGAGCGGGCGCGCGATCGACGTGCCGAGCAGGTATTGGCCTTCGTACAAGGCGCCCGCTTGGAACATCGGGTAGATGAAGTCTTTCGCGAATTCCGCGCGGAGGTCGTCGATGTACACTTTGGACGCGCCCGTCTTGAGCGCCTTTTCTTCGAGACCGTCGAGTTCGTCCTTCTGGCCGATGTCGGCCGTGAACGTGATGATCTCGGCGTCGTATGTTTCCTTGAGCCAAGTCAGGATTACCGAAGTATCGAGGCCGCCGGAGTAGGCGAGCACGATTTTGTTTTTAGCCATGGGATTGATGAGCTCCTTTGAAAAAGTTGCTTTGCGATTGTGTGCATTCCAGCGCTATAAGCAGGTTTTTCCGGCTTACGGGCTCGTTTGGCGAGTCTTTCGGTGCTGTAAGCAGGTTTTTCCGGCTTACGGACTCGTTTGGTGAGCCATTTGGCGATAGGCAGTCAGCTTTACATAATCGCGGCCATGATCGCTTTCTGCGCGTGCAGGCGATTCTCGGCTTCGTCGAAAATAACGGAGTTTTTGCCGTCGATGACGCCTTCGCTCACTTCCTCGCCGCGGTGCGCGGGCAGGCAGTGCATGAACAGGTAATCCGGCTTCGCGTATTGCACGAGCGCCTCGTTGACCTGGTAGTTCTTGAACGCCTTTTCGCGTTCCTTCTGCTCTTCCTCGAAGCCCATGCTCGCCCACACGTCGGTGTAGACGATGTCCGCGCCTTCGATCGCCTCGCGCGCGTCGCGCACGATATCGATACGGGAGCCGGTCTCGCGGGCCGCTTCCTTCGACTGCTTCACCGCCGTCTCGTCCGGGTCGTAACCTTCCGGGGACGCGCTGGCGAAATGCATGCCGAGCTTAGCCGCGCCCATCATGAGCGAGTGGAGCACGTTGTTGCCGTCGCCGATGTAGGCGACTTTAAGCCCTTCGAGCTTGCCCTTGTGCTCGAGAGCCGTCTGGTAGTCGGCCATCGCTTGGCAAGGGTGAGATTGGTCGGATAGGGCGTTGATGACCGGAATGGTCGCGCCGCGGGCGAGCTCGACCACGTTGCGGTGGCCGAACGTCCGCAGGATCATGCCGTCGAGGTAACGGGACATGACTTGCGCCGTGTCGCGGATCGTCTCGCCTCGGCCCATCTGGATGTCGTTGCGGCTCAGGAACAGCGCTTGGCCTCCCAACTGGTACATCCCTACTTCGAAGGAAACGCGCGTGCGCGTGGACGATTTCTCGAAAATCATGCCGAGGGACTTGCCCTTCAGCGGTTGGTACACTTCGCCCGCCTTCTGTTTGCGCTTCAGCTCGATGGCGTAGTCTAGCAAATACCGGATTTCTTCCGGCGTAAAATCGACGAGACCGAGAAAATCGCGACCTTTCAGCTGCGCCGCGATTTGTTCGGCATTGATAGCCGTCGTCATGGCCAATCCCCCTTCTATATCAAGCAAACATGCCTTCCGCGTCCTTTGGACGCGAAGTAACTTTGCGGAGCGATCGGATCAGGAATAAGCAGATCTTATGCTAGCCTTTCCAATCGTTCAGGACTTGGCGGTTTGCGCCGCCGCCTGTTCCGTTAGCACTGCCGCGATCAAAGCGACCGCCGCGTCGATGTCTTCGTTCGATACGAGCAAGTTCGGCAGCAACCGAATCACGTTCGGGCCGGCCGGTACGACGAGCAAGCCGCGCTTGTGCAACTCCGAGATAGCTTCCGCGGCCGGTCCGTCGCACAGGATGCCGACGAGCAAGCCTTTGCCGCGCACGCCGACGACGTTAGGCAGTCCGTTCAGCTTCGCGTTCAATTGCCCCATCAAATACTCGGAAGCCGCCGCGGCGCGCTCGACCGCTTTTTCCGACAGCATCGTCTCGATCGTCGCGATCACGGAAGCCATGATCAGCGGCGTCGCGCCGAAAGTCGTCGCATGCGCGCCCGGAACAAACGCGTCCCTCACGTGCGCCTTCGCCAGCATCGCGCCGACCGGAACGCCGCTACCGAGACCTTTGGCCAGCGTGAAAATATCCGGCTCGACGTCGTAGTGCTCGTAAGCGAACAGCTTGCCCGTGCGCCCCATGCCCGTCTGGATCTCGTCGACGATAAGCAGAATGCCGTGACGGTCGCACAGCGCCCGCACTTGCTTCAGGAAGTCAGCGTCGACCGGGATAACCCCGCCTTCCGCTTGCACGAGCTCCAGCATGATCGCCGCCGTCTTGTCGTTCACGGCCGCTTCCAGCGCCGGAAGATCGTGCAGAGGCACGTGCACGAAGCCTTGCGGCAATGGCAGGAAGCCCTCTTTCACTTTATCTTGCCCCGTCGCCGTCAGCGTCGCGAGCGTCCGCCCGTGGAACGATTGCGTGAAGGTAATGATCTCGTAACGGTCGTTGCCTTTCAGCTTCTGGTGATACCGACGCGCGAGCTTGATCGCCGCCTCGTTCGCCTCCGCGCCGCTGTTGCAGAAGAACACGGCGTCCGCGCAGCTGTTATCCGTCAGCAGCTTCGCGGCTTTCTCCCCGTTCGGAGTGTGGAACAGGTTCGATACATGCCACAGCTGGTCGAGCTGCCGCACGATCGCGTTCTTCACCGCGTCTGGCACGTGTCCGAGATTCGTGACCGCGAGCCCGCTCATGAAGTCGATGTATTCCTTGCCTTGATCGTCCCACAGTCGGCTTCCTTTCCCCTTCACCAAAGTGATTGGAAATCTCGCATAGGTCGAAAACAATGCGCTATCGCTCATCCCGCTCATCTCCTTCGCTTGCTTATTCCCGCACGATCCGGGTTCCGATATTACCTTCGTTCACCGCGCGGCTGAGCACGCGTTCCGCGGAGCCGTCGACGATCAGCACTTCCTTGACGTTGCCGTGCAGGCAGCTCATCGCCGCGCGTACTTTCGGGATCATGCCGCCGTAGATCTCCTCGCTGTCGATCATCTCTTCGATGTCCGCGAAAGTGACTTGAGGAAGGACGACCTTCTCGCCGTTCACCTTGCGCATGATGCCGGGCACGTCGGTCACGACGATCATCGTATCGACGCCGAGCTCGGACGCGACGGCGCCCGCCGCCGTGTCCGCGTTGATGTTGTATCGTTGTCCCGCTTCATCGATGCCGATCGGCGCGATGACGGGTAAGTATCCGAGGGCGACGACGCCCTCCACGAGCGCCGCGTTCACGCCGGTGACGTCTCCTACTAGGCCGACGTCGGCCGCGTTCGCGACCGGCTTCGCTTCGATCAGCTTGCCGTCCGTGCCGGACAGCCCGATCGCCTTCGCGCCGTTCTGTTGCAGCTTGCGGACGATTTCCTTGTTGATCCGTCCGGCGAGCACCATCTCGACGACGTCGAGCGTCGCTTCGTCGGTGACGCGCAGGCCGTTCAGGAAACGACTCTCGATGCCGAGCTTGCCGAGCGTCTCGTTGATCGCCGGGCCGCCGCCGTGCACGATAACCGGCTGCGTGCCGCCCGCCTGCAAGTCGCGCAAGTCTTGGAAGAACGCGTCGGGCAGTGCCGCCAGCGTGCTTCCGCCGCATTTCATTACGAATTTGCCTGTGCTCATCGTCGTCCGCTTCTCCTTACGTCCGGTAAGCGGCGTTGATGCGCACGTAATCGTAAGTCAGATCGCAGCCCCACGCCTTCGCTTGCCCGCTTCCCATATTCAAATTCACGTGAATGGCGACGGTGTCGCCTTTTAAGTATTCCAATGCTATCTCTTCGTCGAAAGGAATCGGACGGGATTGCTCCAACACGACGATGTCCCCCAGGCGAATGTCGACCGTGCCGACGTTAACCGGTTGGCCCGCGCGACCGACGGCCGCGATGATGCGTCCCCAGTTGGCGTCCGCGCCGTAGACGGCCGATTTCACGAGGCTCGAGCCGATGATCGTCTTGGCGATCGCTTGGGCCGCTTCGTTGCTGTCCGCGCCGACGACGACCGTCTCGATGAGCTTCGTCGCGCCTTCGCCGTCGCGGGCGATCGCTTTCGCCAATTCGGCGCACACGTGCAGCAGGCCCGCCGCGAAAGCTTCGTAGTCCGGATGCTCGCGCGTCAGCTCGTTATTCTCGGCCAAGCCGCTCGCCATCGCCACCAGCATGTCGTTCGTGCTCGTGTCGCCGTCGACCGTGATCATGTTGAAGCTGACGTTCGTGATCTCGCGAAGCAGCCCTTGCAGCAGCGGAGAACCGATCTTGGCGTCCGTCGTGACGAAGCCGAGCATCGTCGCCATGTTCGGGTGGATCATGCCGGAGCCTTTGGCCGCTCCCGCGATCGTCACCGTCTGTCCATCGACCGTCAACGTCACGCAACTGACCTTCTTGACAAGGTCGGTCGTCAGGATCGCCTGGCAGAAGTCGTCGGAACCTTGCGCGTCGCTTCGCAGCCGTCCGGGCAGCTTCTCGATGCCGGCGTTAACGCGGTCCATCTTGAGCAGTTCGCCGATGACGCCGGTTGAAGCGACCGCTACTTGGCTCGCGCCTAGGCCGAGCGCCGCGGCCGCGTTCGCTTGCATCGCCTTCGCGTCCGCGTCGCCTTGCGCGCCCGTGCAAGCGTTGGCGTTGCCGCTGTTTACGAGCACCGCGCGCAGCATGCCGTCTTCGGCAAGCGCTTCGCGAGTGACCTGCAGCGGCGCGGCTTGGAACAAATTCGTCGTATAGACGGCCGCCGCGGTGGCAGGCACCTCGCATAAGATGACGCCCAGATCGTGGCGATCCGTTTTCTTCAGGCCGCAGTGAAGGCCGCCGGCCCGGAAGCCCTTGGGCGTCGTGACGCCCCCGCCCTCGACGATCTCAAATAACTGTTTTCCCATCGTAGTTCGTCCGTTCCTCTCGTCCGCTTGCGCTTATTATTAAGGTAATTCAAAAAGTCCAATTTGGATCATGAAGTCATCCAGGAAGCATATTCGACGTCGAATCTTGAATGCTGCACGGGACTTCCGGTTCTCACGTAGGTTTGCCTACGCTCCGATCCTCATTCCCTAGCTTCTTTCAACCTTCTCGATGCTACAAACCGGACTTTTTGAACAGGTTCTATTATGGATACACCGGCGAGAACTGCAAGCCGAGCGTCTCGTCCCAGTTCATCATCAGGTTCAAGTTCTGGATCGCCTGGCCGGCCGCGCCTTTGACCAAGTTGTCGGTGACGGAGATAATCGTCACGCGTCCCGTTCTCTCGTCGACGGAGAAGCCGATGTCGCAATAGTTCGTGCCGTACGTTTCTTTCGTCGCAGGCCACTTGCCTTCCGGACGAACGCGAACGAACTTGCGCCCTTCGTAAAATTGCCGGTACAGCTCCACGAAATCCGCGTCGGTGCGCTTCTCCGTCAGCTTGCCGTACATCGTCGCCATGATGCCGCGCGTCATCGGCACGAGATGCGTCGTGAACGTCGTCACGACCGGACGGCCCGCCGCTTCCGAGAGCACTTGCTCGATCTCCGGCGTATGCTGGTGCTTGTTGACTTTATAGGCTTTGAAGTTCTCGTTAATCTCCGAATAGTGGGTGCCGAGGCTTGCGCCGCGACCCGCGCCGGATACGCCGGATTTGGCGTCGATGATAATGCTGTCCGGATCGATCCAGCCCGCCTTGACCGCGGGATACAGCCCGAGCAACGAGGTCGTCGTGAAGCAGCCCGGATTGGCGACGAAATCGGTCCTCGCGACCTTGTCGCCGTACACTTCGGCAAGGCCGTACACCGCGCGTTCGACGTAGGCGGCGTGCGCCGGCTCGTGCTTATACCATTGCTCGTAGACGTCCGCGGACTCGAGCCGGAAATCTCCGGACAAGTCGATGACTTTCAGTCCCGCGTCCAGAAACTGCGGCGCGAGCTTCATGCTGACGCCGTGGGGCGTCGCCAGGAACACGACGTCCGCCTTGGCGCTAATCGCCTCTACGTTCAGATCGTCTAGCAGATCGGTATGGATTTCCGTCAAATGAGGAAACCCTTCGGCGATCGACATGCCCGCCGTAGAAGAAGAAATGACCGACGAAATCGTCACTTTCGGATGGGATTGCAACAAGCGGATCAATTCGACGCCGCCGTAACCGGTCGAGCCGACGATGGCCGCGCGGATGTTCGATGAATTCATATCGATTCCCCCATGTATTGCGTTCGTAACGCGAATAATCGGATGAGACGAGCAAAAACGCCTTCGGCGTCCCCTGGGCGCCGAAGCAGCTTTGCGGAGACGATTCAGAAATGGATAAGGCGAAGCTTATAAATTCTGAATCGTCAAGCAAAAACGCGATCCGCGTTCATGGCAAACCTTCCTAATTGTAACGGATTACGGCTCTAAATTGAAGCCGGATATCCGACGAAAATCCAAACTCTTCTAGCCGAGCCTATACAAGTCGCTCTCCGTCTCGTTATGCATTATTATACATACAAAGTATTATTTATTCAACGGTCGAATTCATCAAGCAAAAACGTCTTCGGCGTCCCTAGGACGCTGATGAAGCTTTGCGGAGGTTATTCAGAAATGGATAAGCGCGAAACTTATAAATTCTGAATAACGAACAACGCCCGTTCATAGCAGGCGTTCGTCATGGAATCCTTCGCCGAGAACCTCGGCCGCGTTCGTAATGATGATAAAGGCGTCCGGGTCCGCGTCCCGCACGAGCAGCTTCAACCGAACGACTTCGTTCTGGCCCACGACGGCGAGCAGCACCGGACGATCGTCGCCCGTATATCCCCCGACGCCCTGAAGCCTGGTCAGTCCGCGATCGAGTTCATGCAGAATCGCGCTGGACACGCGCTCGGGATTTCTCGAGATGATGAACGCCGCCTTCGACGTCTGCAACCCCGTCTGAATGATGTCGATCGTCTTGCTGGTCGCGAACAAGCCGATCAACGCATACAGGGCATTTTCGAGAGAGATGAACAGTCCCGCGGACAGGATCACGAGCCCGTCCAACATCGCGACGGCGAGACCGAGCCGAATGTCGAACACCCTATGGACGATCTGGGCCGCTACGTCCAGCCCGCCCGTCGACCCTCTCCCGCGAAAGACGATGCCCAGTCCGAGGCCTACGCCCAGCCCTCCGTACAACGCGCCGAGAAGCGGCTCGCGAGTAGGCGGATCCCAGTGGGACGTCAGCAGGACGAACAACGGCAACATGACCGTACCCACCGCCGTCTTGAAGCCGAAATGGCGGCCGAGCACGAGAAAGCCCGCGATGAAGAGCGGTATGTTAAGCGCCCACTGCATGTAAGCCGGCGCGATGCCCGCGAGCGAATTGAGGATAACGGAAATGCCGGACACGCCGCCCGAGGCGATCTGATTGGGCAACAGGAACAAGTTAAAGCTGGCCGCGATGAAGAACGATCCGACCAGGATGGACAAATAACTGAAAATCGTGCGTGTATTCTTGGAAAATCGGGGCGTGGCCCTCTTGTTCGGAATGACCGGCACGGAATGAATGCGCTGCGGATGCGAATGCGGATGCTGCTCCTGATCGGACATCGGTTCTCCTCTTTCCCACGTTAAAGCGCTAGGCTAATTGGCATCTATACGGGCAAAAACGCCTTCGGCGCCCTTTGGGCGCTGAAGAAGCTTTGCGGAGGTTATTCGGTAATGAATAAGGTAAACTTATAATTTCCGAATAACCGAAGAAAACTCCTTACACTTGTCAGTGTAAGAAGTTTCTTCATTAGCTATGCATGTATTGATTTTATTGAACGTCTTGTTTGATCTGACTGCGCAAGTAGCCGTCGATGAAGGAGTCGAGATCGCCGTCCATGACCGCGCCGATGTTGCCGGTCTCGACGGACGTGCGATGGTCCTTGACCATGCTGTACGGGTGGAAGACGTAAGAGCGGATCTGGCTTCCCCACGCGATGTCCATCTGTTCGCCGCGCACTTCGGCCAATTCCTTCTGTTGCTCTTGGATTCTCAGCTCGTAAAGCTTGGATTGGAGCATCTTCATCGCCTTATCTTTATTCTGGATCTGCGAGCGCTGCGTCTGGGACGCGACGACGACGCCCGTCGGCAAGTGAGTGAGCCGAACGGCGGAATCCGTCTTGTTGATATGCTGTCCGCCGGCGCCGCTGGCGCGGTACGTGTCGACCCGCAAATCCTCGGGACGAATCTCGATGTGAATCTCGTCGTTGATCTCCGGGATGACGTCGCACGACACGAACGACGTGTGGCGACGGCCGGAGGCGTCGAACGGCGAAATCCGGACGAGCCGGTGAACGCCTTTCTCCGCTTTCAGATAACCGTAGGCATTGTGGCCGCGAATCTGGATCGTGACGCTCTTGATGCCGGCTTCGTCGCCGGGCAAGTAGTCGATCAGCTCGACCTTGAAGCCGCGCTTCTCCGCCCACCGCGTGTACATCCGGTATAGCATCGACGCCCAGTCCTGCGATTCGGTACCGCCCGCTCCGGGATGGAGCTCCAAGATGGCGTCCAGCTTGTCATACGGCTGGTTCAAGAGGAGCTGGAGCTCGAAGCCGTCGACCTTGGCGACGAGCGCCTTGACGCTGTCCGTCCATTCGACGGCCATCTCCTCGTCGAACTCTTCGTCCAGAATCTCGAGCATGTCCTCGAGATCTTTCGATTCGTTCTCCAGCGCTTCGTATTGGTCGACCACCGATTTGATCGCGTTCATCTCGCCGATGATCGCTTGCGCTTTGTCGTTGTCGTCCCAGAAATTAGGATCGCCCATTTTGACTTCGTAGTTCTCGATCTGTTCTTTCTTCAGATCTAAGTCAAAGGGACCCCCTAAGTTGCTGGAGTCGCTTCGCGTTGGCGCGAAGGTCTTGCTTCACGGATACATCAAGTTCTAACATGATGAAATCACCTCATATGGAAATACCTTGCCGCATTAGTCTATGCGGCCATGGCACATTTTGTATTTCTTTCCGCTGCCGCAAGGGCACGGATCGTTTCTTCCGACCGCCGCGGCGTCGCGCGTCTTCGGCTTCTTCGGTCCTTCCTCGGCTTTCGTATCGACGGCTTGCCCTTCGGCGACCGCTTCCCGCTTCGGAGGCGTCGCCTGCACCGTCGCCCGCATGACGTACATCGTGATCTCTTCCTCGATGCGTTCGATCATGGAGAGGAACATGTTATGGCCTTCGAATTGATACTCGCGCAGCGGATCGTTGCCGCCGTACGCGCGCAAGTGAATGCCTTGACGCAGGTGATCCATCGCGTCGATGTGATCCATCCACTTGCTGTCGACCGCGCGAAGCACGACGACCTTCTCGAATTCGCGCATCGTTTCTACGCCGATCATCTCTTCGCGATCGTCGTACAGCTTGCTTACGCGCTCGACGATCATCTCGATCAGCTCTTCCTTCTCTTTGCCCCACAGATCGTCTTTGCTCAGACGGTCTTCCGGCAGGAAGTGCGCATGGGCGTAAGTGAGCAAGCTGTCCAAATCCCAATCTTCCGGCACGTCCGCGTCTGAGCAGTGGCTCTCGACCGCGCGGGCGACGACGGAACGGATCATGCCTTCGACCACTTCGCGGATGTTCTCCGTGTTGAGGATGGAACGGCGGTCTCCGTAGATCCGCTCCCGCTGCAGGTTGATGACGTCGTCGTATTGCAGGACGATGCGCCGGGCGTCGAAGTTGCTGCCCTCGACGCGCTTCTGCGCGGATTCGATCGCTTTGGAGATGAGGCGGCTCTCGATCGGCGACTCTTCGTCGAAGCCGAGGCGCTCCATCATGCCCATAATATTGTCGGCGCCGAAACGGCGCATCAATTCGTCTTGCATCGACAAGTAGAACTGGGACGAGCCTTGGTCGCCTTGACGGCCCGCGCGGCCGCGGAGCTGGTTATCGATCCGGCGCGATTCGTGCCGCTCGGTGCCGATGATGTGCAAGCCGCCGAGATCCGCGACGCCGGATCCGAGCAGGATGTCCGTTCCGCGTCCCGCCATGTTCGTCGCGATCGTGACGGTGCCGCGTTGGCCGGCGTTCGTGATGATCGCCGCTTCCTCGGCATGGTACTTCGCGTTCAGCACTTGGTGGCTGACGCCCTTCTTCTTCAGTAAATCGGAGATGCGCTCCGAGTTCTCGATCGAGACGGTACCGACGAGAACGGGTTGTCCGGTCGCGTGGCGGCGGACGATCTCCTCGACGACGGCTTTGTACTTGCCGTTCTCGGACTTGTAGACGACGTCCGGGGTATCGACGCGGATCATCGGACGGTTCGTCGGCACTTGAATGACGTCGAGGCCGTAAATGCGCTTGAACTCTTCTTCCTCCGTCTTCGCCGTACCGGTCATGCCCGCCAGCTTCTTGTACATCCGGAAGTAGTTCTGGAACGTGATCGTCGCGAGCGTCATGCTCTCGTTCTGAACGGTCAGCTGTTCCTTCGCTTCGATCGCTTGGTGGAGTCCTTCGCTATAGCGACGGCCGGCCATCAGGCGTCCGGTGAATTCGTCGACGATGACGACTTCGTCTTCTTGGACGACGTAGTCGACGTCGCGCTTCATAATAAAGCGCGCGCGCAACGCTTGGTTGACGTGGTGGTTCAACGTGACGTTCTCGTGAGCGAACAGGTTCTCGATGTTGAAGGCGCGTTCGACCTTCGTGACGCCGGCTTCGGTTAACGTGACCGTGCGCATCTTGATGTCGACGGTGAAGTCTTCGGCGTCCTTCAGCTTGCTAACGAGTCGGTCGGCCGCATAGTACAGCTCCGTGGACTTCTGCGCTTGACCGGAAATGATCAACGGCGTGCGCGCTTCGTCGACGAGGATCGAGTCGACTTCGTCGATGATCGCGTAGTGAAGCGGACGCTGTACCATCTGTTCCTTATAAAGGACCATGTTATCGCGCAGGTAGTCGAATCCGAATTCGTTGTTCGTGCCGTACGTGATGTCGCAAGCGTAAGCCGCTTGCTTCTCTTCGTGGGTCAGGCCGTGCAGGTTGCAGCCGACCGTCATGCCCAGGAAATTATAAATCTGGCCCATGAGCGCGCTATCGCGCTGCGCCAAGTAATCGTTGACGGTGACGACGTGAACGCCTTCCCCTTGGAGCGCGTTCAAATATACCGCGAGCGTGCCGACGAGCGTCTTGCCTTCGCCCGTTCTCATCTCGGCGATTTTACCGGAATGGAGCACCATGCCCCCGATCAATTGCACGTCGAAGTGGCGCATGTTCAGCACGCGTTTGGACGCTTCCCGGATCGTGGCGAACGCCTCCGGCAGAATATCGTCCAAGGACTCGCCTTTGGCGATGCGTCCGCGGAATTCATCCGTTTTGGCGCGAAGCTGCTCGTCGCTCAGCGGCGATACGGAAGCTTCCAGGCCGCTGATCTGGTCGACGGTTTTGAGAAGCCTTTTTACTTCGCGCTCATTGGCATCTCCGAATATTTTTTTGACAAGTCCCAGCATGTGGATATACCCCTCTCTAGTGCGGGTCTAACAGCATCTTCTCATTTTAGCAGTTTGGCGAAAATGGGGCAAGGAAGCGGGGCGAGTATTGACGGGAGGCAGGCGGGAGACAAGCGGGGGAAGGCGGGCGTTCGGCAACAAAAAAGCCGCGACGCGAGAGGCGGGAGAGCCTGCTCCGTACGGCATAGATCGATTCGCGAAGTTATTGTCTGGCGCCTTGCAGCTCGCGGATTCTCGTTTCATGGTCCAGCATATGAACCGCGACGGATCCCATCACGCTCTCTAATCTTGCTTGTCCGGCCTTGAGGCCGACGACGTCAGACTTCATTACGGCGACGTCTGCTTTCAGCACTTCGACGTCTTTTTGAATCTCAGCAACCCTCGTGTCCAAACCAGTGACTTTTGCGTCCAACACTTCGACTGCATGCTTGATCGATAGCAGGATTTCTTTCGTTTCGTCCATCCGATCAACTCCTTTGTCCCTATTATAGGTTTTCGACTATGGCATGTGAAGAGACAAAAAAAGCCGTGTTTCTCCTTCACGAGAACAACGGCGTGTGCTTCACGTCCATGGCGTTTCTGCTTCGTTCAATTTAACATTTTATTGTCGAATGGACAACCTTTTCCTGTTTGTAAAAAAGCCCCGGCACGGTGGCCGAGGCTTGTTCGTTGTCGTTATTAGGGTTATTCGGCGGATTCTATCAATCCGTATTTGCCGTCGTTGCGGCGATAGACGACGCTGACTTCCTTCGTCGACGTATTCACGAATACGTAAAAGTTATGTCCGACCAGATTCATCTGAAGGATCGCTTCTTCCACGTCCATCGGCTTCAGGTTGAATTTCTTGGATTTCACGAGCTCCAGTTCATCCTCTTCGTCTCTAGCGATCGTCGAGACGGCATGGCCGTTGCCGAAGTCTTCCTTGAACAGCGCCCGAGCGGAGCCGGCTTCGCGGAAATTGCGGTTGATCTTCGTCTTGTGCTTGCGAATTTGCCTTTCGAGTTTGTCCACTACGAAATCGATCGACGCATACATGTCTTCTCTTTTCTCTTCGGCTCGCAGGATCGCGCCCGGGAGAGGGATCGTAACCTCGATGGCCTGATGGCCTTTCGTTACGCTGAGGGTTACGTTGACATCGGATTGGGGAGGTGCTTCAAAATACCTTTCCAGACGACTGAGTTTCTTCTCGACGTACTCGCGAAGAGCATCTGTCACTTCCATACGCTGACCACGGATGTTGTATTTCATCTGGCATTCCTCCTTTGCGTACCCCCATGATACCACACCCGGAGGGCCCATTCAAAACATTCCGCTAATAATTTTGAATTATCTGATTATTTTACGAATATGCGCTTGCAAGCTTTCAATCGCCGGTAAAAATAAAAAACCCTGGATAGGAATCCAGGGTGCGTGGCAATACCGTCATGACGTGTAACCCACAACTTGTATGATCGTTCGGCGGCATACCGCCGGGATGATTACGCTTTGGTAACGTTAGCTGCTTGAGGGCCTCTTGCGCCTTGAACGATATCGAATTCTACCGATTGGCCTTCTTCAAGCGATTTGTAACCGTCCATTTGAATAGCGGAGAAGTGAACGAACACGTCGCCACCTTGCTCTGTTTCGATGAATCCGTAACCTTTTTCTGCGTTGAACCATTTAACTTTACCTTGCATGTGTTAAACATTCCCTTCATATTCAAATGACGTTAGACGTAAGCAATAATGCCTAGCCCACATCACGAATATAACATCAGGTAAATTTTGTGTCAATCAGTTTTTTGTAAGCGGTGTCATTGTTTGTGCGTTAAGCTCTTAGCAACTTCGCGAACGGCATGGATAACGTCAGCCGCATCGTCATCTGTCATCGCCGGAAAGAGGGGCAAGGTCATCGCTGTCCGATAGTAGGCCTCCGCCTCAGGAAGCGAGATGTCGGCATATCCTATACTCTGATAATAAGGCTGCCGGTACACCGGAATATAATGCACATTTACCCCTATGTTTCGCGCGCGCATTTCAGCGAATACGACATCACGAACACCGCGTATTACCCGTTCATCCCAGCGCAAGACGTATAAGTGCCAGCTTGAACGAGCATCAGGATGCTGATAAGGGATTGTAACGCCCTGCAGATCGCTAAAAGCCCGGTTGTATTGTTCCGCGATTGCCCGTCTGCGTTCTACAAACCGATCCAGCTTGTTGATCTGTGAAGCGCCAAGAGCAGCTTGCACATCCGTCATGCGGTAATTGTACCCGAGCGCCTGCATTTCGTAGTACCAAGGGCCGTCGTTTGACTTCATCCGCTCCGTATCCCGAGTCATTCCATGATTACGGAACAGCAGAAGCCTGTCGCGATATTGTTCGCTGTCCGTTACGATCATGCCGCCTTCCCCAGTCGTAATATGCTTAACGGGATGGAAGCTGAACATGGTCATGTCCGCCAAGGCGCCGACTTTTCTACCGCTATATTCCGCACCGAGCGAATGCGCGGCATCCTGGATCAGAACGAGCCCCTGATCGTGCGCCAGCATGGACAAGCGGTCGTTCTCTACAGGCTGCCCGGTAAAATCAACCGCGATGATCGCTTTGGTCTTGGGCGTAATCCGCCGCTCAACCTCAGCCGGATCGATGTTATACGTATCCGGACGGATATCGGCAAAAACCGGCGTTCCCCCGCAATAGAGCACGGAATTGCTGCTGGCCAGGAAGGTGATCGGTGAAGTGATGACTTCGTCCCCCGGACCGATGCCTGCGGCGAAGCAAGCGCCATGAAGCGCTGCCGTGCCGTTGCAGAAGGCTACCGCGTATTTAGCTCCCACGAAGTCGGCAACCGCCCGTTCAAACCGCTCGATAGCGGGGCCCTGGGTAATAAAGTCGCTCCTGAGAACCTGAACGACCGCTTCGATATCTTCCTCGTCAATGGATTGCCTGCCATAGGGAAGCAAGGCACTCCTGAAGCTTTTCTGACGTAAATCCATGCTGCACGACCTTTCCGAAGGCATATCCGGGTTCCCCGGTCAAATCAAATCGGTACCCCGAATCCAATCTTCAGTCCTGCGAATTCCTTCTTCCAGGCTGACTGCCGGTTTCCAACCAAGCAGTAGGCGCGCTTTATCGAAGTTGCAAAGCAGCTTATGAATTTCGCTTTGCGGATGAATATGCTCGACGTGTGCGATACGCGATTTATCTCCGACGATCAGCTCGGCCAAATCGTTAATTGCAATGTCGCGGCCTAACCCGGCATTTACGATTTCCCCGTCGACCCGGCCCGAATACCCCGCTTCCGTCACGAATCGGGCGCAATCCTCAACATAAAGCAAATCCCTCGTTTGTGTACCTTCACCGTATATGTTCAATGTTTTTCCCGCAAGTTTGTTCTTGATAAAAATCGCCACCACGCCGCCTTCGCCGCCCGTTTTCTGGAAGGGGCCATATGTATTGAAAGGACGGATTACAACCGCAGGAAGCTTATAGGCGAAATAATAGGACAGCACCATATTCTCCGCTGCGATCTTGGAGCCTGCATACGGCGACGCGGGTTTGATCGGATGCACTTCGGTAATGCCTTCTTCGTCCATGCACCTGTCGTATACCATACACGTGCTCATAAAAACGATTTTCACATTATATTTTCGGCATTGCTCCAACACGTAAAAGGTTCCGAGCGTGTCGTTGTTGAAGGTCGTCCGCGGTTCGTCGATCGAATCCTGCACGTTAATAGAAGCGCCGAGATGGTAACAGATGTCAAAGCGGTTGCGGCTGAACAGCTCGCCGAGCAGCTGCTCGTCCAAGATCGAGCCTTTCACGAAAGCTTTCAATCCGCTGTGCCCGTGAAATTCTTCAATATTGGCTTCTCTTCCGTTTGACAGATCGTCCAATATCCATACATCGTGGCCGTCGCCCAGCAGCCGTTTGACGACCCATCGGCCAATGAAGCCGGCTCCGCCGGTGAGTAAGATGTTCATAATTCCGTCTCCTTGAAATGATATATCGTCTTCGCACATTCATATTATCGGAAAAAGAAGCGAAAAAAAACAGCCCCGGATACTGGCGATTACTGACTTATTCTGTCTAGTTATTCATGCCGTCTGATGATAGACTAAAATTGTAAGGAGTCAAACTCCAAATTTACACCGAAATCTCATGTTCGTGAAAGCGTCACATATGCGAGGTGTACATAATGGCAAAAATGGTGTTGTATAAGGGGCAATCACAGTACGGCGCATTGCGGGTACACATTGACCAACTGGCGGAAGCCTTTCGTTTGTTGGGGCACACCCCAGTTGTCATTGACTTGGTTGAAAATGACGCATTAACCCAGTTGGAAAATGCATTGACAAGCGGCAGCAATTTTGTTTTTTCGTTAAATGCAATCGGAATTGATTTCAAGGTAGGAGAGCGGTCCCTCTATGACGTGGTCAACATCCCCTTTGTTACGGCATTGGTGGATCATCCCCACTATCATATCGAACGTTTGAACAACAAAATTTCGAAAAGTGCCGTAACGTGCCTCGATCACTCCCATCTTCGTTTTCTGTCGAATTATTATCCGTCCAACCATTTCAAGGTCAAAGCTTTTTGGATGCCGGGCGGAAGCACGGTTCGGGAAAAGACGGATCAGGACGTTGATAGCTTTCTTCGGCAAAGGACCATTCCGCTGCTGTTCACCGGGAGTTACCGCGGAGTTCCTAAGCGAACCTGGTCAGGAAGCGGCCTGAGATCCGTACCAAACATAATGGACGATGTCTGCGACCTCATGCTGTCCCACGATTATCTCGCTGCGGAGGATGCACTGGACGAAGTATTGAAGCACCGCGGAATTGTCTTTAGCGAAGATCAAAGAAAGATTATGCATAAGTATTGCCTTGAGCAAGTCGGACGATATATAGAGGCATACCGCCGGCATTTGTGTCTGGAATCGCTGGGGAAGGCCGGTGTGCCTATGGAAATTTACGGAAACGGCTGGGACGGTTTGTCGGAGAAGTGGCCGACCTTTAGGTTCAAGGGAACTGGCAGCGTTGAAGAAACCTTGGACTTGCAGCAACAATCCAAAATCTGTTTGCATACGAACAACAACTTCGTCGAAGGCGGACACGAAAGAGTGTTTAACGCGATGACGAACGGGGCAGCCGTCGTCTCGGAAACCAGCCTTTTCTACGATAATGCTTTTGAAAACGGGAAAGAGATGATCGCTTTTTCGTGGAAGGATCTGAACGATTTGCCCGAACGGATCATGCATTATCTGGATAATCCGGAGACCTTGTGGGAGATAGCTAACGCGGGGCACCAGAAGGCCAAACTGGAGCATTCGTGGGTCCGCAGAGCAGAACAAATCCTTGATTTATTTGAACTGGCGAACATCGACGTATAGGGGCGCGCTCTATGAAAATACTGATCATTCCAAGCGCCAAGACCGTTAGCGGGGAACTGCAACAAAACTTCGGAGAAATTCCAAGCGTTCTGATTCCACTGCAGGGGAAGCCGGTGTTCGAGCATTTGTTCGAACAATACCGGCACACCGTGGACAAAATCTATATTGTTGGTTATGAGCAAAGTGATCTCATCGAGGCTTATCTGGTGTCCAGGCAACTCAACCATTCGGTTGAGTTGGTTGTGCTAGACCGGTTGGGAAGCCTTGGCTACAGCATCTGCTTCGCGATGAAGGAAGCTTTCCGGAGCTGCGGTACCGTGGACAGCATCCTGGTCAATTTTGGCGATACGCTATTAAACGAAGAAGTACAAGCGGATGAAAATACCGTTTATTATTCCAAAACCCGGCATTCCAAAACGTGGACGACTTTTCACCACGACTCGGGGAAAATAACGCAGGTTTGGGATCGCCAGGAAGTTCAATATGCGGAAAACTACGACTCGTTTATCGGGGTTTTTCACTTCGCAGACCCGTCGGCATTTCTTCAGGCTTTGGAAGACGCCGGGAAGCACAACGGGGTATACGACAGCTTCTATCATGCGGTCTTAACCTATAACGAATTGTACCCTTATCAGATCAAGCAAACTCAGGAATGGATGGATGTCGGGCATCAAGAGCAGTACATTCAGACCGCGAAAGAAGTGCAGGCCCGGTTTTTCAACACGATAGAGATCGACAAGCAAAGGGGCATTCTGACCAAGAAAAGCGAAAACCAGGAGAAGTTTATTAAAGAAATCAAATGGTACTTGAAGCTGCCCTCGCAACTGCAATATTTGATCCCGAGAATTTTCGACTATTCTTTAGATTACAACGATCCCTACGTCAGAATGGAATATTACAGTTACAACACGCTTCACGATTTGTTCGTGTACGGTAACCATTCGTTAAGCCAATGGGACGAGATCTTCGATTCCATGGAACAGATTATTCTTGATATGTCCAGGTATCAAGTTAGTCTAGGGCAGGAAGAGGCTGCAGCGTCGTTGGATGCGATTTATATCGAAAAGACGATTCAGCGTTTGAACAGTTTGAAGCACCATCCGCAATTGGGAAGGCTGCTCACGGAGGAAATCGTGATTAACGGGAAGAAGTTCCCGCCACTGAGTTTCTATATGGAAATTCTGCCTGAACTGCTTCAGAAAAATCAGGTATACAACGTAAACTCGTTCCAAATCATTCACGGGGACTTATGCTTCAGCAATATTTTGTATTCGCTCAGCGGAAGCACCATCCGGTTAATCGATCCGCGGGGAGAATTCGGAAAGTTCGATATTTACGGCGATATTCGTTACGACTTGGCCAAATTGAGCCATAGCGTATTAGGCCGCTATGATTTTATTATTAATGATTTGATAGATGTTCGGATGGAGGACAATCGAATCCGGTATGAAATCCATTCGAACCGGAGAAATGCGCAAATCGGCGAACGGTTTCGCGATCGGTTAAGCAAGCTGACGGATATGCGCGTCATACGGCTGATCGAATCGTTATTGTTTCTAAGCATGGTGCCGTTACACGGCGATTATCCGAGAAGACAGCATGTCATGCTGGCGGTAGGAGTAGAAATGCTAGACAGCTTTTTGCGGGGTGACGGAAGTGATTGCTGAAGAGAATGTACTCGTCATGGATATTGACGGCACGATTTGCGAGAACAAGAAAGAACATCAAAGCTATCTCGATCTTAGACCTAAGTACGATGTCTTGGATAAACTGCGGGAGTACAGGCAAAGAGGCTTTTATATCATTCTTTATTCGAGCCGGCAGATGCGGACCTACAAGGGAAATGTGGGCAAGATCAACGCCAATACCGCAAAGACGCTGTTTCAATGGCTGGACAAGCATGACATTCCTTACGACGAAATCCATTTCGGGAAGCCCTGGTGCGGCAGAAACGGGTTTTATGTCGACGATAAGGCGATCCGCCCCAGCGAATTCCTGCAGTACTCCCTTGAAGAGATTCAGAATTTGCTTAAGAGAGAAGACGGTGTGTCATGAGCTTAAAAATCATCGTTACCATGGCCGGCATGGGCAGCAGGATTACACGGGCAGGCATTGCGCAACCGAAGTATAAAGTGATGGCGCGGGGCAAATCCCTGTTTGAATGGTCCATGCTTTCACTACGGGATTTCTTTGACGAGGAGTTTATTTTTATTACTCGGAAAGAAATATACGATGAGGCTTTTTTGCGGGACCGCTGTGCGGAGCTGGGAATCCAAAGCTATCATGTTGTCATGCTGGAGCAACTCACAAACGGACAGGCAACTACAGCTTTAATGGCGGATCCTTATTTGCGGGGCGATGACAGTTGTATTATCTACAATATCGATACGTATGTTGCGGAAGGCCAAATATCGAAAGTCGATATTTGGCCCGAACTTGACGGGTTTATCCCTGTCACGCGAGTGCAGGGAGACCATTGGAGCTTCGTGAAGACGGACGATGCCGGAACCGTGGTCGATGTTGCCGAGAAGAAGCCGATTTCCGACCTGGCTACAATCGGATTGTACTATTTTAAAAGTTGGAACCAATACAAGAAAGTCTATCATGAGAATGCGGAGAACATCCCGAAGGAGAACAAAGAATATTATATCGCCCCCATGTACAAGGCTTTCATTGACGGAAATTTGAAAGTCGGAATCAAGATCATCCCCTTAAGCGATGTCGTTTTTCTAGGCACTCCTAAGGAGATTGAAGCTTTTGATCCCGGGTATGTCAAGGCGAATATGGAAATAAGGAAATGAAAAGTGTCGGAATCAAAAACGTATTCGGACGGAAAACGCAAGTTGCCGACGCATTTGGGGTTGCCGAAATCCATACTTAGCCCCAAAAAAAGTCGGCAACTGCATCACTGCCTTATCCAATCCCGGTTACAATAGCTCCCAAGATAATGGGGTCCCTTTCTTGATGTCTTGATTAATTTGTTTTCCAAGAATGCGTTCCAAATATTTGGTCGGCAAACCAAGTCCGGGACGTATCGCCCGCAAGTTCTGTGTCGAAAAACGGTCCCCGGCTTTCATGTCTTGCGCTACATACAAGGAACGGCGATGCTTCAACGAATTCGTCTCCGCTTCGGTCGGCCCATAGACAATCCCGCCGATGGATTGCCAAGCCCTTTCCGTTTCGACGGCAAGCGCTTTGAATTCCTCGGGTTCCAACGAAAAGGCCGAGTCCACGCCTCCGTCCGCACGGGAAAGCGTGAAGTGCTTCTCGATGACAGTTGCTCCCAATGCTACGCTTGCGACAGACGCGCCGATTCCCATCGTATGATCGGATAGGCCGACCTGGCATTGGAATAATTGCTCCATGTGCGGAATCGTCGACAAATTCGAATTGCTAGGGGTTGCCGGGTACGTGCTCGTGCACTTTAATAGGACCAGGCTTTGGCATCCGGCTTCCCTCGCTGCTTTTACGGTCTCGTCAAGCTCGGCAATGGAGGCCATCCCCGTTGAAATGATGAGCGGCTTTCCGGTTGCCGCCGCTTTGCGGATCAAGGGCAAATCCGTGTTTTCGAATGAAGCGATCTTGTATGCAGGTACGTTCAAGCTTTCGAGAAAATCGACGGCCGTTTCATCGAACGGAGTACTGAACGCGATCAAGCCTAACTCCCGGCACCGTTCGAATATCGGTTCGTGCCACTCCCAAGGTGTGTATGCCTCTTGGTAGAGCTTGTAAAGCGAGTTCCCTTTCCACAAGCTGTCGGGATCATCGATAAAAAACTCGCCTTCCTCTATATCCAACGTCATCGTATCGGCCGTGTAGGTTTGCAGCTTCAGCGCATGTGCGCCTGCCTCTGCCGCCGCTTCTACGATTGCCAACGCCCGATCCAAAGATTGATTGTGATTGCCGGACATTTCGGCTATTAGGAACGGGCGGTGATTGCGGCCAATCCGCTTGTCCGCAATGGTTATCTCGTTCATATCGCGACCTCCAATAACATGATACGCATCTCCTTAACTGCGAACACAATCATACGATAAGATCCCCGGGATAGCGGACCAACTTTTTGTTCCGCTTCGATCGAAGGAACGGATAAGATTCGAGTTCCTGTCCCATCGACTCCAATATAAACCAATAGAAACTGTCCAGTCCCATTTCAACGCTAAGGGAAGAGGCTCCGCCAAATCTGCTGTTGCATTCGACGATGTGGATTTGACCTGACGCATCGACGATGATCTGAAAGACGACATGACCATACAATCCTAATCGGCTCGCGAATTCCACGCAGGTTTGCTCTAGGAGAGGGGCATCGACCGCCGTCGTGATTTGGGATTCACCGTTCAAGACCAAGTCCCTGGTCCGAGCGACGATACCTTTGACCGTTCCCTTGCTATCCACATATAAATCGACGCTGAATTCCTTACCCTCTATATAGGGCTGGAATAGGGGTTGATTGAGCTGCCCCGCGTGCAGAAGAGCTTCGTCCTTGGAGAGGCCAAGCCCTATTTTTTGCGAGCCTGCGCCAAAGCGTTCCTTCACGACATAAGAACCCTCGTGCCGAAGCTCTTCGATGGAAAGAGCGACAGGGATGACCGGGAATCCCATCTCTTCGCCGATAGCGGAAAATAACAGCTTATCCAAGCATGCTTCTACAGCTTCCGTTCCGGAAACCATAACCGAAATGCCTTCCGCGGCAAGGGTCTCCTTCATCCGGGAGAAAAAGAGGAGCTCTCCATCCCGTGTCGGAACGATGCTGCGGACGTGGTTTCGTTTGCAATAATCAATCAGAGTTTCGACCGAGAGTTCCCGAAGGGGAGGCATTTCCCAAAAACGGTCCGTAAAATGCGACCCGATACACTCCGGGTTAAGGTCTGCGCCGATTAATTCGGTATCCGAACCCAATTTGGCAATAGCTTGTTTAACGCTTTGAATGAGCGGAACCTTCCTCGAAACGCTCGTAACGAGAAGGTTATGAGGCCCCGGTTGCCTTACGTTCTCGTTCGCCCTGGCGCGATAATGTTCAACCAGTTCGGGAATCGTCTCCTCCAATTGTCTTGAAGGCCGCCAACCCGTAAGAGCCATGAAACGATCCATATTCGCTTGGGAAGCTTCAAAAGGAATATCGCTAGGTTCTTCCGAGTATTCCATCGACGGAAAATAGTTCTTCAACACGGTCAAGACGTCGTTTACGGATCGGGCGTTTTGAGTGCCCAGGTTGACGATCCCGGTGGCTTTGCTATGCGCCAAACGGATTAAGCCTTCCGCCACGTCATCCGCATAGATATAATCGAATATTCCCTCTTTGCGGAAAACCGTAAGCTTCTCCCCTTGCCATAATGCTTGAATCCACCGTGAAATGATATCCCGGGAGTTTTTTCCATACACGCGGTAAATACGGGCGCACACACTCTCGAAAGGGCGAAATTCGCTTAAAAAGCGCAATTCGATTTCATGCAGCAGCTTGGCTGCTCCGCATTGATTCCGAGGATAAATCGCGGCTTCCTCGTTCAGGGACCGAGCCTCCCGCTGAGGCTCGGCGAATTGATACAGTGCAGGGTCATAGATCAAATAGCTCGAAGCGAATACGACCTTCAGCAGTTCGGGCATTTCTTTCATGCAGTCCATGACATGATGACTAAGCTTGACGTTATGCCGGTAATTCTCGTTCCAAAAATCGTAGGACTCGGTAGATCTTTCGAACGCAGCAGCCAGGTGAAAAACATAGTGCGGCGAGAACTCCAGCAACTCTTCCTTGGTCAGATAATTCAGATCGCCTTGGCGATACCGGATGTCCAGATGCCAATGATTCGGCCTCGGCTTGAGATCGCCCACGAAAAGATCTGCGCCCATATGGAATAAACGTTGGATCAATGCTTGACCGATTACCCCCGCGCCGCCGCTAACGAATATTCTTTTCCCTCTCAGCATCGTAATGCTCCTTTAAACATCCGTGTAATAATGAATCCACGAATCGTCCGTCGATTCGAACATGTTGTTTCATTCGGCCTTCGAAACGGAACCCCTCGGCTTCGAGGATGGCGACATGCTTCGGGCGTATATCGAATGTCTCGGTGAATAGACGGTTGAATCGCAAGTCCTCAAACGCAACCCGTTTCAAAAGCCGAAGAAAATGCCTGAAGTCGGATTCGTACAGCTTTTCGTCCGATATCCGCTCCGTCGAAACCAGAAAGGATACCTCCGCCCGAAGACTGCACCAGTCCATGTTCGTCAGTCCACCGTATCCAATCAGCAGATTATCCCAAAAATATCCAAATAGCATTAGCGATGGATTTTCCATCTCGAGACTTGGGAGAACGACTTGCTCATAATAGCGAGCCTGATCTTCATCCGTTAGTTTTTTGTTTTGCCTTAACACATCGATTTGCTCGTTGCGCCATTGTTTGATGTAACGCATATCCTCGAAACGCAGCACCGAGATCCGGTAACGATCCAGTTCATAAAAACCTTGCGATAACGATTTATAGGCTTTCATGATTTATCTCCTTCACCGTGCGTTCGCTAAATAACAGGCTTCTGTTGGATGTGAGCGTTAATTCGCGCTACTTCCGGATGATCCAACAAATAGCGGATTACTTCCCGCGAAGAAACCAACGGATCGCCCCGAAAACGATCGGCAACGCGCGTCAGCATTTCATAGTCCTCGGAAGTATCGAGAGTAATTCTAAGATCCGGATGCCGGAGCCCTTCGGGCAGCTGAAGCTTCATGACCTGAAATTGTTCCGAGTACTCGTATGCGTAATAGGTTACGTGTTCCCTGTGCCTCGCTTCATGGCCGTGCTTGTCTATGAATTTCAACGCCCGGTAAGAAATCAACTCCATGGGAAGACCCCTGGGCAGGTCTCCTTCAAGAATGGCCACGTCCGCCAGGGAGCGCTTCATTTCCTCCATCATAGCGTTTCCTAACTCATAATCGATAAAAGGACAATCGCTCGTCACACGGATTACATAGTCGGGCCGGTAGCTTTCGGCACACTTAACGTACCGGGATAATACATCGTCTTCCGATCCCCGGAAACAAGCCACTCCGTGATCGCAACACCAATCGACGATAGCTTGATCCTGTTCCAAAGTTGAAGTGGCAACGATGACTTCATCGACATTCCGGATTTGCTTGCACCGTCCGACTACGTAATCCAGAATAACGGTATCGCCTAAGGAATGCAGGACTTTTCCGGGCAAGCGGGTTGATCCCATTCGAGCCTGGATGATCAGAATGGTTTTCATCGCAGTCCTGCCGCCTCGCGAATGGAACGGATCGCTCTCTCTTGTTTCTCCGGATGCATAAGCGGCCAAATGGGAAGGCTTAAGACTTCATCCGCAAGCGTCTCCGAGACGGGCAAATGGAGTTCCGATTTCCCGTTCAAGGGTTGATAAACGGGCAACCGATGGACCGGAGTAGGATAGTACACCATCGTTGAAATACCAAGTTCGCTCAGATGCCTTTGAAATTCGTCACGTCGGCCGTTCAAGATACGAACGGTGTATTGGTGATAAACATGCTTGGCGTACGGAAGCTCGGCCGGGACTACGATTTCGGAGATGCCGTGCAACTGATCGTCATATTTTCGGGCAATGCCTCTGCGGTTCTCGTTCCAATGATCGATATGCGGCAGCTTCACTCTCAAAATCGCGGCCTGGATTTCGTCCAGCCGTGAATTATAGCCTAACATTTCGTTACGGTATTTGTTAATTCCGCCATGCGTCCGCAGCTTACGTGCGATTTGGGCAACGGCTTCGTCTTGGGTTACGAACAGCCCGCCGTCACCGTACGCGCCCAAATTTTTGGTCGGAAAAAACGAAAAACAGCCTGCATCTCCCAAAGTGCCCAGCTTCTTGCCTTTGTACTCTCCTCCGAAGGCCTGGGCAACATCCTCAACGACGAACAGTTTATACTTTGCAGCCAATCGACGGATTTCGTCCATATCCGCCGCTTGACCGTACAGATGAACGGGCATGATCGCTTTCGTACGGGAAGTGATTTTTTCTTCCATCTTGTTCGGATCCAGGTTATAGGAACATTCCTCTACATCGACGAAAATCGGAGTCGCTCCGACTTGGCCGATCGCCTCAGCCGTTGCGAAAAACGTAAACGGCGTCGTGATCACTTCGTCGCCCGGGCCGATTCCGAGCGCTTTTAACGCAATAACCAGAGCGTCAGTCCCGGAATTAAGGGCAACGGCGTATTTAACGCCAAGATAAGCAGCCACTTCTTCTTCGAAGGCCGTCACGTTCGGTCCCATAATGAATTTCCCCGAGCGGATTACGCCTTGCACAGCTTCCATGATTTCGTTCCACAAAAGCTCGACTTCCGAATTTACCTCGAATACGGGCACGTTGCTCATTCGACTACACCTCTCTATTTTAAGGCAAATGTCAGGCTTGAGTGCGCTTTACGGCTTGTTCAGACGGGTTATACGAATACGTTCTCTCGCAGTTTTCGCATTGCGCCGTGTTATTCTCGAAACGCAGCGTTTCCCCGCATTCGCAAACCCATCCGATCCTCTTGGCCGGAACGCCCGCCACCAATGCGTAAGGAGGAACGTCCTTCGTCACGACCGCGCCGGCGGCGACAAATGCCCATTCCCCTAACGTAACGCCGCATACGACGGTTGCGTTCGCTCCGATAGATGCGCCGCGTCGAACGACGGTCGGGGCGTAATCGCTGCTCGTATTGCGGGGGAAAGCGGATCGGGGCGTCCGAACGTTGGTAAATACCATGCTAGGCCCGCAAAACACGTCGTCTTCAAGAATGACGCCCTCGTAAACGGAAACGTTATTCTGGATTTTCACGTTGTTGCCGATGCACACTCGATTCGCGATCAGCACGTTTTGCCCCAGACTGCATCGTTCGCCGATCACTGCTCCGCCCATGACATGGCAGAAATGCCAGATCTTCGTTCCCTTCCCCACCTGGGCGCCTTCATCGACGTAGGAGGATTCGTGGACAAAATAGTCGCTCATGTATTCAATCCTCCGCGCAATAGGTCCGAAGCCTTCTCTAGAATGCGTACGACCTCAACCCCGTTCGTTCCGTCGGACAGAGGCCGCCTGCGCAAGTCGACGCATTCTAGGAAATGCTTGCACTCCAATGTTAACGGCTTCGCTTCTCCTTTGAAAACAAGCTCCGACCCTTCATCTACGTTCGATAGCTCGGCATCGATGCCTTTTCGGTGAAGCGTCACCGTTTGTACTTCTTCGTCGTATACAAGCATTCCTGTTGTTCCGATAATTGTCAGGCATCGGCGCTGCTGCGGCCATAACCATGAGGTATGTAAGTGTGCAGTAACGCTATCAGTAAAGGTCAGATGCACGTAGACATCGTCTTCGATAGCAGGCTGCACGATTCGCTGTCCGGTTGCCTGAATGTCCTTGGGAGATTCCCCGACCAGATAGAGAAACACGGCCAAATCATGGACGCCGAAGCTCCATAATACATTTTCGACCGCTCGAACCCGTCCAAGCTTCATCCTCTCCTGATGAAGGCTTCTCAGCTTTCCGATCCGGCCTTGGTCGACCATTTCTTTCATCTTCCGGATAGCCGGTTGATAGAGCAGCAAGTGACCTACCATCAATATCCGCTGCTTCTCTTCGGCCAGAAGGACCAGTTCTTCGGCTTCGTCGGCGGACAATGTCAACGGCTTCTCGACGAAAATGTCTTTTCCGGCCAGCAAGGCCTTCCGGGCAATCGCGGCATGCGTATGAGCCGGCGTTGCGATGACGAAAGCTTGTGCTTCCGCGGTTAATGCCGATCGATAATCCTCGTATAACGGAACCTCTGGGTAGTCCGTCTTTAGCCGGTTCCGGAGCTCGGGATGGGCTTCCGCCACGCCTGCCAAAGCTCCAAGTTCATAGAAGGTCCGGACCAAATTCTTCCCCCATTGCCCAGCCCCTACGACAATGACTTTGGTCATCTTGCTAAGCCTTCTCTCCTGGTGATGTAAAAAAAGCGAAAACGGTTATTTTCGCTTTTTTGAGGTCGTCGCTGCTACAATCGGTGATATGTATTTGCGGTTTTTCTGCCATTCATCGCATTTCGAGTGTCGAACAAAACGCCGGCATATTCCCCGATCTGATCGTAATCAAATTCCGAATGGTCGGTCGCGATAACTACAATATCGGCATTTTGCAGATTTTCTTTAGTCAGCGGGACGGCTTCATAGCTATTTCCTTTATATCGGAAGGAAGGAATTTTCGGATCGCTGTAGATCACATTTGCTCCTTTCCTCTTCAACAGCTCCATGATCGTCACGACCGGAGATTCGCGGTAATCGTCAATATCCTTTTTGTAGGCGACTCCGAGTAAATAGACGGTTGAATTGCGGATGGGTTTGCATTCATCGTTGAGAATGTTGCCGATTCGCTCCACCACAAACTCGGGCATGCTGTTATTGATTTCACCCGCCACTTCGATTAAGCGGGTGTGGTAATTGTATTCCCGGGCTTTCCATGTCAAATACCACGGGTCAATGGGAATGCAATGCCCGCCCAGCCCCGGCCCCGGATAGAACGCCATAAATCCGTAAGGCTTTGTCTTCGCCGCGTCAATGACTTCCCAAATATCGATGTTCATGCGGTTGCACAAAATGGCCATTTCGTTAACGAGTGCGATGTTGATGTTCCGGAACGTATTCTCCAGTATTTTCTCCATCTCGGCTACGGCAGGGCTGGATACGACATGAACTTGTCCTTCCAGCACTTTCTGGTAAAGAGCTGCGGCTACTTCTCCGCAGGCCGCCGTCACCCCGCCTACGACTTTAGGGGTGTTTTTGGTCTTGAACTGTTTATTGCCCGGATCGACGCGCTCCGGGGAGTAAGCCAGGAAAAAATCTTCGCCGCATTTTAGCCCTGTTGACTCGAGGATGGGCTTAACGACTTCTTGGGTCGTGCCAGGGTAAGTCGTACTCTCAAGAACGACAAGCATGCCCGGGTGCAGGTGCTTGGCCACCGCCTCCGCAGATGCCCGTACATAGCTGATATCCGGCTGCTGATACTCATCAAGCGGGGTTGGTACGCAAATAGAGACGACATCGACGTCATTCAACAACGAATAATCCTTGGTAGCCCGAAACCGGCCCGATTTGACCAGCCCCTTAAGTTCCTCGTCAACCACATCCCCAATATAGTTGATTCCTAGATTCACCTGATCGACGCGCGATTGCTGGATATCGAACCCGATCACTTGAAAGCCAACCTTGGTTTTTTCCACGGCAAGCGGCAGTCCGACGTAGCCCAGACCGATGACACCGAGGGTAGCTGATTTGGATTGAAGCTTGTGGATCAGGGTATTGTGAAACGGAAGCGTCATTTGATATACCCACCTTATCTCGGCCTGGTGCATTATAGAAAACGCTTATGTTTCTCCATGCATTGTTCAATGAATTCCAAATGATGTTTTGTCCATGTGACGGTCTTACGCAAACCCTCCAACAATCCGACTTTCGCCTGAAAGCCAAGCTCCTTCCGGGCTTTTTCGATACTGCCGAATCTTTTGCCGGAACGATCCCAATCCCGCGCCGGACGGTAGTCAACCCCCACAGGGTTATCAGTCAGCTTATCGACCGTCTCGGCCAGTTGAAGAATCGAAGTTTCTTCACCGCTAGCCAGATTATAAACGTCTCCCGCAGTGCCTTTTACAGCACACAGCATTAAACCTTCCACAATGTCATCTACATAGATAAAATCTCGGGTAGCGATTCCTCCGTTCTCAACGGTTAGAGGCATTTGCTTTAATGATTTATAGATGAAAGTGGGGGTCACATTTCGCCATACCGTTGCAGGAGTACCACGCCACAGCCCCGCCCCCAAAATTTCCCGAGGACCATATACATTCTGAAAACGTGCTTTCACCACAGGAAGTTTGTGTTGTTTAAAATAGTAGTTGGAATAAAACTCTCCAATAATTTTGGAAATTTGATAGGGGCTGTCCAAGTGTAAAGATACCGGCGAATCCTCAGTGGTCGCTTCCGCATGTTCGAACGTTTTCTCGGCGACCGTACAGCCAGCGGAAGAATAGACAACTTTCTTAATGTTGTTAAATCCCTTGATTTTTTCATACAGCTTCAAGGTTGTGAAGGTGTTGTTCTCATGATCCGCTAACGGATCATGCATGGAACTTTGATTTCCGTGATAAGTAGCCAAATGAAACACATAATCCAGATCGGCAGGAAGTTGATCCAAAATGCGATCGTCGGTAATCGAGCCCTCCAGAAACGTGACATTACCCGCATCCGGGACATTCTCTTTTTCGGAAGAAAGCAAGTTGTCGACGACAACGATCTCTAGTGGAAATGAAGAGAGGAGCTTGTGAACGAGATTGCTGCCCACAAAGCCCGCTCCCCCTACGACGAGAATTTTTTCGTTACGGAATTGTTCCATAAATTCTACCACCACTTTACGCCGTTATTTGGATTCAACCGGTTTTAGATGTGTAAAGGTCTGCGAAATCCCGTATTGCTTGTACCATTCAATTGCTTTCTTCACCCCGTTTTCAAGAGGCGTCGTGACCTTCCAATCAAAATCGCGGTTTGTCCTTGAAGGATCAAGCAGGATCGTGAATGCATCGTCTTCATTTCGCGGGCGTACTTCAACCTCTTGATCCAGCGTAATGTTCAACGCTTTGATCGTTGCGTCGAACAATTCTTTGATCGAAAAGTCGGATCCGGATGAGATATGGTAAGCCCCTCTGCCTCCCATTCCATCGATTGCTTTCATGACGACGGATACCAGATCGTCGATGTAAATAAAATCACGGCGGGTATCCATTACAAAACAAGGTTTCTCATTCGTAAGCCGGTGATAGAAAGTAGGCAGGGGACCGCTCAAGTTGCGCGGACCATATGCATTCGCCAGACGGAAAGAAAAATATTCAAGACCGCTCAGTTGAATATATTGTTCGCCTGCAGTTTTGCTGATGGCATAGCTGCTTCCTTCGGATTGAATGGGATGGCTCAATGTGATCGGCTGTTCCAAAGGTTTAAGACCATAACAGAGTGCAGTCTGGAAGTAAATGATGCGCTGCACGCCTTGCTGCTTTGCGGCCTTCACCACATTCACTGTACCTGTTATATTGGTGAACGCATCTTCTTCCCAATTGTCCGGATCCTTGTAAGACGCAGCCGCGTGGACAACCACTTCCGGTTGGAATTCGGCAAACACACGATCTACCAATGGCCGGTCGGCAATCGATCCCTCTACAACCGTAAGTCCGTCTTGAGCAGTCAGGTTATCCCTTCTGCCGGTCGCATAATTATCAATAACCAGTACCAGGTTGCCGCCGCTTAACAGACGATCCGCGATATGGGAACCGATAAACCCGGCCCCACCTGTGATCAGAACTTTCATATTTCCCATCTCCTACTCTTGTAATAATTTTTTGTATTCATATTCCCGATCATGGAATTCTTGCTGCCACAGCTCCAAACTCAGAAGTCCCCAGAGCTTACGGCTATACTTGGGCTCGTTCTCCAGATTGCTTAAGACTTCTTTATTGTTCGTGAAGTCTCTGGATAGGGCTTGCCGGCTTGAGAAAAGATCAAAAACGAAATCCCGCGCACCGCCTTTCACCCATTCGTTAAACGGTACCGGAAAACCCATTTTGTCTTGCCGGTTCACAATCATCTCAGGGAGTTCGCGTGATAAAGCGTTCTTAAGCAATTGCTTGGTTGTACCGTCCTTGAACTTAATGTTGGAAGGAATCGTCGCTACAAGTTCGATAAGCGGATGATCCAGAAAAGGCACTCTCGATTCCAGTCCGTGAGCCATGCTCACCCTGTCTTCCACGTGCAGTAATGCAGGCAGCAAAGTCTTAAAATCAAAATGGGTCATGGAGTCGAAATACGACTCTTTCTTTACGTTGTTTGCTCCGAAAATGCTTTTGAAAGATTCGTAGGGAGAATAATCGTTCAACAAATCCCAACGGATTTCATCTTGTAGAGTAGTTGCCCGGTTGATCAACCGGAAATAGCGTTTGTCCAGATCGTCGAAAAGCCCTTCGCGCCAAAAATCTTGCAATAAAGGCTTGTAATTTTTGAGTGACGTTAAATTCGGAATAATGGATTCATACGTCACGATGAAGTTCCCATTTTTGGTAGTTCCATCAATCGCCGCTTTTATGCACTGTTCAAAATAAGCAATGATGTACCGGGTATATCCGCCGAAAATCTCGTCACCGCCTTGTCCGCCGAGAACCACTTTGCGATATCGGCTCGCATGCTGCGAAACCATATACTGCGGGAATGAGCCCGGCCCTGCGACCGGCTGATCCAAATGAAAAATGACTTTGCGGATGTTTTCGATAAAATCTTCAACTTGTATTTCAACCTGATGCAGTTGAAAGCCCCGCCATCTGGACAATTCCTCCGCATACATGCTCTCGTCGTAATCCCGGCTGATCGAAAACTTTCCCGTGAACCCCAGGAAATCTTCGGATTTCTCCTTCGCTGCCAACGAGGCGATTATGCTGGAGTCAAGTCCGCCGCTTACATAGGCTCCCACAGGAACGTCGCTGCGCAAATGAACTTTCACCGAGTCCGCAAGCAAGTCATACACTTTCTCTTCGAAGTACTTCCCTGTATGGTCCCAATCCAAATCATAATAAACTTCCCAGTACTTCCGGACTTGAACATTTCCATTCCTCACCGTCAGCATATGACCTGGCTGAAGTTCGTGAATGCCTTGAAACAACGTTTTACCCGACAGGCAGAATTGGAAGCTTAAGTAGTCTTTAAACCCTTCCAGATTGGTTTGTATGCGCTCGATGAACGGCAACAGCGCCTTAATTTCTGAAGCAAAGTAAAGGGTATCCTCAACGATTGTATAATAGAAAGGTTTGATTCCAAACCGGTCTCTCGCGCAAAAAAGCGTCTGATGCCGTCCGTCCCAAATGGCAAATGCAAACATTCCCCTGAGATGGTCCACACAATCGTATCCCCATTTGAGATAGGATTGCAAAATGACCTCCGTATCGGAATCGGTTCGAAAACGATCTCGTCCCAATTGATCCCGAAGTTCCAGATAGTTATAAATTTCGCCGTTAAACGTAATCCAATTGTCGGACATGTCGGTCATTGGTTGTGCTCCGGAAACCGCATCGATGATGCTTAATCGACTGTGGGCAAGACCGACGTACTTCTCATCATTGTACCAGATCCCTTGCCCGTCAGGCCCGCGATGCTTTAGCAACTGATTCATGACCTGCAACCGTTTTGGCATTAGTTCTATAGAATTGTATGATAAGTTAATCGAACCTGCGATACCGCACATATTTACAGCCTCTCATTAACTGAATTTGTTGATACTGTTATTACCCTAATCACGAGATTAGCGATTTTAAAGATTCCGAGACAACCTTCACTTTTTCTTTGGTCATGTTCATTCCGGATGGAAGATTAATTCCATAAGGTGATATTTTATACGCAACGCCATTTCGTAATTGTGCATTTTGGGCTGCTTTTAATTTCTGATAGGCAGGCAGAGAGCTTAACGGGTAGAAGAACGGCCTGCAGTCTATGTTTAATTCTTTTAATTTGGATATTAATTGTTCTTTTTCTATGTTTTGTCGATCTGAAAATACAGCGGTAACCATCCAGTAAGTGTTTTTTGTGTGAGGTGCTTCAAAATTTAATTTCATGGTTTGCAAATGGTCAAGTTCTTCCCGATACCAATTAAAAATTTCCCGCTTCTTTGTTACAAGCTCTTCAATTCGTTCCAATTGAGCCAGCCCCAGAGCAGCCTGTAAACTGGACATTTTGTATTTATAGGCTATTTCTGAATTCCAAAACATTTTATCACCAGGTAGGCGTCCATGGTCCCGAAGAAACAAACACTTTCTATAAATATCCTCTCGATCGGTGACCAGCATCCCCCCCTCACCGGTCGTTAATGTTTTTGAGCCATGAAAACTGAAAACACCGATATCTCCAAGGGAGCCCGCTTTATTACCGTGATACATACTGCCGATAGCTTCCGCAGCATCTTCAATAATGGCGATCCTGTGTTTTTCAGAAATCTTTCGAATGGCGTTCATATCAGGAACATTACCGTACAAATCAACCGGAATTACCGCTTTCGTTTTCTCAGTAATACAACTTTCAAAACTTTCGGCGGATAGGCACCATGTTTGGGGATCGATATCAGCAAATACTGGGGTGGCCCCGACATAATGAATGGGTGCTGAAGTGGCAATCCAAGTGATATCCGGAACAATGACCTCGTCACCGGGACCTACACCGGCTGCGAGCAAGGAAAGGTGAATGGCTGACGTGCATGAAGGCATTGTAATCGCATATCTTACGCCAACATATTGGGCAAATGCTTTCTCAAACTTATCATGATAGACATTGGCATTCTCATACCATGCACTTTGGACCGCTTCAGTAACGTATTCGATTTCCTTTTGCGTAATGGAGGGTCCGGAAACATGGATTTTTTCACCTTTGATGCCCATCAGAACACTGCTCCTTCATCCTGTCTTAAAGGTCTTTCGTGCATTTCAGGTACCCGTCAGGCGCCACCGTAATCAATAGCTTATTGTGAATGGTCTCATCAATAACAAATCGATCGTTACTTCTCAAAAATGACTGGACGGCGGTTTTGGGATTACTGTTTCGGTTCCAAGGCCTTTCTTTATGCAACTCACTGGGCATATCATCAACTACAGTATCCATAACAACCAAATAACTTCCCGAATTCACCAACGTGGAATACAACTCGAGCTCTCGGAGCACATGATCATGGGTGTGATTGGAGTCCAAAACAACCAGAACTTTACCGGCACCCATTGCCGATTCAGTGATCTCATGAAAAAGAGTCTCATCCGTGCTCGACCCTTCGATCAACTGTATTCTTTTGAACATAGGGTGTTTTTCGATCTCAATCCGATTGTGTTCCCTAATATCGATGTCAATGCCGATCACATTTCCATGCCCGATCAGTTCCAACATCGAGGCATAGAAAATGATAGACCCGCCATGGGCGACCCCGGTCTCGACAATGAGGTCAGGCTTTATGTCCCAAATAATTTCTTGCATGGCTATGATATCTTGCGGGAATTGAATAATAGGCCTTCCCATCCAACTGAAATTATAAGTATATTTGAACGGGGTAGTGCTCTCTATCCAACGATTGGAAATATCCTTTAATTCCTTTCGATTTGACATATTCGCGATATTTGAAGACACTTCTTTGCGGAATAATTCAATTGGATTCATGAATGAAATCCCTCCAAGGTTGGGTAACCGGTATTAAAAAATTTCGTGCCTGCAAACCCTCGTTACATAGCAAATCGATAATGGAGACATAAGGCGTGAAATCTCCATGAAGTTGTTTGTGTGGCAGTTTTTGATATCTCATATAATACACGCCTACATGGTGTCGTTCAAAATACTCGTGGTCCAAGTAATGGCGCGCTCCATGGCCGGTAATGTATTTGTCCGCCTGATAAGTTTGTATAATATCCATTAATCCTTCCGACTTGGCTCCGTGCGGCGGATGTTCAGAAGACCGGTGAAACCGTGTGTTTAAGCCCAGCCATTGTGCTATGTATTCGATCGCAAAAATATTGAACTCACTTAAGCTTTTGGTATCGTTCTCATATATCCTGTGGATAACGTCTATTACTTCTTTGTAGTAACGGGCTTTAGAATACAAATGATGAATCGTTCTTAAATGACGGCTTCTCCAAGGTTGTTCGTGATCAATCTCTACGTCCATGATCAATTGCTTGCCGCTTCTGAGAATGGGAACCGTCAACCACATGACTCCCGTTTCTGATTTTACTTGTACACGATTTGTGAAACTTCGGCCCATGGGCAATTGTACATTGTCATAATGGACATAATCGTCGGCAGCGGCGATTTGTTCAAACAGCCCGCGCCAAGGTAAAAACATAGGCTGCGAAATGACAATGGTAGTCATTTGATCAACTCTACGCCCTCTCTATCTTGAAGTCCCATAATCTCTCGCAGAATGCCTTCATTCCGGATGGAAGGGTTGCACCTGTCCGTATACGGCAACATGCCGGTTACTTGATATCCGGCATTACCCTCAGCTATTCGGATAGCGCCGCTCTCTACAAGTTCGATTGCCAACAAAGCCAAATATATTTTTTGAATGAACGAATATTTGTAAAGCTTTTCTAGCGACGTCTCATACGGAACAGGCATCGAAACTTGTGCCACGATCGCACCGCCATCTATGGATTCGTCCACCAGATGAAGAGAGGCTCCAAAAAACTTCGCATTCGCTTCCTTCATCTGCGTGACTGCGTGAAAACCTTTGAAGGAAGGCAATAGGGAAGGATGAATGTTAAATGTAGGGATAGACAGATACAAATGACTGCAGACCAAGCGTGAAAAAAAAAGCAAAACCATGTCAATGCCGATCGAATGAAAATGCTCTCCGGCTTTCTCGGAAAATAGCGCGTTGTCGCGTTCCTCAATTCGAATAACTTCAATATCCAAATCCGCGCATTTCGTTTCTAACCCGCATTCCCGGTCGGTGATTACATAAAATTGGAACCGGCCAGCCAAAGATGCGGCTTTCAAGATGCCAACCACTTCGGCAAAAACACTTCCGCCAGCCGATCCGAGAATTCCAACTTTCATGTCCTCCTCCGGACCCCCTTTAACAGTTATTTGTAAATGTATACGGTGTATTCATATAAGGGGTATGAGTGATCTACTTTTACTTTGCCGCCGAATTGATTCATGCAGTAAGCAAATAGTTCTACAGGATTTAGATAGAAAAGATTCGGTGCCATAAAATTCACTTTGGTCGTCATCACGTTAAATGCAATTCCGATCCTGCACAATGCGAACATTTTTTCGACGATCTGTTTGAGATACTTTTCCATCTCCAAGTGGCTTGTTTGCAATTTCTGAGTGAGAATTCCATTGCAAACCACGTAATCAAAATGATCGGCAGGGTTGTAGCTAAGGATGTCCGCAACAGCGAACGAACCGGAATCGAACTTCTGATGAGATCTAGCGTAAGTTATCATTTCACTTACGACATCAATACCCGTATATTGTATCTGAGTTTCCGCAAAGTTCGAATGGTCAATATATTCCAGAAGGCCGCCATAACCGCATCCGACATCAAGAAGACTTACGTCAGATTGCTGTCCGGGTAAAATGACAGAAAGCATGTTCCTATATCGGAGGACAATATCCTTTTTCGCCCCCCAGTCCACCCCTCTCTCATTGGGGCCGTGCTTGATAAAGGTTTGTTGATAATGCTCTTGAAGGCTTCTTGTTATCGGATTCAAAGCATCGGCACTCCAGTCTTTTCAATAAAGAAATGGATTTCTCTTGAACTCCATGCCTCTATATTCTTGATGATAGATTCGGCGGCAAGTGGATTCAATCCGACATAAACAGTATCAACCGAGTCCGGAAGCCGATCCGGCGGCACGATGGCTATGCCGAACAATTCTTTTCCCTGAAGGAAAGGGTTTTGATCGACAAAGCACGTTATTCTCTCCGGAAACTTCAGGCAAGAATAGATAAAGGTCCCGTAAAACCCGGCACCATAAATCGCAACTTTATGTTCAGAGTAACGATTCTCAAACTCCATGATTTTGCTTGAAAAATCATTCCAATATTTTGACAGAGATACTACGGACGCATAGTTGTTCATCGTTGGAGAAGGAATGAAACCCCACTCCTTATCGCTTTTTTTGGAAATGATAATAATAGCGTTGTTATGGGATCGGACATCGATCTCTACAATTTGAAATCCGCAGGATTCAAACAAATAGTTCAGCGACGATTCTGAAAAATGGTTAACATGATCCACGACTACAAAATCTGCAATATTACGATACACGTTGGGCACAACACAATAAAAAATGCCGGCATCACAGAGGAGATTCCGTATATTCCTTAAGAATATTTTCGGGTCCTCTATATGCTCCATGACAAAAAAAGATGTAACCAAATCAAAGCTGCCCTGCCAAGATTCTTTTGGTTTGTATGTGCTCCATTGTTCCGGCGATACAAGCTTTTCCCAGAATAGAAGGTACTCTTCCGTAACGTCAAATAAATGGATCTGAATGTCCGGCAATTTATGCCTTAATCCCTTTAACAATGCTCCTTTGGCAGAACCATAATCCAGGACGCGTGCTTTTTGATGAATTCCTACCTTATTCATCAAGGTATTGATTTGATGTTCGGTGCGGTAAATTTTTTGACCGTCAACCACGGCATATAATTGATCTTCTTCCACACTATCGTTCGACAGTTTATAATTCTCATCGTAATAAACATCCACATTTTCAATGCCTTTTGTTTGAATATGACCACATCGGTCGCAGTAATACACCGTGGTTGTTATGTTTAATACTTGGCACAATGAGGTTATGGAGGTATTTTGCCCTGACCGATAGACTGGTGATTGGATTTCGCTTTCACAAACGCAGCAATCCATAGTTTAAACTCCCTTACGATCGGCAATTAATTCAGGATGTACGGATTCGATGGATTTGCCTGCTGCAAACGAACCTGCCCATCCGATTTTGATTCCTGTGGGATCGTTAAAATTAAAATGCCTCATTTGCATGGACCACCTTGAACGGTTACTTACGTTATAGCCGGAGGCATGGATGACAAGAAAATCCAGTATCAACAAATCTCCAGGAGATGCTAACACATGCACAACAGGGTACTTGCTTAACAGATTTTCTTCATCCTTCAGAACTGTAGCATAAGCTCCCGTTTTCCCAGGCTCTTTCCCATTCTGTGTATGCACGGGAACCATTCCTTCTTTATGAGAACCCGGGCATATCTGTAGCGGTCCTATTGACTCCGTAATCTGTACTAAAGGGCTCCAAAATACCAAACCGTCTATACTGCGGAATTGAGAGGTATAGTCCTGATGCCATCCCGCTCGGAATTTTTCTTCTCCGGGATGATCCATACGAATTCCATAGCCGCCCGCTGCGACTCCGGGAAAAGAATTCTTCCGAATTTGTGAAAACACGGAATCGTGCCGCTCGCTGGATACCAATCTGACAAAAGCAGGGATTTGCTTCACCGCATCGTAAGCTTCCGAACCTAATTTTCTGTCATGGGTGATTAAATCTTGGAAGCAGGAATCAAAGGTTTCCGAGGAGAACGGAGCCTGTATAAACGGCAAATTATATTTCTTAATCAGGAGGCCGATAATGTTATAAATCGCAAAATGAATGGGTTCGATGTCTCTATTCATATCATAAAACGACTTTATCACGAGGTAACCTTCCAGGTTAAAAAAATCAATTTGTTCCTGCGACAAAGTTGGATTCAAAGCATCTTCCCCCCTCGGTTGTATAATTACTTAGAGCTGAACGTTATTCTTTCCTATATTATCGGCTTTTTCCCGGATAGAATTAATAATAAACTAGACTATCGCCTTTTATTTGAAGTTCGGATATTCCTTATCCTTACACGATATTATTGGATCTATTAGGGGCCACTTCATCTTAAAAACCGGATCATCCCACCGGATACCTCCGGCACTTTCGGAATGATAGTATTCACTCATATGATAAAAAACTTCTGTATCGTCCTCCAAGGTTTGAAAACCATGGGCAAATCCTGCCGGAACCAAGAGCATTTTTCGGTTTTCCGAAGTTAACTCTACAGCCGCCCATCGTTTAAATGTATTTGAATCCGGACGAAGATCAATTATTACGTCATAAATGGCGCCTCTAGTACAGCGGACGAGCTTGGCTTCCTCGTACGGCTTAGCTTGAAAGTGCATTCCGCGGAGGGTACCTTTTTTCTTATTGTAGGAAATGTTGCATTGAACAAAATCGAGATGGACGCCATGCTCGATAAACTCTTCTTTACACCAGGAGCGGGCAAAGAAACCTCTCTCATCTTCTATTGGATCAATCTCAATAACAAATACTCCATTTAGAGAAATTTCCTTAAAATTCATTTAAATCACCTTTACTTCCGGAATAGGAATCACGAACTTGCCTCCCCATTCCCTAATATAGGACATTTGTTCCATGACCTCTTCCTGCAAATTCCATGGTAATATCAATAGGTAGTCCGGTTTTGTTTCACGAATTTTTTCTGGATGTTCGATTGGAATGTGTGTGCCTGGTAAATATAAGCCTTGTTTGTATGGACTACGGTCAACGGTATAATCCATAAAGTCAGTTCGTATTCCGCAGAAATTAAGTAATGTGTTTCCTTTTGCAGGCGCACCATATCCTGCTATTGTTTTTCCTTCTCGCCTAGCACTGATTAGAAAATTTAGAATTTTCCATTTAGTTTCTTTTACTTGGTCGTTAAACTTCCGATATAAAGCCAGTTCAGTTAACCCCATTGTTTCTTCATTCAGCAATAAGTTGTTAACACGACTATGAACCAGTTTTCCGGAATCTTCACCATGCCGGGCGTATACCCTGAGGGATCCCCCATGTGTAGACAATTCATCAACATCGAAGATGGTTAAGCCTTGTGACGCAAATATCTTTTGAACTGTCATCAATGAAAAATATGAAAAATGTTCATGATAAATCGTATCAAATTGGTTGTTTTTAATTAGCTCAAGCAAGTAAGGGAATTCTACCGTTATCACACCGCCTGGCTTTAATAACAGTTTCATTCCGGCAACAAAATCCAATAAATCCGGTACATGCGCCAATACATTATTTGCAATCAGCAGATCTGCCTGCAATTGATATTCAGTAATAATTTTATTCGCCGTGCTTTTTCCGAAAAACTCAATTGCCGTTGGAATTCCTTTTTCAATCGCAATCTTTGCTACATTTGCAGCAGGTTCAATTCCTAAAACAGGTGTCCCTTTTTGCTTGAAATATTGCAATAGATACCCATCATTACTTGCAATTTCAACAACTTGAGATGATGCATGAATATCGAATCGGGTTGTTACCATATCCGCATATTGTTGAACATGTCTCAACCAAGTAGCTGCATAGGAGCTAAAGTAGGCATAATCACTAAATATTTGTTCCGGTGCTTCAAATTCATCTAACTGTACCAACAAACACCCCTCACAAACATAGGCATGTAAGGGGTAAAAGATTTCCCTCTCCATTAATTGATCCGGTCGAAGATAGGAATTTGATAAAGGAGACATCCCCAGATCTGCAAAGGTATATTTCAAATGTGTCCCGCAAAAACGACATTTTTGATTAATCATTTCCGGCTCCTCGAAGTAATTGCTCATATTTATTCATTTGATCCAATGTTACCTGCTGCATATCTGCTTGAGCAACATACGATTTGTACCAATCGACAACCCATTCAATGGTATCGTCGAACTGAAGCTTTGGCTTCCAATCTAATTTCATTCTTGCTTTAGAACAATCCAATTTGAGATAATTCGCCTCGTGCGGATGATTTTTTTCATCCAATGTCCATTTGGCATCGCCCCCCCATAGGGCACAAACCTTTTCAACAAGTTTGCTGACCGGAGCAGCATCTTGTTCAGACGGTCCGAAATTCCACCCTTCACCAAATTCAATGCCAGAGATCCAAAGATTTTCTGCTAATAGTAAATATCCATATAAAGGATCCAGAACATGTTGCCAAGGTCGAATGGCTTGCGGATTTCGAACCAGAACCGGTTCGCGTTGTAAGATTGCCCTGATCATATCAGGGACAAGCCGATCCTCGGCCCAATCTCCACCGCCTATTACGTTTCCGGCCCTGACGGAGGCCAACATTCGTGGACGATCACCGGATGCCGAAGCATTAAAAAAAGAATTGCGAAATGATGAGGTGATTAACTCCGCACATCCTTTACTTGCGCTATAGGGATCATAACCGCCCATCGGATCTGTTTCACGATATCCCCAAACCCATTCTTTATTTTCATAACATTTGTCGCTTGTCACATTGATAATGACTTGGACAGAGTCCGTATTTCGGACAACTTCAAGTACATTTACCGTACCCATCACATTAATCTCAAATGTTTCGATCGGATTTCTATATGAATGCCTAACTAACGGCTGTGCGGCCATATGAATCAAAATTTCCGGCCGATGTTTCTCGACCACGCTTTTGAGCAAATCGTAGTTCCTGACATCACCGTTATAAGAGTGCATACCGCCCGCTACATTGGCGAGTTCAAATAAACTGGGTCTTGTCGGAGGATTTAAAGAAAATCCGATGACTTCCGCACCCCATTTTTGTAACCAAAGAGAAAGCCAACTGCCTTTAAACCCGGTATGGCCCGTTATCAAGACCTTTTTATTCTTCCAAAACAACATTTCTTCCCCACACTTTCCACGGAGCCAGCTTGGATTCCCATAAACTTTCCAACTTTTGTTTATCACGCAAAGTATCCATCGGCTGCCAAAATCCTTTGTGTTTAAACGCTGAGAGATTGCTTTGAGACGCTAACCTCTCTAAAGGTTCACTCTCCCAAACTGTGGAGTCCCCCTCAATGAAACTAAAAACCTCAGGTTCCAATACAAAATAGCCCCCGTTAACCCAGCCTCCATCACCTTGGGGCTTTTCCTCGAAACTGATGATTTTGTTTTCATAAAAATCAAGTGCCCCGAATCGTCCAGGCGGTTGAACTGCCGTTAAAGTAGCAAATGTCCCCTGAGAACGATGAAAAGCGATAAGTTCTTCAATATTCACATCGCTTAATCCATCGCCATAAGTAAAGCAAAATGTTTCATCGCCAACATAATTTTTAACACGCTTCAATCTTCCGCCCGTCATAGTCTCGTCACCGGTATCAACCAAAGTCACTGTCCAAGGTTCCGCATGATGTTGATGTACCCGCATTTTATTATTTTTCATATCGAAGGTAATATCAGACATATGCAAAAAGTAGTTGGAGAAGTATTCCTTGATCATGTACCCTTTATAACCCAAACAGATAATAAAATCATTTATTCCATAGTGAGAGTAAGTTTTCATGATATGCCACAGAACGGGTCTACCGCCGATTTCCACCATTGGTTTCGGTCTTATTTGTGTTTCTTCACTAATACGGGTACCAAGTCCGCCTGCAAGAATGACAGCTTTCATATTCAACCACCCTCACGAATAAACATGATGTTAACGAATGTGTGTTTCCTTATATATCTATTGCTGAAATCACGGCACCCTGAAAGTGATATGAATCTGTCAGCTCTTTCTTTATATCAACTGCATAATCTAGAGAAGCAATAATCACAACATCGATCTGCTGGCTGTTCAGTATATCCGGCGAATAAATGACGGCACCTGTGCCGTCAATTTTCAAGCCATGTCTATCTTTGTCTTTATCTATTACTATATCGACATATTCACTAAGATAATTAGAATTCCTTAGCAGATACAGGCCAAGCTCGCCCGCTCCCCAAACCGCCATTTTTTGACCAGTGCGAACTAAGGCCCCAATGGTTGAATTAAATGCTCTGATCATAAAATTCGTACCCATTCGATTGAACAGATTGTTGGAGTCGAAAACGACTCTTTGAATAAAAGGATTTTCATTCTTGAGACTCTCCAGCACAATTTCTCTTTCTTCTGAGATATTCGTGCCGCTATACTCTAAATAAGCAAAATTACGTAGTATTTCCGTATAGTAGTTGATGATATCAAGCGGATAATAGTCCAATCTTCCTTTTACTTTTTCCCTAATTGATAAATAATCATTAATAATCGATCCGTAGTTTGTAAGCAACTTGCAAGGCGTACGGTCCGGTACCAGATTTTCTTTATTTCCGCCGGCACTCAACGAAATGAAATCATTGTATTGTACGGACGAAATTTTTCTTTCAAATGCTCCGCCATTACTTGTTTTTGAATCAAAAAAAACTAACTCCTTATCTATATATGCCAGCTTATCATATAGCCCCAATTGCAATGACATTGAGGTAATATCGGGAGAAGCAAAAGAAAAAACTCGATTTACACCGACATGTTTGGATTTTTCGATTATTGTACTCTCGCAACAAGAATTAACAAAGCGAGGAAGAATTCTGTGAGTGTGGTTATAATTGTGTGACAACAAAAACTGTATTACTTGCTCAGAGCTAAAAACAATACTCGAGGCTTCCGGATTCTTGACGATTTTTTTATTTAAGACGCCATAATTCCAACTAACGATCGGTACGTTTTCTTTGTGAATCGTATGATAAATAACTTCCAGGGCATCTGGAACAAAACTCGCCTTATCCTCTAATAAAGTAATGAATTTCCCTTTTACTTTGTTAACTCCAAATTCCCAATTATCGTGCATGGCCAGATTACCAGTACGAAAGTATTTTATTTTTTCATTAATATAATGATGGACTACCTGAGAGGTTTCATCCGATACATCATTATCAATAATGAGTAATTCCCAATCGGAAAAAGTTTGATTAATAACGCTAAGGATAGCTTTCTCTACGATAAAGCTTCTGTTCCTGGTAGGTAATATAATTGAAAAAAATGGAGTTTTCATTGAATACCCCCCTTGGTATCGATCCAGTCTCTAAATAAACGAATGAGTTTGTTCTTACAGCTTCTGTATTTTCGTATCGAACGAATTCTATGGAGATGAATCCTCTCCTGAAACCAGTTCCACAGGCATAAACCCGATCTCCAAATATCCAGTTTTCTAACGTAACTCTGATCATCAGCTTGCAGTGAATGATTAATGACATTGGATACAAAAGACTCATATGAAAATCGTCTGGATTCAACAATATCTTGATAGGCTCTCTCCACAATGCTTTCTCTTAAGCGATCCTGCTGGATTATTTTTAAAACTTCCTCCATGTTGCTGAAATCTCGTTTTAATTGGATATAGTGCACATTGGGCTTGAGAATTCCATTGTACTCCCCTTCGATCAGTATCTGGCATGTTCTCGTCGCACACGCTTCAAGATGCCTGGGAGATAGGGCGTAATATTGTAAATATCCATCTTGATCCGGGAAGCAAGCCTTCTCGATTTCCTCGAAACTTGCTTGCGGATAGCTCTTAAGATATTCATATGTTTTAATTCTAATACTTCCATCGCGATCAATAACGCTAGCCCCGCCTTCTACCCCGATCGTATATTTACAATGGAGTAAAAACCTGAACCAATCGTTTCCGAGGATCGTATCCTCAGTGCGTGTAGAGATGTCCAGCTTCAATCCTAAAATTGAGCCTTCTTCCTGAAAAACAGTGCCGATGAGCGGTTTTAGAATTCCATGTTTCCCTAGCGACGGATGAACGCGGGTAGCACGGTACCCGATATCCGTCGTTTTTTCGGTTGCCAATCCGGCAAGCCGCTTAATCAACTCAACTGTACGATCATCCAGATAACCCGTTAAAACAGGATAAAATTTCACCGAATCCTTCACTTTGGCAGAATAGAACTTGGGCCGTTCGGATTCGGGAGACACGGAGAAAATAATATCCATATCGAATTCATTTATCAGATCGCAAATATAATCCGTTTTGAAGTGCTCATCCTGCGGCATTCCAACTTTTACCGCATCTAACTTCTTAATAAACTGAGCTTTCCTTCTGGTCCTCTCATATCCCACATTATCCCATCTTGCGGAAAAAAAGATAGTATGGAAAATAACCAGATCGAACTTCATCTTCTGAATATAACCTGGAATGGTTTCACGATACGCCAAATTTAAATAAAAAACTTGATGCTTTGAGTTTTTCTTAAATGAGTACAAATGGTCTCGAATCGCAACCCTCATCGGCCCGAGCGGTGCATAATCGAAAACGATAAGAATGTTATATTTCATTTGAGGGCCAGATTTTTTCTTGTTCGACCATGCCATCTTCCATCCTCCACGACTCTCCAAGAGTACGTCCCATCCACTGGTCGCAACCTGCGCAGTACGGGTCCGGATAATCCTTGCGGATTTTTTCCATCACTTGCGATTCCCATGCTTCTTGTATCGACATCTGATTAAGATCGGGGCCTTGTTCCGGTGTCCAAATATGACTGCAGCGGGAGATGGCTCCATCGTAAGCAATGACCAAGGTATCCAGTAATTTGGCACAATATGTTCTGGGAACGTCCAAGCTGGTTCCGATGCCGCCAAAATCCCCATTGATCGTATGCTGTTTGTACAATCTTACACTATCGAAGCCTTGCAGATTTCGGCTTAAAATTACATCATCCAAATAACGCACGGTATTCTCGCCTGTAACGAAAGAAATTTGAACATCCGGTTTTTTTGTCGCTTTGTATTTTAATAGTTTGGAAAAGGATTGTGCTTGTTTTAAACCACTGACGGTATGAATACTGATATTCACAAATTCACAACGGCATAATAGATCTGCAAACTTCTCATCGATCAGCAGCCCGTTGGTTGAAACATGGATTCGTATTGACTTGGACAAAGCATACTCCAACAGGCGGAGAAATTGTGGGTGCAACAAGGATTCTCCCCGCCAAAAGGGCAAAACGACCGTATCAGGGGAATTCCGTGAGATATCATCAATTAGTTTGAACCATAGCTCTTCTGTTATGAATCCGGTCGTATCCGTGATATGATGCCTTGGACACATCGCGCAGGACAAATTGCATAAGGGAGTAAGTTCTATGGCGATTCTCTGAGGATAATCCAGCATGTTCATTCTTGCACCTCGCCAGCCTACAGGTTAGACAGATACGCATGAATATGATCCGTTATCGATATGCCTGTATTGCCTTTACCATAGGGATTTTCTTTTGATTCGCCGGCCTGCGCGCTTTGAATGGCCTTCACGATGGACTCCGAATCGTTGGAAACCAACTTCCCCCAGCCCAGCTCAACCAACTCCACCCACTCGGTGTTCTCCCGCAAAATCACACTGGGTACCCCGTTGAAGTAAGCTTCTTTTTGTACGCCGCCCGAATCGGTCACGATGACCTTCGCCCCGGCTTGCAATCGAATCATATCCAGATAGCCAAGGGGTTCGGTGAGAACCATGTTGCGAGATTGAAGATAATCATTAAGTTCAAATTGGGCGATCATTTTCTTCGTTCTCGGATGCATAGGGAAGACGATCGTTTCTTCGCATTGCTTGAAAGCGCGAAGAATCGCCTTTAGCCGAGCCGGGTCATCCGTATTGAAGTTTCGATGTACCGTGGCGAGTATATACTTTTTCTCCTCGAATTGAAGACGTTCCAGAATCGTACTTTCTTCCTTCGCCAGACCTGCGAAATGCAATACGGCGTCATACATGATATCGCCAACGTCATGAACACCTTCCTGTATGCCTTCCCTTTCGAGATTTTTCACGGCCGTCTGTGTCGGACAAAACAGCAATGAAGAAAGATTGTCGGTAAGAACGCGATTGATCTCCTCGGGCATCCTGCGATCATAACTTCTCAATCCCGCTTCAACGTGAATCACCGGAATATTCAGCTGCGCTCCCACCATGGCCCCAGCTAATGTAGCATTTGTGTCGCCATAAACGAGGATTGCCGATGGACGGTTCTGCCTCAATTGCCCTTCCAAAGCCATCATGACCCTTGCCGTCTGTCTCGTATTGGTATCACCATTAATGTCCAAAAGAATTTGAGGTGCTTGCAAACCCAGCTCGCTGAAGAAGATGTCACTCATATTCCGGTCGAAGTGCTGGCCGGTATGAATAAGCGTTTCTTCGATGCCCTTCGTGCTTAAATGAGAGCTCAACATCGACGCTTTAATGAATTGAGGACGTGCGCCGATCACTGTGACGATTCTCATGCCCTCGCCTCCCCGTCTATTTTTGCAAACTTTCATACAAATGCGACATCTTATCCGTTTGGCTCTTCCAGGAGAAATATTCTTGCGCCGCTTTGAATTTCTCTTCCGGGTATGCCCCTTCAGAGAGATCTCGTTGAATAACTGCGGCTATTTCATCCAAAGACTGATCGACCGGAAAACTCCTTCCGACCTTGTATTTATGGATATACCAATCCATGGAACTTCCCTCATAAGTGAAAAAAGGAATGTCGGAGAAGATGGCGTCAAAGAACTTGTTCGGCATTTGGAAACGATAGTTTTTAATATCTTTGGTCAGCGAGACATCCCGAAAATTTACGTATCCATCGCACATGTAGACATATTCAATCATTTGTTGATACGGCAGCATCCCCGCATAGACGATTTTCTCGTTGATTCGTGCAGCCTCTCTGACATCTTGGGCATAATGCCCGTCTCCGATAATGAGCAGCTTGAAGTTTTCCGGCAGTATGCCGATCAACTCCATTAGTACGGGAATACCGCGGTCTTTCCTTAGGAAACCCGCAAATACGAGCACCCGTTCATGCTCCGTGAAACCAAGCTTTTGCCGCAGCAGCTTCTTGTCTATGGTGACTACATCAGTCTTGTATCGGGTGTTATAGATGGTCGTAACCGGGCATGGTAGTTGGAATTCTGTCTGTAAGGCATGTGCAATATCTTCGCTGACGGTAATTACACCATCGGCGTGCCTGATATATTCGCCTCGGTTTTTAATGAGGAGTTTTGCGGTTTGGTATTTATTCTCGTCCGGGTAATTTTCACGAAAGAGATCGTCTGGAAAATACTCATGGGCATCCGCAATCCATTTGGCTTGATGCTCTTGAGACAAGATGTACCCCAGCGGCCAAGTTTCGGTGTCGTGGCAATGGTAGATATCGAACGGTTCTTCGCGTTCGAGCGCCTCTTTCAGTTGAAAGTGGGCACGCAGATATTTATCTACGAGCACAGAAGTGCCCAACTTGTACCTGAAGACCCTTCGAATGTGGACGCCTTCTCTTTCTTCCGAGTCGGGAAGCTCCTTTTCCTGCTGGCAGAAGATGGTGACATCATATCTCAGTTCCGATAAGGTGATCGCTTCCCGCCACACACGCGGGTCCGGATGCAGGGGGTTGTCCAGTAACATGGCGACTCTTGCTTTAGTCATAGGCAATCTTCCTCTTCAGTCGACGTTAGTCTAAAGCTTATAATTATAGATATGAATGAAATTAGGGCGGAGAGGCTTCTCTGTGATGCGGTAAGTCATGGAATCTCTAGACTCCGATATCTTAAGGTTGTGTGCTGCATCCAAATATCCTTCTCTTAACGTCAATGCCCTTTGAAAATGTTTTTCTGCCTCTTCCGTCCGGTTAGCTACCGCCAACAGCACGCCGATATTATTGATCAAAGCTGCATCTTCCGGCGCGTGGCTCTCCGCTTGCTGAAATGCGGACAGGCTCTTCCCGTAATCGCCCAGCCGAAACCAGCTTACTCCCGCGATAAATCCACCTTCAACGGAATCCCGCGCAAGATGGTTTGTATATTGCAGAGCCTTCTCCGGCAAGTCAGCGGATAAAGCAGCTGACGCTACGGCGACTTGAGCTTCCGCCTCGGTGAATTGTTCGGCCATTTCCTCAAGCAAATGGTCTAAATCCAACCGGCGCAAAATCGACTTGACCGACTGTTTGGATACCCGGCCATCCCCGGATATGTTGTGCTGGTGAACTCGGTACCACATGAGGGATTCGTCAAGTATTTTTAAGGTATACCCATGGGTCAACAATCTCATAAACAGCTCATAATCCACCGCGTTCGGCAGACTCGTATCAAACCAGATATCCGGCGTTTTCCGCAATAAGACTAGGCCGCTCCACAGATGGTTTCTTTGTAATTGAAACAGAAGGGCATTTTCCGCGTTCATGCCTTCCGGATACCCCTTACGTCTTTGCAGAGGCCGATTTTCTTCATCCACCATTTCACAGTCGAAAAACACCATATCAAGGTCGGGGTGCCGGATCAATTCCTCCACTGTACGTTCGATCCTCTCGGGCTTCTGCAGATCGTCGCTGGCTGCGAACGCAAGAAATTCACCCTGGCTCTGTCGGATTCCGCTGTTTTTAGCCGCCGAAACCCCTTGATTGATCTCATGTCGAATAATCTTAAAGGGAATTTCACTTATTTCCCGGTAACTTTCTATTTCTTGCAAAGTTCCGTCAGCACTTCCGTCGTCCACGACAATAAGTTCAAGCTCCCTATAAGTTTGACGTAGAACACTTTCAATAGCTTGTCCTACAAACCGCTCATTGTTGTAGACGGGCATAATGACAGATACCTTCGCCACATTTTTCACCTACCCATTAATCATGATAGTCAATAAACGTCCGGTACCAAAGCTCAACCGAAGCGATTCGCCAAATGAGAAAGCTGTCATTTCGTGTACCTACCTTGAAATTTTCCCATTCTTTGCGGATGGTTTCGATGTCGAATATGTTACGGCTTTCGATTTCCTCGCTGTAAAACAAGCTGTCCAGCATGGGCCTTAGTCCTCCTCGGAACCATATGGCTTCGGGTGTGACGAATCCCATTTTGTCCTGGCGATTTTCGATCTTTTCCGGAATCACACCCTGCATCGCTTTGCGCAAAATAACCTTGGTAACGGAATCATGCAGCTTCATCTCAGGGGGCAAGGAAAAAACAAACTCTACCAAGCGATAATCCAGGAAAGGTAGCCGACTCTCAATGGAGAATGCCATGGAATTCCGGTCTTCATGTCTCAAATATGCCGGAATGGAAAACGATACGAGGTCATGGTACATCTGATTTTGCAAGAATGACGGGAACTTTCTCTCGGGTGATATTTCTTTGTAGTAGGTCTGGGCGAACTTAGGAGCCAAGTATTTGGCATTAGCCTCAATGTGACGCCCAAGTCTGCCGGTTTCAACCAACTTCTTGGCTCGATCGATGGCAATTGACGAAGTGAGCTTATGCTTCGCACAATAGATATCCACCTGCTTGTACAACTCAAAATGGTTTCCCGAAAGGTACAGATCGGCAAAATAGGAGTCAGCGTATCCCAGATAACCGGCCAACATCTCATCAGCCCCTTGGCCGTCCAATGTAACTTTGATTCCATGCTGATGGATTAATTGCATGACGACGTATTGACCAAAAATACTGGTGCTGCCGAACGGCTCTTCCTGTGTATAAATAAGCTCTTTAAGTTTATCTAGCAAGTCTTGTTCTGTCGGCGAAGTAAAATCACTCTTGATATTCGTTTGCGCTCTGACAATATCAATCCATTGGCTTTCATCATATTGGCCGAACGGTGATATAAGGGAAAACGTATGAAGCTTGTTCTCCGTCTCGATTTCTCCTTGTGCGATTAATTTGTCGGCGACACAAACGATGGAAGACGAATCGAGCCCTCCGCTTAGGCAACTACCTACTTCTACATCGCTTCTAAAGCGGAGCCGGACAGCATCCTCGAAAATCCGGTAAAACTCGTCCGCCGATTGCTCCAAGGTACCTTCAAATACATTTCTTTCTGAAATATCCCAATAACGTTCGAGCCGCATGCCATGCTTGTTGACGACACAATAATGGGCACCGGGGAGTTGATGGATTCCTTTAAAAAAAGAATCGTTCGTATGATTGGCTCTCGCGTAGATGATAAAGTCATAGACGCTCTGAAGATTCGCTTCCGGCTTGATTCGCGGATGGCGCAGCAATGCCTTGATTTCTGAAGCGAAAACAAACTGTTCGCTGTCATAATGATAGACAAACGGTTTTACTCCGAAGCGGTCCCTAGCACAGAAAAGCTCTTGCTTGTCCTCATCCCAGATGGCAAAACTCCACATTCCGTTAAATCTTTGTAAACAATTTCTCCCCCAGATAATGTAAGCCTGGAGAATCACCTCTGTATCCGTGCCTGTTTGGAAGGAGCAACCGAGTTCCGTGAGCTCGGCACGAAGCTCTATATAGTTGTATATCTCACCATTAAATACAATCCAGTGACGCTTCTCCATCGTTGACATTGGTTGTCGTCCCGCATCGGAAAGATCTAAAATCGACAGGCGCCGGTGTCCTAAACAAATGTGTTCCTTTCGATAGATTCCTTCATCGTCGGGCCCGCGATGCCGAAGCGAATTCATCATCTGTTCTACAATTAAACCGCTGTCGCTTCCGGAATCTTTACTGTATATCCCAGCAATTCCGCACATAAAGTCGCCTCACTCTAATTAATCCAAGTTAACGGTCAACTCATCCAAACTTTCAATCATCTCGTCCGCTTCGTATTCTGGCGACAGCCTCGTCAGCATGTGGTCGCCTGTTTTGCGAATGATGCGTATGGTATGGAAACCCATTTTTTTTGCGGTGAAAAAATCTTTATGGGGATTGTCTCCAATGTAGATAAAGCTTTGAACTTCTCCCCTTAGAAGATCCTTTGCTCTCTCAAAAGGGACCGCGCTTGGTTTCCAGCAATCCTTCCCCAGTTCATCCGTGACAATTATGTAAGGGAACCTCTGCTTTAATCCCAAAGCTTCGATTTTTCGCCATTGAACGCCCTTTTCCCCGTCTGTAATCAATCCTCTAGGAATGTCCTTTTCTACCAACAACTTGACGACTCGATCGGTATCGGAATACAAAGAAAGCTGTGGGGTATGTTCACGGTATACCTGTACGAGATTCATAGGCTCTACCGGCACCGAAAACTCTTCGATCAGATGATTAAATATTTTTCCTCTGCCGTTTTTAACCCAATCTTCGAGCATGTATTCGTATAGTGTTGACGAGTCTAGTTGGTTATCAATCTTTTGCAAATAGTCTGCGACCGCATGAAAACCCGACCGCACATAATCATGTTCGCAAAAGAGCGTATCGTCCAAATCGAAAAAGATCGCAGTTTTGGGATTAATATTGATCATCTAAATCAACTTTTCCTCATTTATCCATTTCCACAACAGATTCTTGTCGATTACAGTTACGTTAAATACTGTGGACACAGGATTTTTGACGTCTAATACCCCTGGATAAGTATCCTGTCTCTTCGTGAAAATGGAAGGCAAGATATACATGTCCGATGTTTCCAAGGCTATGCATTCCTCGTCATGCGTCATTAATTCTTCATACATTTTTTCTCCGGGGCGCAAACCGATCTCTTCGATATGAATAGGTTCGATAATGTTATACCTATTAGCGATTTCCTCGATCATCACATCGGCAAGATCGGATAATTGGACGACCGGCATTTTGAGTACGAACACCTCACCGCCCTTTGCCAGTTCATTAGCCTTCAACATTAACGAGATGGCTTGGGAAGGCGTCATCATATAGCGTTTCATCCCCATATCGGTGACGGTTACCGAACGTTTCGTCAAAATTTGCTCCTTGAACAACGGGATGACGGAACCTCTTGACCCCATGACATTGCCGAACCGAACCGAGGAAAAAATGGTGGACTTAGGGCCTTTTTGATATTCCGCGGCAGTAATTAATCTTTCCGCAGTCAGTTTCGTAGCTCCGTAAGTGTTGGTTGGGGAAATGGCTTTATCTGAGCTCGCAAACAACACTTTCTTAACACCGGAAGCGATAGCCGCTTGTATAATATTCTGTGTTCCGATCACGTTTGTCTTTACGGCTTCGAATGGATTATATTCGCAGAAGGGGACATGCTTCATGGCGGCTAAATGAAAGACGTAATCGATGCCTTCCAAAGCTCTTAGCAAACGTTGTTCATCCCGGACATCGCCAATCAAAAATCGCATTCTGTCTGTATATGGCCCGAATTCTCGACTCATATTGAATTGCTTATATTCATCACGGCTAAATATACGAATGACACTCGGGTTGTATTGAAGTAACTGTTTAGTCAGATGATACCCGATTGTCCCGGTGCCGCCCGTGATCAATATTTTTTTGCCATTATACATGAGTCGGCACCTCTGTTGTTCTATTGGCGCTCCGCAACTTAAGCTTGCGGTTGGCTTCTCCTACTAATTCATTAAGTTCCGGCAAGCACATTTGCGTCTTTCGAACAAACGGGCTCAGAACTTCATAAAACAATTTTACTTTCTTGATCACATTCTTCTCTTCCGCCAACTCCGGAAGTTCGCGATCCAACAAACGGATTTCGTTCATCATGGCAGTAGTCAACAAAATCATAAAAGGAATACCGTTTACAATTTTCCCCCATATTTCCTCAATGTCTACCATCGTATCCATACACTTCTTGGGTTTGGTTCGGCTTAGCTCCTCAAGACCTTCCAATTTTCTATCGATCTGTTTCAATTGGTTTTCCAATTGAGCAAGCTGCTCCGTCAGGCTGACCAATCGCCCCGTCATTTGCTTCATTCGAAGCTCATCATAAAACGGACGCTCCCCCTTTATGGCATTAAGCATAAAATCCGAAGGAATGCTCACCGTCCGCAACCGCTCAAGCACGTTTTTCATAGGTTGCCATTCGGTATTTTTTATTTTGGCCCCCATCGACGTCGTATTAATGAAATGCACCGTCGGATGTAGAGCGAGCAGATCTTCCATGTCCCTTAATGTGATATACATCGCCTCTGTTGTACGGTTCATGCCGCCACGGACATTTTCAACCTGCAATCCAGCTTTCTCGAGCACATCTTTGCTATAATTATAGTACACATGCTTCGCTCCGGGAGCGTAAACTTGCTCAACAGGGTAGGATAAATCTTGTCCAGCAAGGACAACTTCCCTGCATCCCATGTAGATGGCTGCTTGTACTGCCGTTCCGGTAACAGAATGGGTAACGTTGAATACAGGATCTTCATTTGTCCAACCGGCCAGATAACGTGTCGTCAGATCGTTATTGAAGAAAGCATGGAATAGTTCCTCTTTTTCCTCCAATATTCGATACTCAATTTGCGGGACATACAACAAAGGAATGTTTGCGGTGTCCGTGTTTCGAAAAACTTCATAATTAATATCTCCGCCATCCATCGAGACGATCAGATGAGGCTCAATTCCAAAATGTCGAAGCGACTGGATACTGGAGCCAGCCGCAATAATCAGAGCATGATCTTTCAACTGCCGCAAATGCTCGATATCTTCCTTAAGAGAAGGGCCTGCCCCTACGATAACTGCCGGTATACCAACCAATTTTTCTTTTAAGCCTGCAAGGGATGGAGTCGTGATATTAACAGCCATGTTATATAGCCTGTTCTTCAACCACTGCATCCCGTACAAATGATAGGTGTGAACCGAGGCTTCATAAGTTTGAATGGCTACCTTCGCATCTTCGCAGAACTCCAGCTTCTGTTGAAGATTCAGCTTGTCGTACATGGGAACGGACAGCAGAGCCGGGTCTCCCTTGGCCAGCCGAAAAAACTCAAAGAACGAGCTCTCTCTTAACACCTTGTCTCGCCCTACAACAAAATCTTTGATTTTGATTTGTGAAAACAATTGCTGTAGATCAATAACTCTCATAGCAGCCAGCAGCATTTGCTCATCCGGCTCAAATATGACATATTGTTTTTCTGGGTATCGCTTGGCCAGCTGAGAAAGATGGTAACCAAAAGAAAAGCCGTAAACAATGACGTTAGCTTTCCCGTTTACTGATTCGGCAATCGTTTCAACCCAGCGCTCGGCTTCATGCTCCGGATCGTATGTGCTATAAAAATAACGCTCTTTACCATCCTTCGTAAACATGAAAAGATTGGAAAGTCCATTTCGTGCACGGCAAATCTGATACCGGGATTGTTCGGGTTTCAAGTGTTGGATAACATCGAAGGCTTTTCGGAAGCGTTGTTTCAAAAAGGTGAGATTGGCCGCAAACCTGCGTTCGGCAACCAACATGCCCTCGCCAAGGGAGATAGCCAATCCTTCAAATAGTGGTGCCAGCTCAAATTTGATGGAATCTGCCGCGTGAACAAATTCCTCTTCGTCCATGCTCCGGTTCAAAGGTTCAAATCTCTCGGACAGTTGTGCTGTAAAGCTTCCGAGTACGGGTATTAACGAGGCGTAGTCGGGACTATGCTCAATCTCACGGCTGATTGCATTGGCCGTCTTGAATAAGTCGTCCATCCCCTGCAGCAGTTCGCCGAACTTATCCCAAGCGCTCTCTTGAACGGATTCGTAGAACATATTCGCTACGGTCTCGCAGGCTTGAATCAAGTTCGGTAAAAACGCTTTTATCTCTTCCAAGACGGGCTTGATTTCAAAATTCGTGTTGCCCATATCCGTTCCTCCCATTTTGAAATCTGCCGCGTAAGATGTTATAAGCATTCATAGATTGACCAGCAGCGACAAATGCCCTAATGTTATGATTTGCTCCTGCCGGCATTTTTCTTTAATGATCTGTTTAAATCCCTGCTTATGTTCGAAGTTCTTTACGAAGGATTGAATCAATTTGACGGCTAACTCAGGATTCATTCCGCCATGAAATGCGGACATGCCGATCAATTGCAAACGGATCATGGAAAAGATGATTCCGAGATAATACACTTTCTCAAACATCGTCTCGTTCTTGGAAAGGGGGAACAGGCTCGAGAAAACATGGTTTACCAAATAATTTTCCAGTATGTATTCATGCTCTTCCATAAACGGCCTATAGAACTTTTCATAGATTTCTTCATAGAGGTTGATCATTTCGCCGGATGGGCTGTTTACTACAAGCTGCATGCCCTGCAGATACTCATCGAGACATTCTTTGTACCGTGAATTGTACCAAAGCTTCTTCTCCATGATCGACAACAGCAGATCGTTCAAAAACCGCACCTGAAAAGGGTGATTGACCGGGTAAATGCCGGCATCTGCTGCTCCCGCCCCTTGTCCGATTTCATGCCGAAATTGTTGAAGCAGGCTGGGAATGGCCAAATCGTCGCTCGTGTGAAGCCGTTCGTCTATCTGATCCGCCAATACTGCGAGCTGCATCATGCGGTGATGAAGCGGGTATCGCCGATTTTGCAAGATTTCGATCGCAGCGACCCGTAAATCCCAGAAATGCTTCATGATTGGCTTAACATCGGCAATTTCAGTATTGATCTTTACATTCAAGTGCATGTTTACTGCCGAATGCAGCTCCTCATATGCGAACTCGATACCTTGTGGATCCAGCAAGGCCAGTCTGGCCGCTTCCGGGCAAGACAATGAAGCCGACAGTTCCCTGGTCCCGTTCACTTCATTAATCGTACGGGGATAAGTCGCACAAGTTTGCGACAAATACGACTCTCCCAATTCCGCTTGTATCGAACATAGCCCTCCCTCCTGGAAGCGGCATGCTCCTGTCTGGGGATTCAGCCTTATTGAAGCGTAATGCGTTTTCACCTGTTCATTCTGCTCGTGAACCACTATGTCATTCTTGAACCTTTCGGTCAACGTCGGATGATTGATCGTTTGGTACCGCTTATACGTATCGAGATCGACGCCAATGGTCCATGAAGCACAGCATGTATCTTCGCACTCTGCGCCGATGCATTTGAATTGTCGCATATATTCCGGTACTAGCGCTTTATTGTTCATTCCGCATCATGTTCCTTGTCATTTTCGCTTGTCAAATAAAAAGCTGTCATATGCTCCATTTGAAAGGTACGCCGCTTGTTGTTTCTTCGATGTATTCACTCGATTTAAACCAAGAGCAGCTTCATCCTTCAATTGTTGCATGTGTTGCATAATTAGCTGATCATATTGCAATATTTCACGAATCCGGTTCTTCTCTTGCGGTGTCAATTGTCCTTTTTGTCCAACCGTATCGGTTAGCGTCTGACGAAGCTCGACCAGCCGCTCAAAGCGTTCATAATCAAGCGTCTGAACGGGTTGGCTCAATTGCCGGGTCTCCTCCAGCACCAATTGCAGCAATTCATCCATGGCCGGAAATAGATGAAGAAGGTGCTTTGGCGGCTTGTGACCATGCTTCCTTCAGTTCAACCAAATAGTTCAGCGCTTCGACTGCAGGAGCCGTGTCCTTCTTCAAATTAGCCGTAATTAACAAGTGAAGGATGTATTCATAGATTTTCGCTAAATTTTGTGCGATCGAATACTGGTGATCCAAGGAAGCTACCAGTTCGTTCACGACTTTTTGCGCTTTGATCAGGTTTTCATTAGTCTTTTCGATGTTTCGGTTCTCCATGGAATCAACGCCCTGTTTGATGAACCGGATAGCTCCATCATACAACAAAAGAATCAGCTGTGCGGGAGATGCCGTTTGAACGGAGGACTGTTGATACTTCTGATAGGGTGTTGAAGCCATTCCTCTCACTCCTTTTATTTCGAAGCTCCGAATAAGCTGCTGGATTGCGCGCTGTACCGATTCATCGCGGTCTCCATGGCCGTAAATTGCTTATAGTAGCGTGACTCCACCAATGATAGACGTTGGGTCAAGTCTGTGATTTTAAAATCGATAGACCTCAATTGTTCGCCTATATAGCTCGAAGCGGAGAAAGCCGTGTCTTTGTCCGAACTGAATCTGGATGTTCCTACTCTCGTAGCCAGATCATCCAAGGCGGTCATGACGACGTTCGACAAGCGGTTAAACAAGCCATTATCGGGATTGGTAGGAGATATCCTTAAATTCGCATCTGTCTGTGTCGTTTGCTGCGTGAATAATTTCATCACTTGATCGGGATTGGCGTCTATCGCCGCACGCAACTTCGCCTCGTCCTTAAGGACAAGCTTGCCGCGCTCTGTATAGGATCCGGTCGTAATACCCAATGAAGTCATATTAACAGCCGTCCCGCCTATATTTACGCTAGTGATCATGGCGAGGCGCGAATCGCTTGCCATTTTGGATAGAGTGGTGTCTCTGCGCAGCAGCCCGCTTTTCGCTTTCTCCTCCCAGAGCTTGATTTCGTCTTCGGTCATTTCTTCTTTCTGATCGGCAGTCAGAGGCGGATACTTGCGATACCGTTCTTCATTTATCTTATTATTTACCGTACCCAGAACATCGTTATAATCTTTGATAAAAGATTTGATCGTCTCTACAATCTTATCCGTATTGGAAACAATGCTTAAAGTGGATGCCGTTCCTCCTGTCGATGCTGTTGTGGCATTCAATGTGATTTCCACGCCGTTTGCCGTAAACTTGTTGCTGGAGCGAGTCGTGGCGATTCCGTTGATCGTGACGTTGGCATCCAATCCCGCTGTAGCGGCTGGCAGATTAAATTTCGAAAGCAAATTGGAGGGGACCGAATCGGAAAATGTAATCGTACCGGCGCCGGTCGTTTTGGAGGTGAGAGACAATTTCCCGGTAACGCTATCTACAAATGCAGTGATATTCGCATTGCTGCTGTTAATTTTAGACACCATAGACGTAAGCGTATCCGTATTTTCATTTAATGTGATTGTAGCGTTGGAAGCGCCGTTTGTAAGAGTAAAGGTGACATTCCCGGATCCGTCGGCCGTGTAATCGATTTTCCCCGCTCCAACACCCTTAATGTCGATAAGCTTCTTGCTCGTGTCAATTGCGCCAACCCCTGTCGTACTGGTTGTAGTAGCGGCAGTTGCAAGACTCCCTACCGATACCGTCATCGCCCCTGCGACAGCACCGGAAATCGCGTTGGCGCTGACGGCTGCCGTGTTACCCGTAATATTGACCTTTTTGGCGTTAATCGCGCCCTCCAAGCCGTAGTTGAACAGCTTGTTATTGCGGAAATCAACCATTTTGATGTTGACATCCCGGAATTGCTCCCGTTGCCATTCAAGCGTCGTTCTCTGTTGCGTTAATTTGTCCATAGGAACTCGTTTTGTTCGCATCAGATCTTTAACAATCTGATCAATGTCCATTCCGGATGAAAAACCTGAGATTCTCATTTCGTTTCCTCCTATCTCATACTTTCTCGTCAATAAGGATGCCTGCGAACTCGCTCATCTTGGCGACAAGATCCAACGTCTTCTCGGGAGGGATTTCGCGAATGAGTTCACCGGTATCTTTATTAATTACTTTCACCATAATCGTGTTGGTCGCTTCATGCACTTTCATTTCAAACATGGTAGTCGGACTTTCCAACGCTTTGATCGCCCGGTCGATCGCCCGAATCAACTGCTCTTCGCCGACCGAAATTTTAACCCCCTGGCTTTCCGCTTTTTGCAATTCCTTGCCTGAACGCACCTGTAATCCTTCAGAAGCGACATCTTGAGGTCCTGAATTCGTTTGGGGGGCCGATCTTTCTGGCGAAGGTTGCTGAACAGACGGTTGAGATATGCCAGCGGTCGTTTGCACATTCATTCCGTTCACTCCGATCTTTAATCTTATTAAGTTTTATATCGACGAATGAAGACCTATTATTTAGCTTTTTTCACCTTAACCAACAAAAATAGAGGCCCCGGATAAACCGGGACCTCTATTTTTGTTAAAATGAAGAATTAACGAAGGAGCGACAGGACACCTTGCGGAGCCGAGTTCGCCTGCGCCAACATGGCTTGCGCAGATTGCAGCAGAATTTGGTTTTTCGTAAGATTGACCATTTCCTTTGCCATATCCGTATCGCGAATACGGGATTCGGCAGCAGACAGGTTCTCGACCGTAGTACCCAGATTGTTGGAGGTGTACTCGAGACGGTTTTGCTTGGCCCCGAGTTTGGCACGTTCCGTAGAAGTGTTCTTAATTGCCGTTTCGACCGAGCTCAAGCTGGAAGTGCTAGATAAACCGGTAATTCCGGTCGTGGAGATTGCGGAAACGGCAATCGTCTGGGATGCGTCATCGCTTTGAATCGTTGCGCCAGCCGTAATGCTAATACCGTTGAATTTCGTGCCGCTGACAATCTTGTCGATCTGAGCGCCAAGCTGAGTCAGCTCTTGGTTAATGTTCGATTTGTCCCCGGAAGAGTACGTACCGTTCAGCTTCTGAACGTTCAGTTCTTTCATCCGTGTGAGCATTGCGCTTACTTCGTTCATTGCACCTTCCGCCGTTTGAACGAAAGAAATACCGTCCTGAACGTTACGTTGCGCTTGCTCCAGACCGCGGATTTGACCGCGCATTTTCTCGGACACCGCCAAGCCGGCAGCATCGTCAGCCGCGCGGTTAATGCGCAAGCCGGATGCCAGCTTTTCCATGCTCTTCCCTGTATTGGTATTGTTCAATTGCAGATTGCGATGGGTGTTCAAAGCTTCAATGTTGTGGTTAATACGCATGTTTATTATCCTCCTTGAATGGTTAATCTTCCACATCCTTGTGGACTTGAACGATTCCGATCGGCCGCTCGAAATCGATTCTAACTACATATATCGGAAAAATATTGAAATGTTTTATAGCTCCGGCGAATTTTTTTTCATTTTTTTGAGTTTGGCCGAGAGGTTTTGCAGATCCAGTCGCTGCTCCGCTGCTTCCCGGTTCGCCTCCTTGACCGAAGAAATCAACTCTTTGCGTACAATTTGAATTTCTTTAGGAGCTGAAATGCCCAGCTTAACTATCTCGCCGTCAACTCCCAAAACCGTCACTTCAATTTGATCCTGGATGATAACGGACTGTCCTTTCTTCCGGGAAAGCACCAACATCTGATTCAGCTCCCTTCTATTTCGCCGTTTCGAGAGCAAACAACCGGTGTTTCGTCGAATAATCGGCTCGCAAAAGGATTACTTGTTTACCCCTCTTGGCAACTGCATTCATGACGACGGGAGCAACCAAATTGGTTGTCGCATGCTCCAAATCATCGTTAACGTTCACAATTGAACGGATGATAATTTGTTCTTTGGATTGAATTTGCAATTCTTCCAATTCGGGTACCGGCAAATCGAATTCGTAGTCCGAAAAAAATTCAAACGGATCGATCATTATAAAAGCCAGTTGGCTGTCATCGACCGATTGCAAATAAGCGAAGGGTTCGTGTTCTTTTACCGTGACCAACACAAAACGACGCGATTGCTCAAATCCGGGAATCCCGGATTCGAAGCTGTAGATGTCTTCTTCCCTGACTTCGAGCTCCCCCAGCTTTGCCGTAAGCAGTTTCATATAACCTTCCCTTTCATCAAAAAATAATAAATAGCTATAGCGCCCCCCCGCCTATAGCTACAAATAACCGAACTTAAGCCATGATATTGATTGTCGGCGGAGTAATCGTGACTTTCGGGTACTGTGCCATCTGAATCTTCACGCCACCCCGATGATAATTAACTTCCGGACGATGACTCTGCACGTCTATGATAAATTTTCCAGGTTCAACCCTCAAATTCAAATCTTTGGGAATATAACCAAGATCGATATTGTCCGCCGTAGCCTCGCCGTATACCTGCAGATCGGGAGCGCCCTCCACAAAAGCATCCAGCGCCATGTCAGGCATCGGATTCCCACGAATTCGCAAATCTCCCATTCGATTACCCCACTCAACGATATGCGTCAGATTTTGTTGCGCAAATCCTTTATATTGTGAGTGTATCCGGTGCCAGAACTCATCCATCTTCCCGCCTGTCAAAGCGCTGAAAGAACGGGTTTGATCGATAACAAGCTCTCCGGGACCGTTGTTCGCGGTGATTACCGGCGGACTCGATTCAACATGAATCTCGGGCCGGGGCCTTCGAATTTCAAAGCGACCCGGCTGCGAATCCACACTTATTAGTCCTCTTTGGGATTGAATGGATATGAGCGGCACCAATACAAACCCACCTCTAATCTGCTTATCTTAGAAAATCCACCAGTGTCGGCGTTATTATTTTGGCCCCGACCGACAATGATGCCTGGTACACATTCTCGTTCACTTTCGCCTTAATGATAAGGTCTTCCATATCGGCATCCTCGGTTTTCGACTGAAGCGTCGATAAATTGAGATTCAAGTCATTCAGCCGTTGCTCCATCAACTCAACGCGGTTCATACGCGCTCCGATCTCTGCTTGCTGCGTCAGAACCTTGTCCATTCTGGAATCCAGCATGGTGAGCTGGTTCGAGACCCCGCTGTAATCGCCCGATTCCAAACTGGAAACCATTTCGTCAATGACATGGAACAGATTGTCGTCCTCGTTCTTCGGAGCGGTAACGCCGGTCGGCGGATAACCGAATATATTATTCCCCGTTAAATTAACCGTTAATTGAATACCCGTATTAATGGCATAATCCAAATTCCCGGTATCCGTGATAACGGTGGCGGGATCAACGGCAGGGTCGTAAGTAATCTTGTCCGTGAATTGGCCGTTAAACACATACTTGCCCTTAAACTGGCTGTTGGCGATGTCCACGAGCTGCTCTTTCAGCTGCTTCATCTCGCTAGCGATGTTATCGAGCGCTACTTGCGGGTTCGTGCCGTTGGAGCCTTGAACGGCAAGCTCCTTGATTCGTTTGCCGACGTCGCTAACCTGAGTCAGCAACGTGTCGTTAAAGTCCAGCCATGAGTTCGCGGAATCGACATTGCCCTGGTAACGTTCGTTCAGGGAAAGATCGCTTCGATAACGCAGGGAGTACGTAATGCCGACGGGATCATCCGAAGGACGATTGATTTTCATGCCGGTCGATAGCTGCTCCTGAAGACCTTGCATCTGAGAAAGGTTCTTATTAATGTTGCGCAAGAGCTGGTTCGTAATACTCCCTTGCGTCACGCGTCCTACCATTCCGATCATCCTTTCAGTTGAAGGCTCGCATAATTACCTGCCGACCGTACCCATGCCGTTAATGATTTTGTCCAACGCCTCGTCGATTGCCGTCATATAACGAGCGGCGGCGTTATAGGCGTGCTGGAACTTAATCATGTTGCTCATCTCTTCATCGAGGGAAACGCCGCTTACCGCTTGACGTCGAGAGTCCACTTGATCTACGACGATCTTGGCGTTCGCGACTTGCCTGTTCGCTTCGTCAGCTTCGATGCCGAGTTGACCGACGACGGAACGGAAGAAATCGTTGATTGTCCCTTGCGCCGTCGCGGCGCCGGCGGATACGGAAGAGAAATCGATCTTTATCTCGCTGAACTGGGCGATCAGCATAGCGAGGTCTTTGTTCCCCTTGACAACCGCCTCCGGCGATCCCGCCGTACGCATCGATGAAGCGATATAGCCGGCATCCGCGAGAATATTCGGGTCAAGTCGAATATTGCCCGCGGTAAGAGCTCCTCCGTCGCCGGACACGAAAAAAGCGCCGCCCGCTTGCGGCGGATCCATCATCGTATAACCGAGCTGGTGCAAACCGTTCAGACCTTTCACGGTGACGGTCAGATCCGAAGTCAGCGTACGGTTCGCGCCCGTATACGTGACGTTATTAAGAGTAATGCCGTCGGGAAGTACCGATCCGGCCGGGATTTTCACTTGAATGTCGCCGTTGGCCAAGCCGTTCACGAGCGTATCGAGCTGCTGCTTGTAATCGGTCACGTATTGATCGCGCGAGACGAACATGCCGTAGGCTTCGCCGCCCGTTAATTCGCCGGAAGCGACGCCGGCTTGCAAACCTTCGACCGTTACGGGCGTATACTCGTTATTCGTAACCAGTACCGTTCCGCCCATGGAGACCTGATACCCTCCGTCCGCCGTTTCCACGCCGGTTACGTTGATGATTTTGGACAAATCGTCCATCAGGAGATCCCGTTGATCGCGCAGATCGTTCGCGTTGTCGCCCATGCCTTCGACTCTTCTGATCTGAAGGTTCAAGTTCGAAATCGTCTCGAGCGACGTATTGACTTGGCTGACCTTCACGCCGATATTCTCGGTGATATCCGCGCTAAGATCGTCCAGCTGCCTGCCGGTTTGGTTGAACGCATCCGTTACCGCTTTGGCGGTCTCGCGAACGAGCTTCCGGGCGGTGATATCCTCGGGGTTCTCGCTGAGGTCGTGCCACGACTTCCAGAAGTTGTCCATCACCGCGCGGAGGCCGGTGTCCGACGGTTCGTTCACGATCGTCTCCAGCTTCTGCAGCGTGTCCGCTTGAATGGACCAACTGCCGTAGGTCTTGTTCTCGTTGCGGAATTGCGAGTCCAGGAAACCTTCGCGGATACGCGTGATCGAAGTGAACTCGACGCCGGTGCCTAATTGGCCCTTCGCCGTAGAACGGGACATGCCGACGGCTTCCATCGGTTTGGTGGCCGCCATGTTAACCGTCTGACGGGAATAGCCCGCCGTATTCGCGTTCGCGACGTTATGCCCCGTCGTCTGAAGTGCCGCCTGTTGGGTAAATAGGCTGCGCCTGGCTGTTTCAAGTCCGTGGAATGTCGATCGCATGATTGTCTGCCCCGTTTCCGTATCGAAGTTCTGCTTTATGCTTTGGAATCGAAAAGTTTAAGTTTATGTTGCGCCTGAGAGGAATCGGTCGGCCGCTTGTACACGTAGTCTTGATCGTCGTAACCGCCCGCGAGCAAGTCCAGCGAGAAGTCGTTGAACTCGATCGATTGCTGCGTCAGCTTCATGTTGACGTCGTTGAGGGCTCTCAGCTTCTCCACCGTCGCGCTTAAGCGATCGGCTACGTCCGAGAGTGCCAGCTTGTCATCCGCCACCGTGACCATGCGCACGATGTCCGCGACCCTCGTGGAGGAGGCAGGCTTCATCCCTTGCTCCGCAAGGAACCCGTTGACGGATTGGACGCGCTTGTTCTCCATCTCCACGATCAGTTTCAGCAATCGCGCTTCCTTATTTACCATCTCGTTCAGCAATTCGACGTTGTTCACGATCAACGCTTGTTTCTTCTGCTCGCTCAACGCGATCATCTGCTCATGCTGCACGAGCAGCGTCTCTAGCACCTCGATCAGACTTCGAATCGCCATGCTCGCACCTTCTGCTCTCTATATGATGTCGACAAACTATTCGCGAACGAACGGCAGCAGCTTCTCCGCAAGCTTGCCCGAATCCACTTCGTACGTGCCGGTACGAACTTCGTGCTTCAGCTTCTCGATGCGCTGGGAGCGATCCGGTTCCTCGGTGCGGTTAGCGCCCAGAAGCTCCATCGCCTCGGCGGAAAACTGGACTTCGTCCTTGCGCCGCTTGCCCGCCGCCTGGCTCGAACGGGCTTCCGATTGCTGCATGTAATTGCGGTAAGCGCCAATGCGCTGGGAATCATTGATTTTCACGTCATATCACCCCGAATAAATAAAAAAACCGATAATGTCTATCCCTATTATCGGTTGTTAGATATGAATTGTTTAGATGAATCGCGATTATTTGCGATCGTCAAGCCTGTTTCCGATCTGATAGGCACGTTTGTTCTTAGCATCGTCCGGGTTCTGTTGCAGCATCCCTCTGGAGCTCGCGTTCTTCACGTCGGTCTGCAGCCGCTTCTTGCACGAATCGCACATATGGCCATCCCGAATGAGGATGCCGCACGATTCGCAAGGGTAGGACATGTTCGGCGCGTTCATGAGGGATATGCGGCCTTCGCGGATCCACTTCGTGATCTGCTTGATGCTGACTTCCATCTCGTCGGACAGCTGCTGGATGTCCACGCCTTTGTTCTGGCGCAGATGCTCGACGCATCTCTCGTAATCTTTCTCCATTAGGGCGTAGCAATTGTTGCAGACATCGCGGAAACTCTTGGAGAACAACTTCCCGCATTTCGGACAGTAGGTTAAATTCACGCAATCATCTCCTCAATCTCCGACATCAATCGACTTGCCTTCCCGTATTGTAATCGAAAATCGGGAGATTCGCCAACTATTTGTTAAATCTCGCCAACGCTCAGCCCGAAGCCGTCTCGGATACGACCGTCCTTCCCGCGCTCCTCTTCGACTCCGATGCCGACGCCCCGAGCTGCGCCGGAACGCTTCCGAACAAAACCCACGACACCCGCGTCAACCTGCTCAGCGCATAGACGACAAGCCACGAAAGGAGCAGCGCGCAAGCGAACCCGCCGGCGTACCAAAGATGCTGCATGTAGCCCGGACCTCCGTGAAGCGGATATTGACGGTAGACGAGCAGCACGACCGGATGGAACAAATACACCCCGAACGACGCGATTCCGAGCTGCCGCAATGCGGCCACCCATGGCGACTTCATTTTCCCCCGCAGCAGGAACGCGATCTGGATGAGCACGATCGGCGTCAACATCGTATATGCATCCCATAGCCCGTCGTACAGAGCATTTTTGAACATCGTACCGTGCACGCGATTCTGGTAGAAGAGCCACACGTAACCGAGGCCCGCGCCGAGCCATACCGCCCACAACGCGCACCAGGAAACGATTTTCCCGCCCGTGGCGGATTCTTTGGCGATTATGAGCCAGGATCGGATCCGATCGAAATAGATGCCGAGCCACGCGCCGAGAAAGTAATGCCCGAAATAGCTGAGCGACCAGCTTCCCCGATTGGCGACCTGCCAATATTCCCTGTTATACAAGAAGAACGCCCACTGGATCGCGACTCCGACGAAGATCGCCGATGCCGCCAGCCACTTGAATCTTTTGAACAAATAGAGCAACACCGGAAAAAGCAAATAGAGCTGAATGCTGATGAAGACGAAATATAAATGCGTATAAGCTTGTCCCGTCATGATCCGATGCAAGAAATCCGGCCACATCTCGGTCAGCGACCACGGGTGATGATTGACCTCCCACCGCAGCAGGAAAAAAAACGCGGAGAACGCCAAATACGGTACGATGATGTACAGGAGCCGGTTACGATAAAACTTCTTCAGTTGCGCGAAAGCGAATGGCTGAGGGAAATAGTTATAGAACAAAACGAAGCTGCTGAGCAGAATAAACGACGTCGTGCCGATCTTGGAGAAAATGTTCAGGAAATTGTAGATGCCGTAAAAACCCGACGATTTCATATTCAACGTCGCTTCGGACGTGGAATGAACCATCAATACGCCCAATATGGCGATTCCGCGTACGATATCGATCTCCGTTAACTTTGCCCGTCGCTCCATGGCGCCTCCTTATGCTGATCCGTCGTCGTTACGAACGCGCCCACATTAACCCAAAGATGTCGATGCCGCCTTCCCCTTCCGCCGCTTCCCTCAGCACTCGCGCGCATTCGTCGAGCGTGCTGCCCGTCGTGTAGACGTCGTCCACGATCAACAACCGGACGGGCGATTCGGATCCGGAAAATAAAGCTTCGGCTTCGGCGGCGAAATTGCCTTTCATGTCGGTGATGCGGCTTCGGCGGGTTTTGAGGCTTTGTTTCTCGGTGTGGCGCAGCCTGCTCAGCACGGGAGAGTAACTTAGCCCGTACCATTCCGCGAGCCTGCGCGCCAGCTTCTCCGCTTGGTTAAAGCCTCTGTCTTGCAGCCTTTCGGGGGCGAGCGGCACGGCCGTAATGCGTTGGAACGCCGAGCCGGTCGCGTCGCTTAACCGTTCGTAAGCGAAAGCGAGCATGGCGGCAAGCGCGTTCTCGAGCCCTTCGTCGCCCCGATACTTGTAGAGGGCGAGCCAATCCTTCATCCGGCCGTCGTAACGGACCGCGCACCGGCTCGCCTCGTAATGCCGTTTCGTCCTTCGCGCGCAATCCCCGCAGCGTTCCGCCCTTCCGCATACCCGGCAAGCCGGATAAGCGATCCAAGGGATGTTCTCGCCGCACGTCTTGCACAACGAGGCTAGAATCGCCCTAGGAACCGGGTGACGCAGCGGAATCGGCCGACTTTCTTTCGCGGAATTACCGGTTCCGCATATCGGGCAGGATTGGCTTTTCGACGAAAAGAGCTGTCCTATTTTTACCATTATAGTCGACTTCCTCCTATTAAACGTTTTCTTATTGTTAAAAGTTGCTACTTGATAGATTAAAAGTTGCTAAAGAATGGCGTGGTGGCGAGTAAGGCTTCGCCTCTTGTCGATTTAGCGTTGGTCCTATTTTCGGCGTGCGGTTTTGGGCGGATAGAGTTGTTCAAGCGGTCGTTTCTGCTCCTTTGTCTATCAACCTGCAAATGTGCAGGTTGTTTGAGCACTTGGTCCGCTTGTTCGGCGACAAACTGCAAATGTGCAGGTTGTTTCCTGTTTTCGGGAAGAAACGATCCGTTTAGGCTCAACAAAATGTACATTTGCAGGTTGTTGTGCTTAGACGCCGATATCTTGCCGATCTACCTGCACTTTTGCATTTTGTTGTTGGGGGGGGGGCGGCGCTACCGCACGAAGACGGGCCATTTCAATTTGGAAATTTGAGATAGCCCTCGCGAGCCGCAAGGGAGTTCATCGTCCGGATCTGACGAACGGCGTCCCGTTGAGAGTTCGTCCATAACGGGGCGACAAAACGGACGACGCCTCCGGGGTCCGCGGCCGAGCGGCCGGCCCGTCCCGCCATCTGGACGAGCGAAGAAGCGTCGAACATGGCATGGTCCGAATCGAAGACGTAGACGTCGCTTTTCGGAATCGTGATCCCTCTCTCCAGTATCGTCGTCGTGACGAGAGCGCGGATCTTGCCGGAACGGAAGTCGGTGACTTTATCCGTCCTCTCGCCGTCCTTGGAGGATGTACCGGCTATCGTCTCCGGAGGTAACCCGAGTTGGTCTGCGTACCGTCTTAAGAGACTCACCAGCGACTCCACTTGCTTGATGAAAGGCACGAACAGAAACAACTGAGCGCCTCTTCGGGACGAGATCCGCAGCTGCTTAAGTAGTTTGGAAGGAAGCTGTCGCCTCTTGAGAAGATCCGCGAGGCGCGGAACGGTAACTCTGCCGGGCACAGGAAGCGGATGTCCGTGGTAACGGACCGGTACGCGCGCGCAGGGGAGCTTGCCGCGCGTGACTTCGCGCTGCATCCGGCTTGGCGGAGTCGCGCTTAAGTAGACGGTGACGCCGAGCAGTCGTCTGCACTTCTCCGCCGCATGGTGAAGCATCGGGTCATTATGGTAGGGGAACGCATCGAGCTCGTCGATCAGCACGAGATCGAACGCCTCCTGAAACCGGAACAGCTGATGGGTCGTGGCGAGCGTCAACGCCCCGGTCTCCCAACGTTGTTCGCTTCCCCCGTAGAGAACGACCGGAGTAGCGTCAGGGAAAGCTTTCGCCAGCCTCGGCGCGAGCTCGAGCACGACATCCTTGCGCGGCGTCGCGACGAGCGCGCGACCTCCGCGCGAGATAACGAATGCCAGCAACGGGAAAATCATCTCCGTCTTGCCCGCCCCGGTGACGGCCCAGAGCAGGAAGGAGCGATCGTTGGGCGAGGTGGTCGCGGAGGCTCCAGCGGGCGATGGAATCAACGGTGCGGGAGACGTCGAAGCGTCTGGTAGAGCGAAAGAAGCGGGAGACGTCGAAACGTTTGGTAGAGCGAAAGATGCATGAGAATTCGAATCGTCTGGTTGAGCGAAAGATGCGGGAGACGTCGAAGCGTCTGGTAGAGCGAAAGAAGCATGAGAATTCGAAGTAGCGGGAAATTCGTAAGGCAGCGCAGAGGGCGTCGAGGAAGCGGCAGGAGCATCGAAAGTCAAGCGCTCCGCCAGGAAGGTCAGCGCCTTTCCCGCCGCCGCGGCTTGCGCGGGACTAAGCCCCCAACGCCGCGACAATGTTTCGCGGTCGGCGGGGGCTGCCGCTTGCCTTGGCGCCGGCAGCCCCGCCGGCGCGCCGATGACGAGCAGCCCGCACTCGCGGCTGCGCCCCATCGTCAGGCAAGCCGCGCAATACGCGCAGGCTTGCCGCCCGCACGCGGCGCACGGCGTGCGCCGCAAAGCTTCGCTGCCGCTTCCGCAGCGGCGGCAGCGCAATTCGGGGCGCGCGCGCCGCGGCGAAGCCGGCGTCGCGAGCCCCGGCAGCCGAGCGCTGCGCAGCCGCTCGGCCCAAGCGCGCAGCCCGCGTAGCGGCGGGCGCGCGTGAGGCTCGGGGGCCACGGCGGCCGTCAGCCGCACGGTCCCCGCCAGCGAGGCGAGCTGGAGCGCGGCGAGGCTCTCTTCCGCTAGCTCCGCGGGTAGCAGGCGCGGGAGCAATTGCATCGCCTCCTCCCGCAGCAGGGCTCTGCCCGCTAGCGCGGGCGCCGCTTCTCTCACCGCTTCGGCGAGCCGCGCCAGTCTCGCCCGTCGAATCTTCGTCCTGTCGCTCCTCGCCTCATCTCCGCTGACCGTATGAATGTCCGCCAACGGCTCCGTCCCAACCTCCTTCCCTCCACTTCCCCCCATCACCTCCATGCCATTCAGTTCCGCTGCCATTCCCTCAAGAACTCCGTCCCTCTCCGCGCACAGCCGGAGCACCCGCTCCACTTCCTCCTTCCACATGCGCTCTTTGCCCGCATCGCTCTCCATTGCCCTTTGTCCATGCCTCTTTCCGTCATCGCCGTCTCCTCTCCACGAATGCTCATTACCCCCATCGCTCTCCATTGCCCTTTGTCCATGCCTCTTTCCGTCATGGCCGTCTCTCCTCCGCGAATGCTCTTTGCCCGCATCGCTCTCCATTGCCCATTGTCCATGCCTCTTTCCGTCATCGCCATCTCCCCGACGCGAATGCTCATTACCCCCATCGCGCTCTATGCTCTCCTGCCCATCACCCTCTCCTCCCGTAGAGCCCCACATCGCATTCAACCCATCCCGAAGCGCCAGAGCAATGCCCAGCGGCAACGCCTCCTTCACTCGCGCGATCTCCGCTCCGCTACCGTCCCAGTACCCTTCGTCTACTTCCCAGGCTACGGAAATCTTCGCTTCCTTGCCGGAACCTTTTCGCAACGCGTAGAGCACGACCTTCATATCCATCCCTCGCTTCACCGCTTGCCCGGCAAACGCAAAAAACACCCCCGTCGCCGCAGCCGCGGCAATCGGGAGTGTTCTTCACTCCGGACGAACTCGTATTCACATTGGCTTAATTGTAAGCGATTATCGATTGCCATGCAATCGTCATTATCGCTTCCACATCCCGTAACGTCCTTCAATTTCACTTTGCCCCCGCCTCACAAGGGCAGTCTAGCCACGTCGACCTCACGGTCCAGCTCCACCCACACGACTTCGCCGCGCGCGCCGCTTCCGTTCTCCGCCCGACCGGCCGCGGCGCCGCCTCCGTCGGATCGGCGAACCCACTCGATGCCGGATTGGCTTCTGGCGAAACGTTCCATAATCCGTCCGGTATCGTCGTTCGAGCGGTCCAGCACGACCGTGATGCCGATATCCATGCCGCTTCTTCTCGCGAACTGCCTAAGAGACCGAATGTACCATTCGATTTGCATTTGATGATTGCCCGCGACCAGCACATAGTGCCGTCGCTCCGCGCGGACGCTTCTCCGAACGAGCCCTTGCGCGAACACCGCTGCCGCGGCATAAAATCCGATGATCCATAATAGGTCTGGGAACACGGCGGGCACCTCCTCTGGACTGAAGGTCAGTGACGTTTGCCGGGGCGGCGACCATCCCTGTCATCCGTCAACTCGTTCCACATCATATGCCGCGACGGGAAAGGGAGTTCCGAGGAGCGCAACCTATCGAAACAAGGAGCGACCAGCGTTTACGGAAGCTCTTGACTTCCTGCGCCGTTCGATTTACGCTAGCGTTAGATCACGATATGGCAGCGAAGCACGCGCCGCTTTTCCCTTCGTCTTAATCGAAGGGAAGGCGGCTATTTTTATGGTCGGAGGAGAGGCACGCATGAGGGGATTCGACGAGACTTACGTTTCGTTTCTGGAGTATCATCGCAAACGAAGACAAGGCGAGAGACTCAGAAGACTAAACGAGGGACATCGACACGGAGAAAAAATGCTTTTGCAAAACATATGCTGGCCGGCTTTCGGAACGTTTGACGGATTGCATCCCGAATATGAGGTGAACGATTTCAAAGACGGCTCGCGCTTTCTCGACTTCGCTTTTCTCGAGCCCTACCTTAGACTGAATGTCGAGGTTGACGGCCACCGCTCGCATGCCAAAGACGTCAGTCGCGATCAATTCTCGGATCATCTCATGCGCCAAAACCACCTTATCCTGGACGGTTGGAAAATCATCCGGTTTTCCTACGACGACATTAACGAACGACCGAGAATGTGCCAGCAATTGCTGTTGCAATTCATGGGGAGATGGGCATCCAAGCGGGATTCGAACCGTATATCCGCTCTTTGCGCAGAGGAACGGGATATTTTGCGCGCAGGGCTTCGCGGTATGGACGCGCTGACCATCCCCGATCTGTGCCGTCGGCTCGGCATCGGCGACAGGAAAGCCCGCAAACACCTGCACGCCCTTGCCGAACTCGGCCTCATCGTTCCGACTCGCGCCAACGCAACTAGAAACCGTGCCTACCGCATATCGACCTCGGTATCGGCGGACTTGCTCGGCCTGTGAGAGTTAAATTTGATGTTAACCGCCCATTTGGCCGCTAACTATCCCAACCAGCGCCGGAACAGCACGCATAACGGCCATTCTGGCGCTTATGGGCGGTTTTGACGGGCAGGCGAGAAGAGTTTCGACAGATTAACCGCCCATTTGGACGTTAACAGCCCTAACTAGCACCGGAACAGCACGCATAACGGCCATTCTGACGCTTATGCGCATCTTTGAAGGGCGGGCGAGAAGAGTTTCGACAGATTAACCGCCCATTTGGCCGTTAACAGCCCTAACTAGGACCGGAATAGCACGTATAACGGCCATTCTGGCGCTTATGGGCAGATTGACGGGCAAGCTAGCTAGGAGTGGCTCGACTGAGACGCCCTCCCGCAATAACCCAGCCGAACGCAAAAAAACGCCCCGGTCGACATCCGACCCAAGGCGCCTCTTCTTAGAATGTTACAACGTGACCCAACCGTACTTGATCGAGTTGATGACCGCTTGCGTGCGATCGTCCACTTCCATCTTCTGCAGAATGCTGCTCACGTGGTTTTTGACCGTTTTCTCGCTGATGAATAAATTCTCCCCGATCGTTTTGTTGCTTTTGCCTTCCGCCATCAGGCGCAGCACTTCGGCTTCGCGGCGGGTCAGCGGGTTGTTGTTGCGCGGAATGAGCTTCGTGACCGTCTCGCGGCTGGCCGCGGCGCCCGAAGTCGCTCCGATCTCGTCCAAATACGTCATCCGGCGAAGCTGGTTGATCAGCTTGCCCGTCACTTTCGGATGGATGTACGCGTGCCCGTCGGCCACCGTGCGGATCGCGTTGATCAAAGATTCCGCTTCCATGTCCTTCAGGAGATACCCCGACGCGCCCTTGCGCAGGGTCTCGAACACGTAGCTCTCGTCGTCGTGAATCGAGAGGATGATGACTTTGATATCCGGAAAAATATCGCGTAGGCGCTCGGTCGCCACGACGCCGTTCTCCGTCGGCATGTTGATGTCGAGCAGGACGACGTCCGGTTTCTCGCGATTGCAGAATTCCAGCACCTGAATGCCGTCTCCGCACTCCCCGATGACCTCGAGGTCGTTTTCCATGTTCAGGATGCGCTTCAGACCTTCACGGAACAGCTGGTGGTCGTCGGCAAGGAGCACCTTGATCGTACGCACCGCAACTTTATTCTCCATGTGCGATTAACTCCTTTCCTGGCTCCGCTTTGATAGGTACGTCGATGATGATTTTCGTGCCGTGTCCCGGCTTGGATTGAATCTCCCACTTCCCTTGCAGAAGCTCGACCCGTTCCTTCATGCCGATCAATCCGAAATGGGAATGGGATTTCGCCCGCGACTCGATCGAGTCTACGACGAAACCGACGCCGTTGTCTTCGATATGCATTTGAACGGTCGTTTCCTTGAAGGAAAGATCCAGCGAAACGTATGTAGATTGCGCGTGTTTCAGCGCGTTATTGAAACCTTCTTGAACGAGCCTGAACATCGCCGCTTCCATCGCGCTCGGCAGCCGCTTTTCCTTGCCCGTCGTCTCGAACACCGTGCGGACCCTCGTCTTCTCCTCGAAATCCTGCACGAATTTGCGAAGCGTAGGGACCAACCCGAGATCGTCCAACGCCATCGGGCGAAGGTTAAAAATGATTTTGCGAATCTCTTCCAGGCCGATGCGGATTTGCGACTTCAGATCGACCAGCTCGTTTCGGACCACTTCCAAGTCCTTCATATCGAGCAGCCGTTCGGCGATCTCCGTCCGAAGCACGAGGTTGGCCAGCGATTGCGCCGGACCGTCGTGAATCTCGCGGGCAATCCGCTTGCGTTCGTCCTCTTGGGCGAGGATGATTTTGAGTCCGATCATCTGACGGTTTTTGGCGGATTCGAGAATGCGGGTCACCTGGGTGAGATCGCCGGACAAATAATCCAGGACGACGCTCATCTGCAGGTTGATCGTATCCGCGCGTTCGATGGATGTCTCCACGCTCTTCACGCGCTTCTGGAGTTCGTCCCGTCGCGTCTTGAGATAACCTTCCTTCTCCCGGTACACCATCAGGTCGAGCTGGAACTGCGTCGCTTTCTCGTAGGCGGACTTGATATCCTTCTCCGAGTAGCGGACGAAATCCCGGCTCACCTCGGTCAGGCGAATGCGGGCCAGCCGATAGTCCCGCTCCAGCGCGTCTACCTTATCGATCGTTTCCGATGTTTCCCGAAGCACCGTTTCCAATTCGAACGTCAAAGAATGCAGCTCGCGGCGGGCAGCCTCGCAGATCTCGAACACTTGAACCTTGCTGTCCTCCATGACGGATATCGCGTTCTGGATTACCCGGTCTATTTGGTCAACATGATAATCCATGAATACGACTCCCCTATCCGTAATCGGCGCCCGCGCATCAGCCGAGCGCCCTGTAATCACTAGGGCGCCCGGCTGTTGCTAGCAATGCTTACATCATACCATAAATCCAGGGAGCTCATAGAGCGGGTTTGGTAGATTTAAGCTCTAAATTAATGAATTGTAATGGTTTTCTTTTTCGGGTCCCATTCGACTTTCATCCCGAGTTGCTCCGTAATGACGCGAACCGGAACGTAAACGTTGTTCTTCAGGAGGATCGGCGTACCCGTTGCCGCGAGGCGCTTGCCGTTCAGAATCATCTTGCTGCTGCCGACCCACAACTCGAGCATCCGGTCGCCCCGGAGCGCGGTAATCTTCTTCGCTGCGTTATCCCATTGATAGATCGCGCCAAGCTTAGCGGCGATGTATTGCAGTGGCACGTAGTTCGTTCCCGCCCGGTTGAACGGCGCCCCCGGCAACGTAACTTTCTTGCCGTCGACCTTCGCGTCCTTCTTCCCGACGGTCATGACGATCGTCGGCTTCGGCACCGCGATCTGAGCCGGCGGATACTGCAATACGAGATTGTCGAACGCCAGCTCGCCGGTTACCGCCCTCTCGTCTTGACCTTCCTCTTGGTTGACGAGGTACAGCTTCGTCAGCTTCGACTGCCCCGTCAGCCCGCCCGCGGCCAGGTCGACGCGTACGTTCTTCCAGCCCGACCAATCGATCTTGTCTGCGATCGTGATGTAGACCGTCTTTCCTTTCGCGTCCGTAAACTCCGCGCGAAGCCAGTTCGAGCTCTGGTCGCCCAGGATGTCGAGCGTCAGCGTGTTCGGCGTGTCGGCGATCGAGATGCCTTTGCCGTCGTTCAACACCGCGTTCGCGTAACGCTTGCCAGAACCGTTCGTGAAGTCGTAGTCCATAACGAGAACCTTGGAATTTTCTCTGCCGAGAATACCCGTCGAGATTGTCGTCGTGCCGACCGTCTCTACCGGCGTGCCGGCGAACCCGACGTTGTACGTCGCTTTCTCGAAGTCTTCTAATGTTTTCTCCGTGCCCGGCGCAAGAACGGCGACGGTGCCGTAACCGTCGTATCTGGCGATCGCGTAGCCGGCGGTCGCGTTCTTCTGCACTTGGTCTACCGTAATCTTGCCGCCTTCCGCTTTGCCCGTGAAGCCGCGGAATTCCCATTTGATAGACGCGGCCGGAACGGAAAGCTGTCTGCCGTCCGATAGAGTCGCCTTCACGGGAACGCTGATCACCGCTCCCGGGCGAAGCACCCGAGAGCTCGGCTCTACGGTCAACTGAGAGATTTGAGCTTCGCCGATCACTTCGATCGCCGTCTTATCGCTCGCTTGCCCGGAGGACACGCTGAGCGTCGCCTTGCCCGGCTTCGTTGCCGTCAGCGTCCCGCCGTTAAACGTTCCGATCGCCTTGTCGAGCTGCCAGACGGCCGCCAAGCCCATCGGATCGAGCGGATTGTAGTACGTATCGTACGCTTTCAGCGAATAGCTCGCTTGCCCGCCAACGAATAGCGTTCTCGGACCGCTGGCCGTAATGCCCTTCAGCTCCCCTTGGGGAGCGGTCGTGTAGACGCCGATTCCATTCGTCACGAGCCGCTGCGTCGTGCCGTAGAACGTCGGATGCGACAGTTGGATCTGGAATTCGCCCAGCGGTCGGGACACCATCGTCGTCGACCCGCCGCCGTCCAGGTTGATCGCCTTCCATGCGCCGAGCGAGGTCAGAATCTGCTGAAGCTCTTTCAACGTGACGCCTTCGCGCCCGCCGTTCTCCTCGACGGTGACGAGGTAAGCCGTCGATCCGTCTTGCGAATAGCCGACCGCCGTGCGGGCGCGATCCGCGCTACCGCTGACTCCGTTGATGTTCCGAGTGAAGGCGGAAGCGACGCCTTGGTCGACGAGAAGCGTGTGCCCGCTCACCATCATCTGGAACGCGTTCTCCGCATACGTCGCGCCGTTCGTTAGCGATTGGAGCGCGTATTCCGATTGTACGGGCTCGCCGACGATCAGGTGCGTCTTGATGAAATCCGCCGCCGTCTTGTCGCCGTGCCCGCGCAAGATGTATCCGTTGGCCGGAATCGCGGTCTTGATCGGCGTGCCGACGGAAATTTCCGTCACGATGCCGTCGACGACGAGCGCTTCGGTCGGTTTCGTGCTGCTATTCACCGGTCGCTCCGGCGCCGTCCAAGCGTTCGTGTAGATGTACAGAGCATCCATGTGGCTGTATGCCTTGTTAGGCTCCGTCATGTACGCGGACTTGTTCATTCCGGTCAACGCGAACGTCGTGCCGTCCGCTGCCGTTACCTTACCGGTAAACGTAAACTGGTCGATCATCGGCTTGCCGTCGTTCGTCACGCCGAACGCGTACATCCCGGTCAATTGCTCCGTGCTGACGAGCAGCTTGCCCGACGTAATCTGCGCGCCCATCGGCACGGCTTCGGTCGAGATTCCCGTCCGGAACACGTCGCCGTTAATGCCTGCTACCGCCCCCGTTTCCTTCGCCATCGCCCCGACGGACTGCTTCGCCGTAACGCTGCCTTTCGGGCCTCCCATCGCATCGAGCTTCACATATGGATTAGTAAGGTCGACCTGCAGGACGTGAATCGCCTCGGTCGGCAGCTTCGCGTCGGACGGAACCCATCCGTAAGACAATTCGCGTACGCCGGACGTCACGATGGCGTCCGTTTGTTTCACTAGTTGGTAAGTAAGCGCGGTTGCGGCATAAGAACGCGGGACGAACCCGCCGTTCAACGACGACGACAAGACGAGAGCACCCGCTAGTAAAGGGGCGATCAGAAGATAACCTTTCGGACGAACCTGTTGTGTATGTTGTGCCATTTCATTCTCCCGGAATTCTCTAGATTAGGCATGGAGCGTCGCAGCTCCTAAGCAAAAACGTCTCCGATGCCTTCGCGACTCGGAGAAGCTTTGCGAAAGTATCGGAGTCGCGAGGCGAATTGGAACGCCCGAACCATCCGATACGATGTAGTACCTACTCTATTAGACTCGCAAATGGTGGAAAAGTTACACATGATCGGAAGCCTGAACGAATTTTCATAGATAACGAGGGAAACGTTGATGAAAATGTAAAAGAAGACGGCCACGTTCGGCCGCCTTCCTTACGTTTCTATTCTATCTCCTCGCGCTCCCGCTTGGTGAGCTTCCCCTTCGCCAGCAAGTAAGATTGCTCGAGCATCGCAAGCAATTCCTCCTCCGGCACCTCGCCGCTCAGCACGACCGTGTTCCAATGTTTCTTGTTCATATGGTAGCCGGGAAGAACGGCCGAAGGATATTGCTGCCGAAGCAGCCACGCCTCCTCCGGATCCGCCTTCAGATTGATGCTTTCATAGCCATCCGTCTGGCCGAGTAACGCGAACATCTTGCTTCCGACGTAGAGCACCGGCAGTTCCGGATCGAACGGGAAACGAAGCGTCGTCCCCCGCCATTCCAGCCCTTTGGCTATCAGCTGCTGGTGGTTCATAGGAAGTCCACGTACTCGAGGAACCGCTTGATCATGATCGCGGCTTCCGCTCTTGTCGCGTTGCTTTGCGGGTTGACGGTCGTAGGAGTAGCCCCTTTGATAATGCCAGCATTAATGTTGATCGCCATGCCATCGAGCGCCCATTTGCTGATTTTGCTTTTATCTTTGAACTGACTCAGAGTGCTTGTCGACGGATTCGACTGCACGCCGACGTAATTCATCGCACGAACGAGCATTGTCGCGATTTCCTCGCGAGTAATCGTGGCGTTCGGCCTGAATTTCCCGTCTGAACCACCCTCGACGATTCCCGCCTTGCTGACCGCACCGATATAGGCGGCGTTAGCGTTCGCCGACGTGACGTCCGAATACCTCGTCGACGCGTTGCGATCCCCGGTAAGTCCGATGCCGCGAGCGAGGAACTCCGCGAAATCTCCCCTCGTAATGCTCTTGCCCGGCGAGAACGTTTTGGCCGTATCGCCCGATACGACGAATTTCGAAGCTAGCGATAACACATCGTTGCTTGCCCAGTGGCTGATCATGTCGGTAAACGTCGCGCTCTTGCGGACGACCGCGTACGTGCTGCTGCCTTTGCGGAAGAAATTCACCTTCACTCCGTTCGTGCCCGGTTCGGTCGTCGTCGGCACGTAGTTCAATTCGTTCGCTTCGGAATCCAAGCGCACGACAGCCACGTTCGAAGAGTTGGATAAAGAGGAAACGACGAAACTACGCTTCACGTACTGGTCGAACGAGTCGATGGTCCTCAAGTTCGATCCCGACAGAATACCCGCCGAGAAGTCGGCCGGCGTCGCCAGCATTTGCGCGCCCGCGACGTTGATCGCGCTCACGATCGGCGAGCTTGCGTTCTTCTCGATGCTCAGTTGCAAATAGGAAGTCGCGATGTTGCCGCCTGCCATATAATTCTCTTTGCTGTAATTGATCGCCGTCAGAGGCAATTCGAATTGTAGTTCTCCGTATTCGACTCGGAATGACGCGTTCGAAATTCTAGAAGAAGCATCCATGATTGCGGTTAAAGGAACGGCCACAAGCGCTCCGAGCTCGGTGGACGGCACTTTGAACGTCAACACCGGCGTTTGCGCGGTTCCTTGGCGGAACACGTCGTACGCCGCCAAGAACTTCGGCCCGTCCAACGTGTATCGCACGAGCGACTTCCCGGTCGGCGAAGTTCCGCTTCCCGTCGACGACGCCTTGGCGTTGACGAATTGCAACCCGCCGGATGTATTGGCTTCCAAGTATTCCGGAACGTTATCCAGATCGGACGATTGGTTCGTGACCGCCATCTCGGCAATAGCCGGAACCGGTTGATTCGTCATGTCCTTGAGCGGGATACCCGTGCTCATGTAGCTTAACGAGACGGTTTGCCCTTTTTTGATCGGCGCGGCCAGCGTCAGCTTTACTTCTTGGCCGGAGACGCTTAGGCTGCCGATGCTCGCGAATGCTCCGTCGACTTTGACATTGTATTGCGAGACGTAAGGCTGCGAAGTCGTATTCAGCCCCGCGCTGTAGGCTAGCGTAATGATCGAGGACTTCGCTACCGCCGAGGACAGCGTAGCCGCGACCGCGTTGCCGGCGACGATCCGGTAGCTATTGATCGACGCCGCAGCGTTTCCTGCCAGATCTTTAATCCCTTGGCTGCTCGGAATATAGGAAACGTAGAGAACCGCGTCCGTCTCTAACTGTGAAGCCAGCGTAAGCTCGACGGCGTTATTCGTTACCGCCACCGAAGAGATGACTGCAGCCGTGCCTCCCTTATAGATGGAGAAGCTCGACTTCAATGGAATGGCCGTCAGATCCAAGCCTTCGTTAAAAGTCAACGTCACTTTCGTACCAGCGGCCGCTGCGGAAGCCAGTACCGGCGGAGTAATGTCGTTGGCGTTCTGAACGAAGAAGTCGGCGAAGCCCGTAACCGCATTGCCGCTCAAGTCTCTTAACGGATACGAACCCGGCACGTAACTCACGCTTACGGATTGCACGTTCGTTCCCGCGTACGGCAGCGTTAACGTCAGCGTCGTGCCGCTAGCCGATGCGGCGCTTACGCTTTGGGCGGTTCCGTTAAACTTCACGACGAATTGCGAAGAAGCTCCGCTCGCAAGCGCCTCAAGCGTTTTGTTGAACGTCAACGTCAACGTCGTGCCGTTCAAGATGCCGCTGAGCGGTTTCGCCAGCGTCGTGTCGAGCGTATTCGTCACTTCCCGTGCCGCGAAAGAAGGCGCGGGATTGGCGGACAAGTCTTGAACCATTCTGCTTATACTCGAATCGCGCGTATAGGCGACCTTGACCGTCTGCCCAACCGCTACTCCGGACTGAAGAGACAGTCTTACCGTCTTGCCGCTGATCGCGACGCCGTTGACCTGGCGCGGCACCTCATTCACCGTCACGTAGAAGTTCGACGGATAAGGCAGGATGCTCTCGTCCAGATCTTCGTTATACGTAAGGACGATCGCGCTTCCGTCCATCGCGGCGCTAGAGAGAATCGGCGCAGCCGTATCCGATCCGAGCGTCTGGAAAGTCCATCGGTAGTCGTTCAAGATGCCCGGGAATGGATTGCCGGCAACGTCCGTGACGGCATCGTTCGGAACGTTAACGATATAAGTCGTCGCCGTCGAGAAATCGATCGGCGTCAGTATCACCGACGACGGGTCAACCGGGTCTGGCGTTACACTTACCGGGCCCAAGAATACTTTGCGCGGATCCGTTTCGGTCCATAACACAGCCGAAATTCCAGATCCTTTGGCGCCTGCTATGACCGGATAGATCGTGGCCAATACTCCATCGCTCATCGAGATCGGCGCAATAGGTTCATCGAACGTCATGGATAGAACGGCATCTCTCTTGACGCTGTTCGATCCCGGAACAGGCGACGTGCTTAATAGCTCAGGCACCGTCGAATCCGACGAGATTCTGAACCACCATACACTATCATTCGATATTCCGCCATATGCATTGTTGGACATGTCAGTAATCGCTTGCGATCCGATCTGCACGGAATAGGTCGTGTTTTTAACAAAGTTCCCGCATACGGACGACGGAGAGATCGTAATCGTATTCGTTCCGCCCCCCGTTACCGCCCCGGACGTGACAGGAATCGAGCAGAAGATAGTGTTGGAAGTGATGTTGCGAATAAGAATCGTTCCGCTACCCGGTTTCACCGGCTCGTTAAAAGCGATGCTCAAGTTGCCGCTAATCGCGGAGGTCGTCGACGTTGCCACCGGCGTAAAGGCCGTGGCGGCCGGCGGAACGTTATCCGCATCGACTACGGTCGCAAAATTCCACGTCGTCGTGTCAATGATGCCTTCGTAAGGATTGTTGGTGCCGTCTTTCAAGACGCCCGGATCGATCATGATGTAGTAGGACTTATTTTTCTCAAGCACATTGCCCGCGAAATCGAAAGTTGCGGATGCCCCCGATACCGTCACACGACCAGGGGTAAGTGCCATGTCGATCGTGTCTACCGGATAATTATCGCTGACTCTCTTCAAGTAAATCTTACCCGTCGTCCCTTTATAAATCGTGGTCGCGCCAAAAGAAATCGACGTCTGCAACCCGGTCGACGGCACATTGGACGCATTGTCGGCGGGCGCCGTCGCAGACACGTTAATGACCGATGGAGCGGTCGAGAACGACCAGCTGATCGCCGTCGTCGGATTACCGACGATATCCGCGAACGCTCCGGCATCGATTTGCACCTGATAGTTTTTGCCCGATACGAGGCGAGTGTTAGGTTGTACGGAAATCTCCGTTTTTCCGCCGCCCGCATCGATGCCGCTTCCCGTGACTTCCGTGGATAATACCGAGACGACTTGCGTATCGCCCGTATCCACGCGGGTAATGCGAATGCTGCCCGAAGCGGTCGTGACGATTTCGTTGAATTTCAATTTCAGCACGCCCGTCGCCGCTATCGTTCCGCCCGATACCGGCGTATACGTTTCCACAGAAGGGGACGCTCCATCGCTCGCGATGACGCCGAAATTCCAAGTCGTCGAATTCGAGATGCCGGCATACCCCGCACCCGCGCCGTTCAAGAACGCATTGGAGCTGATTTCTATGTAGTAGTTTTGCCCTGCGACAAGAGTAGAACCCGGATTAATCTCCACCGTATCCGAGCTAATAAAAGTAATATTGACGGAATCCGAGGCAACGTTATATAACGCGACGGATGCGTTCGTGCTCGCGTTCTTGATCGCGATCGTTCCGCCGCCCCTGCTGACGTTCTCGTCGAACTTGATCCGTAGCTTGGCGTTAGCCGGTACGTTAGCCTGGTTGTCCGCCGGATACGTCGATACGGCGACGGGTCCCGACGGTGCCGCCACGGCCGCTCCCGCGACCCACAGCTGCAAAACTAGCGCCATGAGCAAAGTAATAGATAGAGTCCGTTGAAGACGCAAAAGAAACCCTCCCGATAAACACAGTAGTACCTTTTATTTCGGTTTTCGGGCGCAAGATTATTAGGGTCGATGGACTTATTTCCCAACGATTCCAGGAAAATCGTTCATTCTCACAGTTAGCTTTGTCATTGTTTTACTTGTATCGCATATGCTAAAATGACAATAGAAAGGCCGAGTGCTGGTAACACCCGGCCTGTACAATTGGCTTGGATGGGATGCCCCTTCAAGTTAATGAGTGGCACAAAAACCCACCTTCGGCGAGCAACCTAGGGGTGGGTTTTTACTTTCTCTTGTAGTTATTTGCAATGTAGGTTAAAAGAGCAATGACAAAAGTTGAGAATCCGAGCATGATGAGTATCGCGTCTTTTACTTCCATGGCTTCACCCCCTTCCGAAGGGAAACCATGCCCACTCAAGGTATTCAATTGTACGATTTCATCTTACCTTTAATTCCGAATACGATCAAGCGTTCCCATTCGTTTAGATCTCTTTCTCGGCAGACATACGCCCGAAAAAGAAAAAACAAAAAGTAGCCCCCGCATCCGCGAGGGCTACTTCTATTCCTTGATCTTATCTTCGAACGATTCCCTTACGCCAAAACGCCTTGTTTCAACGCTTCCACGCGATCGAGACGTTCCCACGGAAGATCGACGTCCGTACGGCCGAAGTGGCCGTATGCCGCCGTCTGGCGGTAGATCGGGCGACGCAGGTCGAGCATCTTGATGATGCCCGCCGGACGAAGGTCGAAGTTGCTCGTGATGAGCTCGACGAGCACCTCTTCGGATACTTTGCCCGTGCCGTAAGTATCGACGTTAATCGATACCGGCTTCGCTACGCCAATCGCGTAAGCGAGCTGAATTTCGCATTTGTCGGCGAGACCAGCAGCAACAATGTTCTTCGCGACGTAACGAGCCGCATAAGCCGCGGAACGGTCGACTTTCGTCGGATCCTTGCCCGAGAATGCGCCGCCGCCGTGACGAGCGTACCCGCCGTACGTGTCGACGATGATTTTCCGTCCGGTCAGGCCGGCATCGCCTTGAGGTCCGCCGATAACGAAACGGCCCGTCGGGTTGATGAAGAATTTCGTCTCGTCATCCAGCCATTCCTTCGGAACTTCCGGATAGATGACGTGCTCGCGAATGTCGCTCTGGATTTGCTCCAGGGATATCTCTTCGGAGTGCTGCGTCGAGACGACGATTGCGTCTACACGAACAGGCTTGCCGTCGATGTATTCGACCGTTACTTGCGTCTTGCCGTCCGGACGAAGGTAGCCGAGCTTGCCGTTCTTGCGAACCTCGGACAAGCGGCGGGACAGACGGTGAGCGAGCGCGATCGGAAGAGGCATTAATTCCGGCGTCTCGTTCGTCGCGAAGCCGAACATCAAGCCTTGGTCGCCAGCGCCGATGTCTTCGTTCTCTTGCTGAACGTCTTTGCCGACGCGCGTCTCGAGCGCCGCGTTAACGCCTTGGGCGATATCGGCGGATTGTTCGTTCAACGACGTCAGAACCGCGCAAGTGCTGGAGTCGAAGCCGTACTTCGCGCGCGTATATCCGATATCTTTAATCGTACGGCGAGCGATTGCCGAAATATCGACATAATCGGCTTTGCTGGTGATCTCGCCGATAACGAGTACAAGTCCAGTCGCTACGGATACTTCGCACGCAACCCGCGCGTAAGGGTCCGCTTCCAGGAACGCGTCCAATACCGCGTCCGAGATTTGATCGCAAATTTTATCCGGATGGCCTTCAGTGACCGATTCGGATGTGAACAGATGCCGTCCTTTGATCGACAAAGTGTCCAGCCCCCCACATATAAAATCAGCCTTTTCCCATAGGAAAAGGCTGTCTAAGCTAAACCTTCGATTAATAATAATACCGGAATTGTCGAGGGGTGTCAATAAATCCGGAGCCTATTCCCAAACCTATATAAGGGTTTGTTGCGCTTGCTGAATGAGCCGTTTCGTGATTCCTCCGCCCAGCGATCCCGCTTCCCTCGAAGACAGGTTGCCCAAATACGCTTCGCCGTATCCGGACGAAGGGATACTGCCCAATTCTCCCGCGAATTCCGTATCCTCGCCGCCTCCGCTCGCAAATGCGGGAACTCCGAGCTCCGATGCGATCTCGTATTTCATCTGCTTCAACGCGTTTGCGCATTCCGGTACGACAAGCTTATTGCTCCTTCTAGCCATGATCGATGAGCCTCCTTGAATGTGATGGCCTTATTGTGCGCCGGACCACCTTGTTCAAGGCGTATGTCTTAATGGGATGCGGGGCAAAATGTAGCAGAAATCCGCATTTATCCCCCGTTCTTTCGCTCTAGTTCCATAAAGTGCTTAAGCGCATCTCGCCAATGTCGGAGCGGCTTCAAACCGGCGGCCATCAACGCATCGTTACCTAGTACCGAATAGGCGGGGCGGGGAGCCGGCCTCGGAAATTGTTCCGTCGAGCATGGCGACAACTTCACATGATCCATCCCCGCTTCCGCGAAAATAGCCAGGGCAAATTCATACCAAGAGCAAGAACCCGCCCGTCGCGTGGCAGATGCCGTATTTGTCGCGTCTTTTGCCCCCAGCTCCAGCATGGTCTTCACGAAATTACTGCCGAATTGTTCATATACCCATGAAGTCCTCGCAATAAATATCTCGAATGAAGGCCTGCGGCGATCTTTTCCCCTTCGAGCTTGGTACTGCCGTATACGGTTCGCGGTGCCGTCTGATCGTATTCACCATAAGGCTGCGAGGCATTCCCGTCGAAAACATAGTCCGTACTTACCTAGACCAGCTTAGCGCCAACACTCTCGGCCACCTCCGCCACGTTACGCGTCCCTTCCACATTTATCGACCAGGCAGTCTCAGGCTCAGCCTCAGCGCGGTCAACGGCCGTATAAGCAGCCACATGAATGACGGTATCCGGCTTGTAACGATATATAACCTCTTTGCACTGTTCGGCATGGGTAATATCGAGATGCGTTCGATCCAGGACGACGATCCACAACCCGTTCGGTATCATTTCGACGAATTCTTGCCCGAGCTGCCCGCCGCCGCCCGTTACTAAAATGGTTAATTCCGAGTCGTCGTCGTTCATTGACGATAAGCCCCCGTCTCGATCCGACGCATCCACTCACCATTCGCTCTATACCAAGCAACGGTCTGTCGTATCCCCGTCTCGTAATTATATTTTGGCGTCCATCCCAACTCTTCACGGATTTTCGTCGCATCTATCGCGTAGCGCCGATCGTGACCGAGACGGTCCTCTACATAGGAGATGAGCGATTCCGGCTTTCCGAGTTCATTCAATACCGTTCGGACGACTTGCATGTTCGTCCTTTCGTTATTGCCCCCGACATTATAGACTTCCCCGCTACGCCCTTGATGCAGCACGAGATCGATGGCCGAGCAATGATCTTCCACATGAAGCCAATCTCTCACGTTCTGTCCGTCTCCGTATACCGGCAAAGTTTGGTCTGCGAGGGCATTGCGTATCATAAGAGGAATCAACTTCTCCGGGAATTGATACGGGCCGTAGTTGTTCGAGCATCTCGTGATATTTACGTTCATGCCATAAGTCTCATGATAAGCACGTACGAGCAAGTCGGCTCCCGCCTTGCTTGCGGAATACGGACTGTTCGGAGCAAGCGGAGTCTTCTCGCTGAAGAGTCCTTCCACCCCCAATGTCCCATACACCTCATCCGTCGACACTTGAATGTATTTCTTAACCTGATACTTCCGCGCGAGATCCAATAACACTTGAGTACCGGTCACGTTCGTCTGAACGAAAATACCGGGATTAGAGATGCTACGGTCTACATGCGACTCCGCCGCGAAATTCACGATCGCATCGAAGCCTTCGCCGATTAGGGATTCCATCGCGTTCAAGTCTGCGATATCCGCGCGCACGAATCGATAATGCTCCGATTGCTGAATATCCGTCAGGTTATCCTGATTCCCGGCGTATGTCAGCAGATCCACGTTAACCACGCGATAATGAGAATGCTTATTAAGCATGTATCGCACGAAGTTGCTTCCAATGAAGCCTGACCCACCCGTAACAAGCAATTTCATGCCATCACCCTATCCAGTAAATAAAATTGTTTTCCGCATTCTCTAATGTCGGATGATTCGCATCTTTCTGCGATAGTATCGGCGTTAATGTCGGCCACTTGATCGCAATCGCCGCATCGTCCCACGCGATTCCTTTATCATGCGCCAAAGAATATATACAATCCACCTTGTATTGAACTTCCGTATTGCATTCCAACGTACAGAATCCGTGGGCGAAGCCTTGTGGCACGAGCTACTGCCTCTTGTTGGATGCGCTAAGTTCAAAGCCTTCCCATTGCCCGTAAGTTGGAGAACCTTGACGAATGTCGACGACGACATCCCAGATTGCCCCCGCCGTCACCCTCACAAGCTTACTCTGTGCTTTAGGCTCGAGTTGATAATGAAGATCTCTGAGTACGCCCACATCTTTGGATAACGAATGATTGTCCTGCACAAAATGTTGCGGAATCCCTTGAGAGGTATAACGTTCGGCATGGTAACTTTCCAAGAAAAATCCTCTGTCATCTCCATGAACGATCGATTCGATCAGTTTTACGCCCTGCAGTCTGCTTTCAGTGTCGGATCACCCTACAATGTCCATTTGCCTTCATGGCATTGTATATGTATATTCCCATATGTTGTTGCTCTTAGGTATGAGCTGTACTATACATTCCGAAAAAGTAAAAAGGAGCTACCGGCGTCTCCGCCGACAGCTCCTAATAAATTATAATTGCTATTGCAGTTTGTACGCCCCGCGCACGAGTACGATAAGGCCTTTCGTCTGATTCGGATCCGGCTGAACGCCTCGTTGACCTCTCGGGTTCAAGATCAAGTGATTGTTGACGATCGCCTTACCAGGCTTCACATCGAGTCCCTCCGTCAGATCCGACAGTCCGTTTGCGTCCGAGCTATAAGCAACGGCTTTCCCCGTTCGCACGATGATCTCTCCACCATCGTCGACGATCAGCTTCTTGCCCGGATCGACGGCTACCGTTTCCAACTTCGACGAACCACCACCTCCAGCAGAAGGAACTTGCTTCGCGATTTCTTGTTGCACCAGCGTGCTGATCGCTCCGTCTACGTAGCCTTTGGTGACGATTGGGTCGTCTACGGAGCCAGGGGTGGAAGCGGAATCGGCCATTGCTGTCGACATTATTCCTGCTGTTCCAACGGTTAGCCCCAATAATGTGATTGCTCCCCAAACCGCCCACTTCTTCGACATTTTCAAGCTCTTCACTCCCATTTCGACATCTCTATCCTCTTGTACGCAAATCATTTTGGGAAAGTTGCGTCGGATACAGATCCTGGTAAGATTTAGCCCTTGTCCACGAATACCTAATTTCACAATGATGTTACCGGAATATAGCCGCAATGTTAATGGAGAGATTTTAAATGATCATCCAAATTAGACTGATTTACCAAACACCAAAAGTCACGATACATGCGGTTACAGTTGGCTTCCTTTGCAAGCGATTCATGTGTTACTTTCCTTTAAAAAGGCTTTCAGCCCTTCACGCCATGGCCGTAGATCTGTTAGTCCATTCTGACGAATGGCGGAATGATCCATTACCGAATAAGCGGGACGAGGCGTCGTTCGAGAAAATTGTTCAGTCGTACATGGCTCCGTCCGCACCGACAAGCCGCTCTCTTCAAAGATCGCACGAGCAAATTCGTACCATGTGCAGGTCCCTGTATTAGATGCGTGATATATGCCGTACGCTTCCGTCTGAACAAGCTCGATGAGAAACCGACCCAAATCATAAGTGTATGTCGGCGATCCAATCTGGTCATGAACTACCGTCACCGAATCACGTTCGGATGCCAATTTCAGCATCGTTTTCACGAAATTGTTGCCGTATTTGCCGTATACCCAGGACGTTCTTACGATAAAATAATGATCACAGAGGCTTTGCAAGAGTACTTCTCCAGCCCGCTTCGACTTTCCGTAGATGGATTGAGGATTGGTGTTGTCGTATTCGTTATAGGGCAGGGATGCAGTACCATCGAACACATAGTCCGTACTGATATAACAAAGCTTGGTCCCCTGTTCATTCGCAGCAAGAGTCAGATTACGGGTGCCGATCGCATTGATTCGATAAGCTTCGTCCGGCTCGGATTCTGCTTTGTCAACAGCTGTATATGCACCTGCGTGAATGATTGCGTCAGGACGTACTGCGGCAACCGCTTCACGGCACTGCAAGAGGTTCGTCACATCAAGTTGCTCACGACCATAGCCAACAATATTTACCCGATCATCTCCAAGTCTGACCAGCTCTTGACCCAACTGTCCGTTTGCTCCTGTTACCAGCAGCGTAATCTTTCCCTCGCGCATCTTAACCCTCCAAAACGTTACCCATACTGTTTTTCATAACATTGCTGATAAACTCCGGAATGGACTTTTTCCATCCATCCACGGTTATTTAGATACCAACGGATCGTCTCCCGAATACCAGATTCATAATCGTATTTCGGGTTCCAGCCTAGTTCGTTACGGATTTTCGTTGCGTCGATTGCGTAACGGCGATCGTGGCCTAAGCGATCTTGTACATATCTAATCAGCGTTTCCGGCTTGTTCAATTCTTGCAAAATCGTCTTCACGACATGAATATTGTTACGTTCATTGTTGCCACCGATATTGTATACTTCACCACTTCGACCTTTTCTGATAACGAGATCGATTGCGCTGCAGTGATCTTCGACATATAACCAGTCCCGCACATTTAACCCATCGCCGTATACTGGAAGCGATTTATCTGATAGTGCATTCTGAATCATGAGTGGAATAAGCTTCTCAGGAAACTGATAAGGTCCGTAATTATTCGAACAACGGGTGATGTTCACATGAAGCCCGAAAGTCTCGTGATAAGCACGCACCAGCAGATCGGCACCGGCCTTACTAGCTGAATACGGGCTATTTGCCTGCAGTGGGGTCTCTTCCGTAAACAGCCCCGTGTCGCCCAATGTTCCATATACTTCATCGGTGGATACTTGAACGAATTTAGTTATACCGTATTTTTTAGTCAAATCGAGCAGTGTTTGTGTCCCCATAATATTCGTACGTACGAAAACGTCAGGTTCCAATATACTTCGGTCTACGTGAGACTCCGCTGCAAAATTAACAACCACATCGACGCCGTCTTGAAACAGCGGTTCCAATGCAGCGCGATCCGTAATATCGGCTTTGACGAATCGATAATTCAGATTTGAATCGACCGAACGTAGATTCTCCAAGTTGCCTGCATAAGTCAAACTGTCGACATTAATAATCTCATCTTGGGGATGTTCCCGCAGCATATAGTGAACAAAGTTGCTACCGATAAATCCAGCTCCGCCAGTAACGAGTAATTTCATTCTATTTTTCATCCTTTGTATACGAAATTGATTTCTGCATTGGCTAAGACAGGATTTCTGGTATCTTTGTCGGAGAGTACCGGTTGAAGCAGTGGCCAGTTAATATCAAGTGCAGGGTCATTCCAAGCGATTCCGCGGTCATGTTCCGGTGAATAGTACTCGTCTACTTTATATAACACTTCCGTATGAGGCGCTAATGTGCAAAATCCATGTGCGAATCCCTTAGGAACGAACAATTGACGCTTATTAGAGGAAGATAGTATAAACCCTTCCCACTGTCCAAATGTAGGTGATCCTTGACGAATATCCACTACAACGTCGTAAATCGCTCCAGCAGCAACACGTACAAGCTTGGATTGGGCTTTAGGGTTCAATTGATAATGAAGCCCTCTCAGCACTCCCGCTTCCGCAGATAAGGAATGGTTGTCCTGTATGAATACGCAATCGATACCATTCTCAGCGAATACACGGGAATTGTAGGATTCCATGAAGAATCCTCGATGATCCCCGAATACGGTTGAATCGATCAATTTTATACCGTGCAGCTTAGTGGCTGTGACCTTCATTTCTTTGCTCCCATCTCATATCACAGTTTCAATTTTCCAAATTCTTCTCCGAATAACAAGTCCTTAGCCAGCTCATTGGCGTGTGTAAGTGAGGTATGAGTTCCGGCATCTGTCCACCAACCTTGCAATATATCATACTTCAGTTCACCAGCAGCTATATATGTATTATTTACATCTGTGATTTCCAATTCACCACGACCGGACGGCTTCAATGTCCGAATGATATTAAACACGTTCGCATCAAACATATAAATGCCAGTAACGGCATAGTGACTCTTCGGATGACTAGGTTTCTCTTCAATAGATACAATTTGGTCACCCTTCAGCTCTGGTACGCCATATCTCTTCGGATCAGGCACTTCTTGCAGAAGAATCTTTGCGCCTTTGTTCATTTTCCCGAAGCTCTCCACATAAGAAGCGATGCTATCCGAGAATACATTATCGCCTAAGATGACAACCATTGAATCGTTCCCGACAAAATGCTCCGCTAATCCAAGCGCTTGAGCAATACCTCCTGCTTCATCCTGAACTTTATACGTAAACGTAACGCCCATCTCATATCCACTTCCGAGCAGGTTAACAACGTCCCCCATATGGTCCTTACCAGTGACGATTAAGATATCGGTAATACAGGCATCTTTCAACTTGGCTACGGCGTGAAAGATCATCGGGTATTTACCTACAGGAAGTAAGTGTTTATTTGTTACTTTGGTTAAAGGAAATAGACGAGATCCGGTTCCACCGGCAAGAATGATGCCTTTCATGAGGAACAACTCCTTTTGAATAACTACCTTATATACCGCACTTGTATAACTTATTTTTGGGACTGGATAACCCGTTTACTCAACAAATAGGTGATAGGTGTTGTAAGCATGATGGAAAGGACTAAGGCCAATTTCTCGTTGATATTCAGAATATCTACAGACAGAAGTAGTAAAACGGTATTTAGTAAATACTGAATGACATAGATCAGCGGAAATTTTAAAAACTTGCTCCAAGCTAGCGATTCCTTAAAAACGAGTTTTGAATTCAATACGTACGAAATGATTATTCCTAATAAGTAAGCTATTGAATATGCCAAGAGGTATGGAGCAAAGAGCAGAAGCAATAGATAGATTGCATAGGTAACCCCTGTATTTATTGCACCGACCAGCATAAATTTTACAAATCTATTCGTAAACTTCATCGATGACATATGACGGGCGATTCCTGCTCTCATCTAAAATCCTCCACATATACTCACCAATAATGCCGAGCATCATCATGATCATGCCAAGCAAGAAAGTAACAATTGCAATTATGGAGGTATAACCCTGAATTTTGATATTTCCAATCAAGGCGTTAATAATGACAAACAATCCGTATAGAAAACTAATGAATGCAGTAAAGAATCCTACAATCGACATAAATCTAATCGGAGCGAAAGAGAAGCTTACAAATGAGTCGATGAATAACTTCACTTTCTTTGATACAGTCCACCTGGACTTTCCAACTTTTCGTTCCCGACGAACGTAAGGAACAACGTCGCGGTTATGTCCAAGCCAAAAGATCAGACTCATAATATTCGTATTTTTTTCTTTGATCTGATTCAATTCTTTCACCACTTGCTTGTCAACAAGTACAAAGTCAAACCCGCCGGATGGATAACCTTTTAAAGCATACTTGTCCATTAAGTAATAGTAAGTCCCTGAAAAAGCTTTTTGCGATAACGATTCTTCTCGATCCGAGCGTGTAGCGAGCACAACTTTGCTTCCCGCTCTCCATTTATCAATCATATCGACAAACAATTCTGGCGGGTCTTGTAGATCTGCGGAAATGATACCTACACAGTCTCCTGTTGTAACCGTCAAGCCCGCTTGGATGGCCGACATAGATCCGAAGTTTTTACTCAGCTTTACGACTTTGATGCGGGAATCCATACTTCTAGCCTCTAACAAAAGATTAAGGGATTGATCCTGTGAGCCGTCATCAACAAATACAAATTCAAGATCGTAATCCGGAAGTAAACTTTGCAAGTTTTGTAATTTCGGAATAGTATGAGGAATGTTTAGTTCATTATAATAGATCGGCACGACAATCGAGAATATCGGTTTATTAGTAGGCATTGATCGCATCCACCACTGCTTTAGCTTGATTAATATCCATTACAGGACTCATGGGTAAACTTAGCACTTGCTGATGAATGAGTTCAGATAACGGGTAATTACGATCCTGCCATTCCTGATAGGCTTCTTGCTTATGAGGTGGAATAGGATAGTGTATTAACGCTTGAATCTTAAATTGGGTTAAATGGGCGATAAGACTTTCTCGACTTTCTGTGCGAACCACGAACAAATGCCAAACATGCGAGTCTGGGGAATTTTCTACGATAGGCAGTTGAATTTTGGCATTATCGATATGTTCCAGATAGAAATTCGCTATTTCTCTTCTCTTTTGATTCTCTTGATCTAAGCACTTCAATTTGACACTCAGAACAGCAGCATGTATTTCATCCAGACGGCTGTTGACGCCTTTGAACATATTTTCGTACTTTTTATGAGAGCCGTAATTTCGTAGCGCTCGTAGCTGTTCGGCTACTCGATCATCATTAGTCGTAATGGCTCCTGCATCCCCCAAAGCTCCTAGGTTTTTGCCCGGATAGAAACTAAACCCCGCCGCATCGCCTAAATTCCCGGCACGCAGTCCATTATATATCGCTCCATGGGATTGAGCGCAATCCTCAACAATTTTCAAACCATGTCGATTTGCGATTTCTTGAATAGGTTGCATATCGCACGTCTGCCCATATAGATGAACAACAAGGATGGCCTTCGTATTAGGAGTAATCACATTCTCAATTTTCTGTGGATCAATATTGTAGGTAAGTAAATTAGGTTCAACTAGTAATGGTGTTGCTCCCACCGACGAAATAGCCAATATGGAGGCGATATAGGTGTTTGATGGTACAATCACTTCGTCACCTGGTCCTATGTCATAGGCTTTTAAAATGAGAGAAAGAGCATCCAACCCATTGGCAACCCCTATACAATGTTTGGTCCCACAATAGTAGGCAAACTCACTTTCAAAATTCTCCACTTCTTTTCCAAGGATATACCAACCGGAATGAAGGAACCGATTCAGACTCTCTTTAATTTCTTTTTCATATTGAAGATTGATTTGCTTCAAATCGAGAAAGGGAATCATGACAATTCTCCTATCTTCTCGTTAATAAGTTCATACTTCTTGTTGCACCTTAAACACATCTTGTCCTGACTTAATTTTTCTCCGCACTTGCATACATACCCTTTGAACTTGGCGGGATTCCCGTACCATAGCGTTTGATCCGGCACATCTCGGGTTACGACAGCCCCTGCTCCAATCATCGCGAACTCTCCAATTTCAATTCCGGCAATAATGGTTGCGTTCGCACCAATCGATGCTCCATTTCTTATATATGTTTCAGCAAATTTTTCGGGGTATTGTTTGGACCTTGGCCTAAGATCATTGGTAAACGTTGCATTAGGGCCTAAGAATACGTTATCCTCGATTCGAATACCGTCCCAAATATAAACACCTGATTTAACTGTTACATTGTTTCCAATTACTACATCGTTCTCAATGAAAGTGTGGTCGTTTATATTGCAATTTTCCCCAATAACGGCTCCCGGCAATATATGCGCAAATGCCCATACACGAGTATCTTTACCAATGTGCGTGGATTCAACCAACGCGTTAGGATGTTTAAAGTAATTCTCCATACCCTGCTCCTTTGGAAAATGTTATGCGTACACTTCAATAAAGCGGTTATAGTCTTTGATGTAATCCTGAGGGTCATACAAATGGGAAGCCAAAACCAATAGGACACAGTCAGAAGAAAAGTTATACATTTCGTGCCAATCGTTTGGTTCCAAGATAAGTACCTTGGTTGGCGAATCCAAAGTAATGTCATCTTTGCGCTTAATATTGTCCAAATAGACTTTGCATGATCCAGATACGGCGATCAAGACTTGTCTCGTCTTATAATGAGCATGATATCCCCGACGAACATTTTCTTTGGTTCCATAGATATAAAAAACTCTTTCGAATCCAAAAGGAATTATCTTGTTAGCCTCTAGAACGGCTAGGAGACCTCTTTCATCTCCCAACTCATCAATTTGAATGCATCTACTATCCAACATTGACCTATACACCGAGGATTCCCCCAAAATAATATAATCGCTAGTACTTATACTACCGATTTCTTCATTAATAATTTTATTACGAATCCAATATTTCTACTGATTCCAGCTTTATAAAACTTCCATTTGAAAACAAGAAAAACAGATATTACCTTATTGGAATTTTGTAATCTAATAAATTTAATGAACATTTTTTTCGTTTGTTCATTCATTACTTTACTATAAACATGATAGAACTCTTCACACTGGAGAACATTTTTCTCCAAACTGTAAGGTTGTGAAAAAAACTTGCGAAGTATATTTTTGAGTGTATAGTGAGTTGCCCCGACATGGTTTGAAAAATGCTGCCTATAAAGTATGGTCGGTGTATTTAAGTATCCAATCTTTCCAAAAAGACTAGCAACCAAACTAATCCACCAATCATGCATTATCGAGGTGCTTGGTATGGGAAGGCTTAAGCTTGCGAGCCTTTTATTGATCATCATCGTGCAACCTGTTACAACATTTTGCACGAGCAACCTATTAATTTCTGTAAATCTTGGGTCTAAATTTTGGTAAGCCCAAAATGATTTCGAAATTATATTTAGCTCTGGATCAGTAACCAAAAGGTCGGTATGAATCAGAATCGGTAAATCCCCTTCCTTTTCTTCGAAGAATATCATTTTTTCAAATGTCCATTTAACTTTATCAGGCAACCATACATCATCTTGATCTGCAAACATAAAATATTCAACTTCATGAAAATTTTGGTTGCAATATTCCAACAAAGTCCCGAAGCTTAATTTGCTCCCTTTATTGTTAGAACCTTCAATTAAGTAAAAATTATCGTTTTCGGATACAAATTTGTTAATAATATTCGTCGTTTCGTCGACCGATCCATCGTCCCTGATTAGCACAATAAATTGTTGATACGATTGGTCTAGCAATGAATTGAAAAATTGTTCCAGATATAGCTCTCCATTAAAGGTGGAAAGAAGTACCGCCACATTCCTAATCATGATTTTTCGGTTCCTTTAGTCAAAATGCCTTCAATATTTTTCACAATTAACTGAGGGTCGTCCCCATTAGTAAGAACCTCAACAAACCCATCTGTATCCAAAGTTATTGCCTTTATTTGAGTAAACGGAACTAATAGATCTATCAAAGCTTTTCCTTGGTAGGACTTTTCCTTGTCACCTACTTTAATAGTCAGGGAATGAATGCTAACATGCTGTTCACTATTGCCAGGATCTAAACGTATACTTCTTATTTCTGATGGGTTTGGTAAAGGAAACTTTAGAGAATAAATACTATCCATTTCTGGTTGGATATCCTGCAAATTTTGTGTTACAGACTCCTGCTCATTAAAACCGTTCCCCATATCAAAAAACATTTGATAGCCGTAAGTATTTCGCCCATCAATATTTAGTTTAATGTAATCTTCTTCATCCTTAATATAACTATCCAAACCGGTCAACTCAAACCACGGATCATTACCCAAAGATTCCAACTCGAGACCTTTTTCCGTCAACCGGATATTACCGATTTGTCCCTTTGACTGAATCATTTTTATTAGTTCTTCTGGATATAAAGTAACTTTCTTACCCCTTTTGATAAATTCTATGGATTTAATAATTTTTATTCCAGGTGTGGTGCCGGGATCGATTCTTAAATATTCGATATGTTCCGAATCGGTCCCAAAGAATGCTTGGTTAGTAACAAAACCATTGTAAGACGTCTTGAGGAATTCCGGGGGATCTGACTTAAATTTCTTATAAAATACTTGATAAAAATCCAATGTATTTGAGTCAAACTGAACAATAATCTCCATTGCGGATTGTAACTTCACACTGTTAAATCCGTAATATTTGGCAAGTGACCGGTTTTGATCTTCATTCGGGCCGGTCAACAGATCTCTTACATACATAAATCTACTGCCATTAACATTCAGCGCAGGTAAATAAACATCTTTAATTTCTTCTTGCTGAGATACTTTAATCAATTCAATTCGCTTTGATGAGGTCTGGGCAAGATTATGATAATCTTTATAGACTTCTCTCATGGACGGAATCAGAATAAGCAAAGAACAAAGAGAAATAATGATGCCGGAAACCATCTTATAAGTAAAAATGTTATAGATCATAGAAAGCAAAGTAATGTTCGCAGCAATCAAAAACATAGCCCCTGGGAAAGAAGCTCGCAAAGGAAACTCCGGAGATACAATCATAGATAAGAAAGTTATAAATCCAAGAGAAAAAAGCACAAGAGCAACGAGAAAAGATTTTTTGCTTTTGTTGTTCCATTTATTCTTTCCAACCCATAAGCCTACTACCGTAACTATCAGCAAAGAGATAAAGACAATGACTAGTACCTTTTGCTCCGACAATACGGCATTAAAGGAATGCACATAATTGATCAGCATCGTCTTTGTGTCAGCTTTAAACGGTGAATTGTTTAACCTGTTTTGGTTCCCAGGCGAAAAAACCAATAAACAAAAACCTGCTAAAACGCTCAAAAAGGAAGCGTTATAAAATATTGTTATCTTTTGTTTAATAATTACCTTTTGGTAAAAAAATCCGAGAATCATAAACGCGATTATTGCCGAACCAAAATTTTCTAAGGAATTACCTGCGATAAACCCCAGTATAACGACTGCCATTTTAGACGCTTTTCCAAAATGCCTACCGTCTATTACATTTTTTAAAATTAATAACACAAAAAGCATTGTTGGAACGGACACCCACAAATAAACGAGTGCACCCGTCATCCAAGTAACGGTTTCTCCAAAAACAGGGACACCGAACCATAATAGTATCAGCGACGGAAGAATGAAATAGAAGCTTTTATTAGTCTGTTCAGATGACCTATGAAAACAAGTCAAAAGAGAAAGCAATAATAAAAATACGATCGTGTTAAGAATGTTGAATATATCTTTGCCAATGTACATTTGTACAGAGATAAAAAAAGAAGATACAACTCTACCTGTCCACCATCTATACAGTAGAACTTGGTTTTCAAATATTTCAGAGATATTAGAAATATTATTCAATGTCCCATAAACAAAATTGTTGTTATACTCATCGTTCCAAAAAGGGGTGTACATATTTAACAAGAAAAAGTATAACCCAATCGGCAAACTAAGAATTACGAACCATGTGATGGATTTCATTCCTTTAAGTAACATCTGCACACCCTACCTTATATATTAAAAAGGATACTGCGCTAAAAATCGTCATGATTTTCATGCAGCCTATCTCTTTTTCGTCAATTATCGCTATCCATAAATTATACGATTAATAATTGCCATCGTCTATGTTATATAAAACATCCAAAAGCGAAGATTTAATTTACCATAATAATTGTTGGTAGGAATATAAATATATTTGAAGATGCTTTGGAAAGATAAAAATGAACTTTGCCAGAAAGATATCACTTTGAATTCACTTATACACCTTCCTTTAAGCTAACTGCCGTGAAAATGCACCAGGAAAGCACGACGCTAAAAGAAAGAAATCTTTGTGATAGCAGGCTTCAATTTAAAGTCATCCAAAGCATGCTTGAAGCTTTGGTGAGAAGCCTACGCAACCTCTGGGTTAGGTTATCTGCCTCATCAATTGATAGAGCGATAAAATAGCCAGCTCAATCGCCTCCTTCGCGGACACGCATAAGAATTCAAGCCAACCCAGAGGAAATTAACAAGTAGGGGGTCAAACGCTCAACTGACAAATGAGCACGACTACTGAGAACATGAAATAACAATAAATCCTCCACTTAACAATCTTTTACTCCTAAATATTGTTGTAAATATACCCGATATTCATTTGCTTTTGTTATCGACTCATTACTCATTTCGAAATTTACTTTCACAAACTCTTGCATTCTAATCACTTCATTATAATGGAGCAGCTTATTTTCACTTTTGGTCACACTATTCGTATGTCGCCTGTGATAATTAAGAGATTTATTAGTAAAAAATAGTTTGCCGTGCTGCAAGAGCCATACATAGAATCGCCAATCTCCTGCAATCTTGTAACTCACTAACTCTTCTAATAATTCATCTGGGATTTCAATTTTTTTAAATAAGATACCTGAAACGTTGGGTATGGAGTTCTTTATTGATAATACTTCCTGTATTTCTACTAATCCCATTTCAATATGTGGTTTACTCCACTTATCGGGGTCCAAATTTCTTGTATAGTCTAAGTAAGAATTCGACAGAATATCCCCATTTTCCGACATCTGCTTGGATTGCGAATAACTTAATACGACTTGTTCATCCATTTCAAATCCTTGTACAACCTCTTCTAAAAAATTCAAAGCAGATAGATCATCAGCTTCTGCGATCCAAATGTAATCTCCATTTGCACTGGCAACGCCGTTAGCCCATTGTCGAAAAACAGAGCCGGAGTTTTTCTCGTTATACAATTTTTTAACCTTTAGTTTAGAATCGAAAGGATAACTATCAATCACTTGACAGCTAGTATCTTTTGAGCCGTCATCCAGAACAACCAACTCATAAATGGGATAAGTCTGGTTGAGTATCGAATTCAATCGCTCAGGTAAATAATGGGCATAATTGTAGTTCGGAATGACTGCGCTTATCTTTTTGAAAGAATGACCGCACAATTCCAGCAACTCATACAAATAGTTCAAAAAGTAAAATTGATTTTCAATTAGTTCACGTCCTGCATTACCTTTCAATACCCTTTGATCATTATCTTCAAGGAGTTCCTGCACAGCTATTGCCATGTGGTTCGTATCTGAATGATCCACTAATCGACCTGTAGTCTCTGTTACAATATCCCCGAAGCCTCCGGCATCCTTGAATCCGATTACAGGAACTCCTACGTTCATCGATTCCATTACTACCGAAGGAAATGGATCTTCTCTCGAGGTTAACAAGTACACATCGGCACCCGCATAATACAAATCAACTTCAGTCGTTGCTTCTATAAATATGACGCTTTCTATAAGTTCATCTTTAATATCAGAGAGGGCATAGGGGTCTCGATTTCCTACCCAAATAGATACGACATCAGAATTGCTATTAGTTACACGAGACGCTACTTCACAGAATAAGTCAATTCCTTTACGCCAATCGGCATAACCTACTCCGAGGACTATTCGAGTATTCTCAGATAAACCTAATAATGCTCTAAGCTCTTTGCGGGCGGAATCCTCTTTGCCCTTATACTTATTGGATTTATATAACCCTTGAGGATGTATGACTTTCTTAGAATCATCAACCATAACGACTTGATTGAATTTATCTCCGACATAGTTGGAAGGAAAAACAACCTTATAGGCATACTTAGCTATGTCTCGAGCCTTCTCTTCTGCATTATATTGCTTGATTACTCCAGGTAGTTCATGTATAAGTGATATTGTTTTAATGCCTTTGAACGTTAATTTTTGAACCAAATCTCCCGTAATTACAGTGTTGCAAATTGCTGATCGAAAATTTTTCTTTACTAGTTTCGACAATTTTGAATCCAATTGTTTTTGACAATGCTCTTCCGACAACAAAGTCACATTCCCGAGTTTTCTATAGTCCTCTAATAACACTCCACCTTCTTGAAGAATAATCTCGATGGTATAACCAAAATGTTTTTTTAGTGCTTTTACCATATTTAGAGCTAACAACTGAGCACCATTGAAATGTGCATTGTGGGAGACGATTATCAAGTTTTTCTCAAATTCCTTACTTGTTTCCTGGAGTGCCTCCTTGGTCGCCTCAAGATAGGAATAGCCGAATTTACGATCTGGTTCCAAGTGAGCGCCTTCGGCCCATTCGTTCCAAGCATTTACAAATACAACCTTGTCATCCGAGAAGTTTGCTACTGTATGTCTAATTATATTTTTTAGCCATTTTTTATACAGTAGGGGCGAAGAATTATGGTAAATAGTCCCATTGTTCGGCTTTCGTGCGGTGTTGTCCCAGCTTGGGCTAATGCCCTTATACAGTTTATAGTCGGTATCAAATAAATAGTTTTCTTCTTCGACATACTTTTTATAATCGAAAATTAACCCGTTATAATTAGGGTTCACGACCTCAATACTATCATTGATCAACTCACAGCCATATTCATGTATGGAATGCGGCGGAAATTCAACCAGACCATCCAAACCATAGTCTTCGGGATGGTTAATCTTCCAAGATACACCTAGGAGCTGAATTTCTCCAATTCCTTCCTTGGTACAATACTCACGCCATTGTTTGGCCGTTTTCTTGAAATCAGGAAATAGACCTGGCCTGTATACCATAACCACCGGTTTCCCATTAATACGGATGTACCGTCGGTCTTTAAGGTAACGAGTTAGATCTTGAATAAAATTCAGATCATCTTCCTCTGAATACTTCTGTTCCATTAGAATGTCATTCTCTTCTCCATCCCATCTTCGAGACCAGTTTTCATTGGCCCAACAAAGACAGAATGGTAGGTCAATCTCCGGATGGGCAAGCAATTGGTCAACAGGTCTCTCCAATAATCGCTTACCGGTAAACCAGTAGTGATAAAAACAAAATCCATAAATGCCATATTGTTTAGCCAACTCAGCTTGACGTTTCATGATCTCTATAAGTCGAAGATCGTAGAATCCGAGCTCATCCGGTAGATGAGGTTGGTAATGCCCCGTATATTGGGGAACAGCTTTAGTAACATTAGTCCACTCAGTAAAGCCTGTTCCCCACCATTGATCATTTTCTGGAATAGGGTGGAATTGCGGCAAATAAAATGCGATTAATTTCACATCATAATCTTTTGCGTTAATCGATTCATTTGAATAAGGCACATAGTCTGGCGATTTGCTGCTTGATCTAAATAACAAGTCGTTAATATACTTATCTCTCTGATTATTCGTTGATGAATCAATTGTTATTTGCGTATGGTTAACAGGTTGATTTTGATTCACATAGCGGTACCAAGTTTTGTAACTGTCTGTATTTCGTAATACAATGCGGAAAGACTTGAAAAAAATATTTTTTAAACTCTCTCTTGAACGTTCTGAGAATGGAAGTCTGTGATACGCGGTTCGAAGTACTCTCTTGGCTTTTCTACGTATCTTTCTCATGTATTATTCTCCTTGATTGAGAATATATTTATCGGATTTTCCACTAAATAATCAATCAATCTTTTTATACAATCCTCAATAGACATTGTATTCGTTTCAAGAACTAACTCTGGATTTTTGGGTTCTTCATACGGGGAATCAATACCCGTGAAGTTGGGAATTTTACCTTCCCGAACTTTTTTATAAAGCCCCTTTGGATCTCGATTTTCACATTCAACAAGTGGACATTTCACAAATACTTCGACAAATTCACCATTTGAAAATTGTGATCTAACCGAATTACGATCTTCCTCAAATGGAGATATTAATGCAACAATCGTAATAACTCCCGCATCACAAAATAACTTAGATACTTCTCCTACTCGTCTTATATTTTCTTTACGATCGGCTTCACTAAATCCTATATTGTTATTTAATCCATGTCTAATATTATCACCATCAAGAACATACGTAAGCACACCCTGATGGTGTAATTCATTTTCCAAGCTCGTAGCTATCGTTGATTTCCCTGAGCCAGATAGTCCCGTTAACCAAATCACACAACTATTATGACCCAGTATTCGGCTTCTACTCACTCGATCAATCAGACGATTCTGCCAAACTATTGTTTTATTTTCAGTCAAAATTAGCACCTCAAACCTACTATTTTATATTTCAATCTTACAGTTTTAGTTTCCTTATTAGTCTCCATAACTTTGTTGATTGAATTTTTTCTATTGCTTTATTCGCTAATTCAAGTGATACCGTTTGTTCCACTAATTTGGATTCTAATTGAACAATCTTATCCATTAATGAATTATTATTCCCGGTAATTTGATTCAAAATATTCGATTCTAATTGTCTAAACTTATCAAGTATAGAAAAATCATTCGCATTCGTTTGTTCCATAATTTTAGTTTCAAGTGATCTAATACTTTTTTCGAATATATTGTTATTCATGATTTCATAAATTTCTTCTTTAACTGCCATCTCTAAAATTAATTCCCCTCCAGAGTTTGTAATTTCTGAAGGTAGTTGAATTAATAGTTGTGGGTCATTACATGTACATATTAAATCAAAGGTTTCCCCATTGTTCTCTACTCTAACAATACCTTGTCCATCATACAGATGATTGTTTTGTAATAAATCAAGGTGATAGCCGGTTGAATTAACAAAACACAATTTTTTAATCGAAACCCAGCACTCTCTATTTGTAGGATCTAACCTTAATTGATTATTACAATTAGGGGTTAACCTCATAATGTAAGTATAGAAGTGACCATCAGCATCAATGCTGTAAGTTTGTGACTTTTCTTCTGTGAAGTTATCTTCATCAATCTGTTTCCAAAATAATTGCATTTTGATTTTTTGATTTACAAAAATAGGTGATATCATTTTAGACCAGTGTCGAAGATCCTTATATAATTCCCCGATCGATTTTTCTATTTCATTCGACACTTTCCAATCCATTTTTTTGGATAATTCCAAACACAAAGAATAGATTTCAACTAATGATCTTTGAACACGGCCACTTTCATTTAATAAAATTAATTCTTGTAAGTTTGTTTTTTTATGACGCAAGTCAAGGTTTACAATTTCATTAGCTATTCTTTCGAAATCATATGATTGTTGTATCCCCAAAAATGATGCAAGACGATTTATTTGTAATGTCGGCTCCTCAATAAACCGATCATAATTCACGATTATTCTTTGAAAATTTGAAGTATAATAAAGAGCTGAAAGAGTATGCAAATTCCACATACCCATTGCATTCTCAAATTTCATATTGTTACGCTTTTCCAACGATGATGCAACATCAACAGGATTTCTGATTGGTATAATAAATTTCAATTCAACTTCCATTTTTGATAACACACTTATCCATAATGGGATCGTTAAACAGGTGCGTGGGTCTTTCCAGCCCCAAATCAGTCGGGTATGAAATTGCTCACGGATGATTGTTTGCATCTCCTCATGAAATAAAGCTATCTCCTCTGATTCCCACCAATCATCTGGTAAGGTCGCAGTAGTATCCCATGTTGCGCCCAATAAACTAAGAATTCTCTCATTTAGCAAGATGACATCTTTGCGCTCCCAAAAACCTTCTGGATTATCAAAATTAGCATCAACAAAGTCTTGATCTTCGCCTAGATATACACCCAGAGATTTTACTGCTCTTGTAATTAATGAAGTACCGCTACGATGCATTCCAAGTATACATACAACTTGTGTCCTCATGAGAGAATTCCCTCCTTTACACATTTATTTCATTTTCTAGATCTGAAATCGTTATTTTATTCTCAATATGGAAATCAACGATTGCTGTACCCAACAACCCTTCTCTATGAAGCACTTTAAAAGCATACATATCTACGGCTCTTGTGATGTATGTTCCAGAATCATCCATAACACCACAGTTCAAAAAATAACTTCCAGGCAATAAATTTGCAGTGAAGTTAAATTCGACTTTAACAAGTGTGTTTTCTTTAATAAGGAGTCCTTTTCCCAGCCATGAAGAAACTGCTCCTCCTAGTTCCAAACCACTTTCACTTTTAATAAGCATTCCGAACTGTACATCGTTGAAACTTTTTTGGAATTCTACCAAGTAAGTCCAAGTATATGTTTCCCTCGAAACCAATAGATTCACTTTCTTAGCGCTTGAATCCAATATTTCACAAGAGACAATATTGGCCCCTTTTGACTCATAGATAGTACCTTGAAAAATAAAGTGAGGATCATATGCCGCTTCTAGTTCAATCATACTTGAAGGTTGATCTATTATAGAAATTTTATTCCCTTCCACTTCGAAGGAATCACTTTGAAGGTTTGTAGAACTCAATATTGATTTTATTTCATCTCGTAATTGTTGTTTTTTCTCTATTGGTGCGTGAATAAATTTTTGATATAAATTCACAACCCGTTTACTCAATCCCACTAACAAGCATTCACCACCATCTATAAATACAGCTCTATCACAAAGTTGAACAACCGTACTGCCTGAGTGAGAAACAAAAAGGACCGTTCCTCCCTGTTGCTTAAATTCCTCTAATTTTGCATAACACTTTCGCTGAAATAATTCATCCCCTACAGCAAGCGCCTCATCGACGATTAATATCTCCTTGGGAACCATAACTTGCACGGCAAAAGCCAATCTTACTGTCATGCCGCTTGAATAGGTTTTTACAGGTTGGTCAATAAAATCACCTATATCCGCAAAGGAAACAATACTATTATACAAATCATCCATCTCTTCTTGAGAAAATCCGAGAATGGATCCGTTCAAATAAATATTGTCTCTCCCTGTAAATTCAGGATTAAATCCACTCCCAAGTTCTAAAAGTGCAGCGACTCTGCCGTTCACCTTAATATTGCCGCTTGTTGGAGCAAGAGTCTTTGCTATGATCTGAAGTAATGTACTTTTTCCCGAACCATTTTTACCTACGATTCCAATTGTTTCTCCCTTCTTCACTTCGAAAGAAACATTTCTTAAAGCCCAGAACTCTCTATAGTACTTGCGCCCTCGAAATAGACCCTGTTTTAGACGGTCTTGAGGTTTATTATAAATTTTATAACACTTACTTATATTTTCTACTGAAATCGCCACATCTGAATTCATAGTAATCTCCTTAATCAAAACCATATTACAATATATCAGCAAACATCTTTTTAGTCCTTTGAAACCAGACATATCCTAACACGACTATGAGCAATCCTATTACAATTCCAATCAAGCACGAAGTCCAATCCGGCATTTGTCCCCAGATCACTACGAGACGAATATTCTCGATTACATTCGTAAGCGGATTGATATTGTATAAATATCGCATTCCTTTCGGTATGGCGGAAACTGGGTAAAAGATTGGACTTAAAAACATTAATGCGGTTATTCCAATTCCAACAAGATATCCACTGTCACGTAGAAACACACCCAAAGACGATAAAAACCATCCTAAACCTAAACATAGAAGTAGAATGGGTAGGAGTACAATCGGAATAATAATAATCGTCCAATAAATTGTCCCCAGTAACAGAAACTGGGCTACGAGTAATATAATCAAACTTATTGCAGCTTGTACAAGAGCCGAACCTAATAAAACAACAGGAAGACTTTCCAATGGAAAGACGACTTTTTTGACGTAGTTAGCATTATTAATAATCAACCCCGATGCTTTACTTAACACTTCGCTAAAGATATTAAATGCCGTAAGACCACAAAAGAGAATTAAGGCAAATTCCGTTTTACTACTACTTTCAACACTCCACCTTGCATTAAAAACGCCACTAAAGACAAAAGTATAAATCGATAACATGAGTATTGGAGTAATACAGGACCATAATATCCCAAGATATGATCCTTTATACCGGCTTGAAACCTCGCGCTTCGTTAATTGTATGATTAACTCTCTTATTTTCCACAAATTCGTGATGATCTGGATGGGATTCCATACAGACTGGACATTCATCATATTAATATTATCCCTTCGACTTACTTCATCCATCTTAACCCAACTTCCGTATTCATCTAGACTTCCTTAATTATATCTAGATACTCTAATCTAGTCTTTAATAACGATAGCGAAGATTATAGTCCTGTATTTTCATGTTTATTTAAGATACTCATTAGTAATTTCATTTATTGGAGCTGTTATTCTCCCCTAACCAGTACAATTAACCCCTTGGTCTGCTTAGGATCCGCCTCTACACCTTGTCCGCTTCTTGGGAAAAGTATTAGATGGTTTGTGGCTACCGATTTTCCTGGTGCTATATCTAGACCATCCGTCATGTCAGATAACCCATTAGCATCCGTACTGTAGGCTATAGCTTTACCGGAATGAACAATTAATTCTCCACCGTCGGCTACGATTATCTTGGTACCCCATGGAACCGTGACAACCTCAATCTTAGTTGAAGAACCTTCGCCACCTGAACCTAGATTCTCCAACTCTTCCTTTACAAGTTTTGCAACGCTCTGATCAACATAGCTCTAGGTTACTATGGGATCATCAATATTACCTGGAGTAGAGGAGCTGTCCGCCTCAACCGACTGGTACTAGCCAAAGGCACCGATAGCAATAACTAGTGCAATAATAGCTGTAATCTTCGAAGATCTAGTATTCATAGTCAATATCATTACCCGTCTCATATTGATTTCGTTGATTCAACTTGATCCCAGAATAGTGGGTGCATACTGCATTTGCGGCGAATCTTCTGCGGAATTGCGTGATAAACGAGTCCCATTCGATAGCCAGTGAATTTAACTGTCGATTCTGCAAACCATCGTGGTATCCAACGCCACATTTTGGGCTTACGAAGCTGTCGAAACTGTGCTTTGATCAATCGCATGCCTTCCCCCTCTGCCTTGGCATAACTTAGAAGCCAGTTGTTCATCCTTAGAGAGCCGCCAATATCAAAGTATCTATTAAATAGCTGTTTTAATGTGTATTGATGAGAATGATCTACACGAGCCTCTGGGGCGTATGCGATAGAATGACCTGACAACACACAGCGAGCCGCTAAAATCATATCTTCGTTTGAAACTATAGGTGCAGGGAATCCTCCAACCTTATCAAAAACCTCTTTACGAACCGCGGAACAAACATTGGTAAAGAAAAATGTCTTTATGCCGTAAATCTTCACATCAGCCAAAGATCTTCTCATCGGTTCTAGTGGATAGTTAAATTCAATATTCATTCGTTCGAGAATACGCGCATCAGGAAGTGCAACTTGCCGACCGCAGACAGCAGCCACATCTATATCATCAAAAGGTTGGACCAGATTTTCAAGGAACCGATTATCGGATGGAAGTGCATCTTGAGTAATAAAAACTAGCACTTCTCCTATCGCATGTGATGCTGCATAATTACGAGTTCTGCCATGGTCAAAAGATCCCCTAGTCACAGTTAATACTTGGGTCCCCATACGCCGGGCAATTTCTGCAGAATCGTCTTCAGATGTGGAATCTACCACAATGATTTCATATGGTTTAATGCTTTGATTTTGTAAGCTAATTAGTAATTTCGACAAATAGGGCGCAGCATTTAGGGTTGGAATAATGACTGAAATTCGGATATCCGCTCTCCCCTTCTCTAAAATAATAACTATATTATATTTTAACACACTTACTTGTTATAAGAGAGTCGTAAAATGTGGATACATAAATACTTTTATCGAAATAACAAAAGGTTGCAGAGGATTATACTCTCTGCAACCTTTCTGAATTTATCCTATCACTTATTCTCGATGTACCAAGTGAAGCCTCGATCAGCAAGCATTTTTTTATTGCTTCCAACAACCTCATAAATTCTAAAACGATAATTATAATCGTAGTTAATTGTATCATACGTTGTTGGTTGTTTTATTTCCAAATCATGCTCTCCAACACTTAAGGATGGCGTCGCGGCTTTCTCAACATTTAAGTCTTGTTGGAACATCGTTACCCATTCTTGTTTGGAATTATCGAAATATTCTATTGCAGCTTGTAACTTTCTATCTTCCGGATAAATGCTAATGTTCATATCTTTATCCAGTTTATAATGCATACGAACGATGACTTCTTCATTCGTGAGCAATGGTGTAAATTTATCAATAGTCAGCGTATGCGGTAAAAGAAGTACGTCTTTCAGATTTGTTTTAGCCGGGATATCCGTCGGGAGCGCATAGGCTACCGCGTTCACATAGGCATCAGCATTTGCATTTCCTTCCGCATAAGACTGATCATTCACAGCTTCCCCAACAATTAACTTAAGATTTGCAGTTGATGCTTGTTTAGGGAATATCGCTTCAAAACGAACAAGCGATTTGGATCCTGGAGTCACTTTACCTTCACCAACAACAGCAGTTGCAGGGAAGATTTCCTGATTTTCATTTATAAAGTAACCGCTAAGCTTTACTGGAGAAATCGTACGCTTTTCCATATTCTCGATTGCTACTTGAACCGTATATGTCTTTGTAGTCTGTCCTTCATAAACAGCAACGCGATTGATCGAAGCCTTGGAGGTACTGCCATCACGTTTAATATCATAGAAGGATGTTTCAGACAGAACAGGTAGCTGCGTTAAGAAGGAACTGGATTGTAATTCTCCGGCTTTAACTGCGCTTTGCTCTTTTTTCTCATTCAGTACGACTTTGGCTGTGCTAAATTGATAATTTGATGCCAATTTCACGTATGCATTAAACCGTACGGAGCTTCCAGGTTGTATGGCGACTACGCTAGAAGAAATAACTCGTTTGAAGTTAACCTTAACTTTGTTGTCAAAGTAGAAATAGCCTTCAATTGTCGGAATGGACAGCGGTTCGGTTCCTTGATTTTCGATTCGGATATTTGCAGACAGAACGTCTCCATCTTCCCAAGGCTGACGCGTTACAGAATTCAAAACGAATTTATACTTACCTTGTGTATTGGAGTAGGTGAAATTATCAGTTGCAGTCGTTGCGCTACCGGTCTTTAATAGTACTTGATATATTCCAACTGGAATCGATTTTCCTTCTTCACCAGCATCTTCTAAAGCAATAATCTTCCAGCTTTTGCTTTTCACTGTGGCCGGAACATCTACTGTAACAAGCAACTCTTTACGATTCCATGGAGACAATTCAACATCTCCAACCTCCGCAGAAGTCATATTGTACATATATCCTTCAGAGGTTACTAATACATATTTGTATTTCGAAAGCTTGACCGTTTGTTTGCCTACATTGTTGTAGGATAACGTGACTTCGAGATGATGTGATTCATCTGTGGAATTTATTAAGGATTGGGATATCTTCGAATTGATAACCGTATTTCCAAGATACATTTTCTTATAGGATCCTGGTTTTACTTCTGCAGTGAATCCAGCGGGAAACTTAAAACTCCCAACGATTGCCTCATAATTCGACTGGGAAAAATCAAAGCGAACCACCTTCAAGATCAGATCAGACAACCGAGAGGACGATCCCACATCGGCATAAAGATTAAGGTACGATGTCGTTTTCGGAGCTATTGTTTTCTTCTTACTGTCACTAGCAGTCAATTTCAATGTAAAGCTTTCACCTGCTGATGACCCAAGCCTAAACCAATAATCCAATAAATTAATTGATTTTGTACTGCCATTGTACAGGCTAAGGGTATAAGATACTGTCTTGCCACTATCAGTCGGTGCTAGATTCACGTCCACTACATTAATGGAGACCAGCTTGTTAATAAACACCGGCTTCACGACTCCAGCTGGGAGAGCAGCTTGCGGAGTAGATGATGTTGCCGCTGCCGCCTCGTCTACATTCGATGCCACACTAATCAAGCCTAATAAGAGTAGACAAGCTAAAACTACATTCAGCGACTTATTCATGTTTACCATCCTTTATCTCACATTCGTATATATTAGATACGATTGGATTTGATGGAAAGTTGCACTAAAAGGCGATAGCTTCTCTAATCGTTAAGCAGATTTATGACTTCATACTCTTCCTGCGGATCTGTTTCTATTAGACGTTGGAATAGCGGCAAATCATCCTTTCCCATCTTTCTTAACGAAGCTAGATATAATCTTACGAGAACCTTATCTTCATTAGTTTCTATAATATCCTTTATACCATCTTTCAAAGTTATTGCTGCGTTCTCATATTTACCATTTGTAAAATTTATTTGCCCAACTATCAGCCTCATCTGCGAAGTTATCTCGAATGGCCGAATATAAACTATCGCTTCTGGTAACTCATTCAACTTGGCAACCCTACTCTTTACTTCTTCATACCACGCAAATATTCGTTGCGCCTGATCTTCACTCTTGGCTACGACACCATCATTGTTAGCACTATTCCACAAATCATAACGATCTATTATGACTTGTTCATAGAACGATAGTTCATATGGATATCGCGTGATAGCCTCTTCTAGAACTTCAATTCCTCGTTCCTTGTCACCCTGTTGTAAGGCAAGAGAATATCTACCTTTTACTAAATTACTAAAGTGCGGTTCTGTTGCTGCTAATTTGTCAAAATACATTTGCGCAGTTTGAATGTACTGTTGGTCTTTCGTTTGTTCATAGGCTTGCAATTGATATCCAGCTATACGTTCAAGCAAAAATGGATGACCCGATACACGTTTTAAGCCGGACACTAGCGGTTCTAAGATGGCATCTAAAGACTGTTTTTCTTGCGCACGCCTTATGCTTTCTGTATATTGATTGTTCGCATAGAATAGATTGCTTATAGTAATTATCAGCACAATTGATAATGCAAACCATACAATCGATATTCCTCGCCTCATATTTGTGATAAAAGTCAGTGGGCGGCCTTCAAACAAAGGTTTCCTTAAATTTCCAGATACTATTCCGAGGCACAAAAATACGAGAGCAGAAAAGTAACCATAACTCATTTCAAAATCTATTAGGCTGTGCAGCAATATGCTGATGGCAATTAGAAAGAAAAATACATGATCCTCATTTTCTGATTTCAAATCTCGAAAGTACTGAATCATATATTTAACAATGATATATAAAATGAATAGAGCAAAAATGGCAACACCAATGACACCTGTCTCAACCAGAATTTGAATAAAATAGCTGTGGGTTTGAGCGCTAACAAAAGGGTAAGACTGATATTGGTCATAGAGAGCCTCCCAAGCTCCGCCTCCGCCACCGAGTACAGGTGACTCCTTCCACATTTCGATTGCGATTTTATAGAATTCAAAACGTTCAAGAACGCTGTGAGTATTAAAATTGATATTCGCTAACCTTCCTAACGTTCCAGAAGGCAGTACAGACGAGAGCACACCACTCGATAGAATAACAACACCTATTACTCCAACGATAGTAAATATTAAGGGAATTGCTAACCTTGATCTTCTACTACTCATCCACTTAGACATTTTGCGGTCAATGACAGATTGTACATATTTATGAATCAAATATACAAAACCCGCCATTAACAGAGAAATGAAGACAATACGCAACCAACCACCGATGGACGAGCTGGAGATTAGACGCACTGTTTCTATCGCTTGCCTGGAGGCTATTTGCTGCTGATAACGTTCGTAGACCACCGTTGCACGTGAAGTCAGGTCTGAAACAATTAACAGTGAGAACAATAAAGCTCCACAGACGTACATTAGCATCATGAGTTGCCTACGCGTATTGAATAATAATAATGTAACCAAAGCAATTATTGGCATCATTATAATAGCGCCGCGTGATAATGTAAGTAGCAAAGATATTATGATTGGAACTAGCATAAAACCATGTATCATTACTTCATATCGTTTAGTGGATTTAATAAGATGATGAAGGTTACCAAGGAGTAGCGTGATAAGAAAGGCCGCGTACCCGTTGGGATAAGTGAAGAATGAGGCAAGACGAACGCCATCTGAATAAAGTAAAGCATCCATGCGATATATATTGCCTAGCAAATAGGTAAAACCGAATATAACCATCGTATAACCAAAAGATAGAAATAGATTCGTCATGTACCGAAGAACTTTTCTCTGATCGGATAAAAAGATTCCAAGTAGAAAAAATGAATAGATGAGTAAGTTATTGTATAACCCGATCTTGGATAGATACGCTGACTTTGCAGAAAATGAACTCAAGAAATAAACTAATGGTATAGCCATTCCAATTATTGCAATTAGATGACGCTGTTCAAAATTGCCTTTCTTGATAAATGCCAGCGACGCCAGGATAAAAGCCGGTATGCCAAGCAATAGTCCATATAGTAATGGTTTTTCGAACATATATTGTCCTAGTTTATGAAGTCCTACTCCATTAAAGAATCCAAATTGAAATGGAGTAAGAAACATGAAAACCCCAAGCAGTATTAGTGTCGCCCATCCCCATGCTGTCACAGAGTCTTTAGTTAGTTTCTTTGTCTGATTAGATGCCAACTACGTATATCCTCCTTAGTACGCTCCGCTACCTTTAACAACTACAGGGATCGTTTTCAACAATATTTTAAATTCAAGAGCAATACTCCAACGTTCAATATATTGAATATCCAGGTTAATCCACTCGTCGAAGGTTAAATCACTACGTCCACTGACTTGCCATAATCCAGTCATACCCGGACGAACATCCATTCGTCTCCATTGATGGTCTGAATATTGCTTTACTTCATCTGGAAGAGGTGGTCGAGGTCCAATCAAGCTCATTTCGCCTTTTATCACATTCAGCAATTGAGGGAATTCATCAATGGAGTATTTTCTTATAAATGCTCCAACCTTAGTGACTCTTGGATCATCTTTCATCTTGAAGGCCGGTCCTGTCATATCATTATGATCATTTAATACCTCAAGTTTTTGATCTGCATCCGTAACCATGGAGCGAAATTTATAGATAACGAAAGGGACTCCATTTTTCCCGAGGCGCTTCTGATTATAAAAAACGGGACCGCTGGATGATAACTTAATTGCGACCGCTACAAGCGCCCATAGTGGGCTCAGAATCATTATACCTAGCAGAGATATTATAATATCCATACAGCGCTTTATAACTAGATTTAAGCCCCTTAGTGGAGTTTTCACGATCTGTAGACATGGATAATCATAATCTTGCCGATACTCGTATACAGAGGTCATACGATCATATAGTTCAGGAATAATTCGAATATCAATCTGATATTTATAAATTCTCTGTATGAGTGGATCTAGCTTTTTTCTTTCTGAAGGAATGGTAATGTACAGAATATCTACGTGCTGTTCACGAACTACTTTCTCAAGATCATCTACGGTACCCATGACCCGTTCATTTAACTTTTGATCATCAAGAAATCCGACAAAATGATATCCGTGCGTCTCCGATTTCATAAAAAGTTTTTGAAACTGCATGCCCACTCGTCCAGCTCCAACAATCAACACATTTTGCTTCAATTTCCCGTATTTCTTTAGTTGATAAAAAGTCCATTTACGAATATATCTATAGGCCATTGCCTGAAATATCGTTGTACTAAAGAAAAAGAGGAGTACTGCTCTAGAATAAACCATTGTATTTTTCATTAAGAAAGTTATGCCGATTGCAATCAGAAAGCTAAGTGATATTAATTTAACAATTATAATAAATTCATCTGTAAGACTTCTTTCCTGTCTAATGCTATAGAACTGTTTCTGGTAAGTCAGTAATAAATAAAGACCTAAGAACAACAGAAGATAAATGCAATAATCGCTAATTATTGGTATTTGATTGAACCATTGCGTTACGCTCGTTGTCGAAATCTCAGGATAATCTGGCAATACTCTCATCACGAATAATATCGCAAAGGTTATTAAGTAAGTGAGATATTCAATTCCCCCTAGCGCAAACTGAATGGCTTGAAGGTTGAGTTTCGATCGAGTTCTGTTAGCTGCCAACTGCTCTAATGAATTCAGTTCATTAGTAGCCCGCATTTGGCTTGCCGACACATGAGGCTGCATTGTCTCGGCTCCTTTTCTTCTCTGTTAATATGTATGTATTTCATTATATCATTCCAGAGTAAAACTTGACGACATTAGAGAAGAAAAAGAGACCCCAGCAAAAGCTGGAGTCTCTTTCTTAGTAGTGATAATTATTTCGCAGTAACTTCGCCGTCAGCAGCGCCGTTGCTGTTTACATCAACGATTCCAGCAGCACCAACCAACTTGACAACGATTGTTTTGTCAAGAGCGAATGTGTTAGCAGGAGCAGTGATGATAAGACCTTTGTTATCGGAACCGTCAGCGGAGAAAGTGAATGTAGCGTCAGACTTGCTGCCATTGATCCAAACTTCAACGCCTGTTACAGTACTAACAACAATTTGTTCGCTGAATGCTACTTTAAGCTGTGTAGCAGATACGATTGTACCGGAAGCTACAGCTGGCTTAACGTTTTCAAGCAGGTTAAGCGGATATCCATCTTTAGAAGCTTGTGTTAGACGGTTACCGTCTTTACCTACGATGTTCTTAACAGCTACCGTACGGAAACCCGATGCGAAGATCGTGCCGGATGGAAGCTCAGCTTTAACTACGAACTTAGTACCGGAGAAGTACAGGTTAGTAGCAGCTGGAAGAGCTGTACCATTGATCGTGTAGTTGTTAACATTCAAAGCATCGTTAGTAAGTTCTTCGTCGAAAGTGAAAGTCAAAGTTCCGCCGCTTGCTACAACTGTGAAGTCAATAGATTCGCCAGTCGTATCAGAAGTTCCAGCAGTGAAAGATGCGTCTTTAGCGGAAGCTTGAATGTTACCAGCGGAGTCACGAACTGTGCTCGCAGGAATTGTAACTACGAATTTACCAGCTTTGAATTTCCCGCCGCTAAGCAGGTTAGCTTCGCTAGTATCAACTTGCAGAGCAAGGTATTGATTTTCGCCAGAATCAGTAGTGTTGCCGTCATTATCGGAATCATAACCAACAGACGTAACAACAGTAGCAGATTCAGTCAGTACAACATTGTCAGTGGAAGTAAACTTCACAGTGACAGCACCAGGAGCGGTGTTAATGATTACTGCTTCGTTGTATTTCACATAGATGATGCGATCTTTCAGGACAACTGCGCCGTCAAGAGCAGGAGCATCAACGTCTTTTTTCAGCAACAACGTGGAAGCCGAGGATTCGGAGCCAGCGTTACCGGAAAGATCTTTGTAGCCTGCAACAACTTTAACGGAGTAGTTCACGAAGCTAGTTCCAGATGGAACAATTGCAGATGCATCATAGAGGTATTCAGCATCGCTGTCGTTCGTTTTCTCTGTTGCAGTAACGCTGTAAACTACACCGTTAATGGAGAGACCGAAGCGACGGCCTGCATCAGTCATCAGGTTTTCGCTGAATTTAACGCGGATTTTACTGTTCTCGGAAGAAATGCTAGCAACCGTTGGAGCAGTGGAATCTTTAACTACCGTTACAGTAGCGTTGAAGTCCGTCAGCGTGTTACCGAAGATGTCTTTGTAACTGATCAAGTCAACGCGATGGTTACCTTCGCTAGCCGTGATTTGAAGCTCAGTAACATCACCCTCAGCGTCAGTAGTTGTAGTGTATGTTGTGTAAGTTACGCCATCAACGGATACAGAACCCAGAACATCAATCGGCTCGGAGAACTTAACTTTGATAACCGGAGCTTCATATACAACTGTAGCTGTTGGAGCTACGCCGTCAGCCAAGAAGATCGGTTGTTTGTACTCAGTCAAAGCAATGCCGGAAGCCGATTTCAAACCAGTCTTAACTGTCAATTGTGCATAGGTATCTTTTAGTGACGCATATCCCGTTGGACCAAACGTCAATGTAACTGCTGTTTTGTCATCAGACAAAGCAACACGAGTCGGAGCAGTTTCAACGCTGTTCAATTTCAGGCGGTAGTAATCAACAACTGCCGAAACTTGATAGTTGTGTCCACCACTAGCTACGCCTTCTTGAACTGCTTTGTTGAATTGAACTTTGATTTGTTTACCGTTAAGGACAGTAGCACCTGTTACAGTGAACTTCTCAACAGTTACTTTCAACTCAGTTACTGCAGATTTCTTAGCACCGTCGTAAGCAGTCACTTTGATAGTGTGCTCGCCAGCTGCCAATTTAGCAGTTGTGTAAGTGAAAGTTTTGTCGTCTTTCAGTGTAGCGGAAACTTCAGCGACAGCGTCAACAGCAACTTTCACGCTGTCAGCTTTACCAACTACAGTTCCTGTTACAGCAGCAGTGTCGTCAGTGCCAAGAGTAGCTTTAACGTCTTTCAGCGTCGGAACAGATTTGATCGTTACTACAGAGTAAGCGATGTCGATCGCTTGACCGCGAGTTGCAGCGCCAGTGTAGCTAGCTTGCTCAGAGATCAAGCCAGCAGCGATAGCAGCTTTGATGTAACCAGCAGCCCAACCGGAAGCGCCAGCCACTGCCGTATCAGCAGTTGGTTTCAAACCAGCCAGCAGAACGGCAACTTTAACGATTTGTTCAACCGTTACGTTAGCTTTTGGCGTGAACTTGCCAAGGCCAGTACCGTTTACCAAACCAGCTCTTGCAGCAGCTTCGATTGCACCGAAGTACCATTGGCCAGCTTTAACGTCCGAGAACGTTTGACCAGCAGTCACTGCAGGAAGACCTGCAACCGCAGCAGCGATCGTTGCGAATTCTGCACGAGTCAGGTTGTTAGCGATGTGTGGGTCGCCGTCCGTCGTGCCTTTCAAAAGACCTGCGTCAACGAGTGCTTTGTATTTCTCAGCAGTCGTTGGAGCAGCTGGAGCGTCGGCAGCAGCCGCCATGTTAGCGAAAAGGCCGAACACCAAGGCCAAAGCAAGGATAAGGGATAAACTTTTCTTCATAACCTTTTTTTCTCCTCCTCGAGAAAATATCTGTTTTGTTTGTGTGGAAGAATTATAGCTCGAATCTCTCATCGGTGTTTCACCCCCTTCCTTGAGTAGAGCATTGTCTATAATTGATGTCTGTCGGCATGCCTATTTAAGGTAGATCATGTCGCAGAAACTCGTAAACAGTAGAATAGATTCGCAATCGAACGCAAAGATGGCAGGGTAAAATATGCCACTTTCCCCATTATACATGAGTCGCTAGCTTAGCGTAAAGAAGATTTTCATAGAGTATCAACGAGCTTAGTTCCGAAGACCCTCTCGTTTGGTACACCATGTTAAACGCATGGGACGAAGAAAAGTTGCGGGAGAAAACAAAAAGCTTTATCTTTTTTTAGACATTCGACCGACTATTCATCTGACGTCCATATGTAAGGGCTTTTTGCTTCCTTAGTATAGCTTTTCCTAGGACTTTCGTCATTGGTAAATCATTTCCTACAGAACCAATGAAAGAGAGAACGGCGCGCCTTGGTGGGGCTCACCATTCTCTCTGAGGACCTCGTTAGCTCAAGCTTTTAGGGAAAAGGCTTGTGCTCTTCATCAGAAGCGCGACGGTGATCTTACCGGCTTCCGCTCGCGTCATATTGCCCTTCGGATTGAAGTTGAAGACCTGCTTCTCCTGTCCGGGAAGCGTAATTGGGGAACCGGACATGATCTTGGCCTTGCCTACAGCTTCAACAGCCGGCCGCGCGTAGTAACCAATCGATCCGGAATCGACGAACGACTTCGCCAATTTTCCTTCGAGCTTCGAATCGTTAACCGACATCTTGATCTTAAGCGCCCTCGCGATCATGACCGCGGCGTCTTGGCGCGAGATCGGAATGCCTGCTCCGAAGAATCCTTCGTCCAAGCCGGTGATGATACCCGCTCTGGCAGCCGTCTCGATGTGTTCGTAATCCCAGGTCGTTGTCTTCGTTCCGGGTGTAATATCGAAATAGGTTTGGTTGCCATCGAAGTTCAAAGGAATGTTCAAACCTTTGACCAGCAGCGTCGCGAACTCGCCGCGCGTCGTCATGTCGTTCGCGCCGAACTCGTCGAAGCGTACGTTGTTCATAATGCCTTTGGAATACAAGGCATTCAGAATATTGCGCGCCCAAGAATGATTCGTAATATCGGAGAAGCCTTTTCTCAATTTAACGACCATGTAATAGCCGAAATCGTCGAACGGCACTTGAATCGTATGTTTCTTCGTATCGACTTCTCCGCCGATGTTCTCCCAATTGCCATTGTCTGTATAACGGAACACGGTGACCGTGTATCCGATCTCGTCTACGACGTTCGTATCATACTTCAGCGTGAGTTCGCCGCGATTGGACGGAATCACCTTGCGCTCGAGTTCATACTCCGTAAACCGGCCTTCGACGGAGTATGGCGCTAATCCATTGGTAGCCGGCTTGTACCCGATATCGCCTTTATTGCCAAGCTCCCCTACGCCGCCGCTGATCCAGTACGTCGGAGAAATCCTCGTGAAGTTCGCCGTGTTCGTATTGTTGCCATAGCGAATGACGAGATAATCCGGAATCAGGATCGGGCTCGCCCCTTGATACGTTCTTCCATCGTTATTAACGTTGATGATATTACCGTAATCATTCTTGCGCTCTACGACGCCATCTGCCGGATCAGCAATGCCGAACAGTACTTGCGTATCCTTATAGAGCTTAGTGATTCCGGTCGTATTAGGGGAAGCCGATTTCAGCACAGTCCCCTTAGGGAACGTCAAGCTAAGATTCTTGTTGAATATGTCGAACTTGTTACTCAACTTCTGCATGAACTGGCTATCTACTTGCACGGTGCTTGTGTAATACACTTGGACCGTATTCTTCAACGTAGTATCCGCGCGTTTGATTTGAATCGGAATCGCCGTTAATTTATCCGGCTTCAATCCGACATAGTCATACGTGAAACGGTTATTGAGATCCACGCGTTTAGTCGCTTGCTCGCCATTGATGATTACTTCTGTCGCTCCCTCCGCTTCGATATCGAAGCGAACGAAGTTCTTGTTCACGATAATCTGGTCTCCGACCGTAGGTTGAGGAGACAGGATGCGGAACGGAGATACTTCTCGAGTCACTTCAAGAATTTGGTTGGTACGCGCTCCGGTTCCATTAATGAGCTCCAAATTATAAACATGCGAGCCTGGGGCCTCAAATGTCAAATCGCGAATTCGCAAGATAAAGTCGGTTTGGTTGCCGGCGAAATCATAGATATAACTTATTCCCGTTGTAACATCCGTATAAGTACCCGATTCGATATGAGAGTTCGTTACGCCGATTGCCTTGGTAAAGATGGTGTTGCTCCCAAGCTTCAAGTTGAGAATTGATGCGCCGCCGCCACGAATGACGAGATCGTATTTCGTTTGGCTCGTCACGTACTTGTCCGTCATGAACAGGAATTCCGGTGAAACGTTGAAGATATTTCCCATCTGCACCGGCGAATAACTCGATACCGCGTCTTGGTTAAACGCGATGCGCGTCAAGGAGCTTAACGTCGGCATAAAATTCGCGATCGTAGAGACGTTCGTATCGATGACGTAAATTTTGATTTCTTTAATGATCTCCTGGCTAATGCCCGTGCTCGCGTTCGTCTCTACGCCCTTCAACAGCAACCTGTTCTCGCCGAAGACGAGCGGACCCACGCCGCCAATGTTAAGCGTCATCGTAAAGCTCGGAGATGCCGTAGTTGCCGAGAAAGTTGATTGCGCAATCCCGTTAATGAAGAGTTGAACGCCGCTCAAGTTCTTGAAGCCCATGTATTGGCCGTTCAGAGTGAGGCTATTCGTGATTCGCGAATCGAAATTATAAGTTTGACCGTCGTATAGATTGGCCACGTAAATGTAGGACTTCTGGACATAAGAGATATCCGCAACGTAAGTGGACGTTGAAGTTCCGACTTTGAACTGGATTTTCTGTTGTCCGTTGGCAAAGTTGTCGACCTTATATACTTTCTGATTACCGGTCGTTCCGGCCGGACTTAACAAGGTTAATGCAAGCGAAGTCGTGCTTAGGGGCAGATATGTCCCCTTTAACGGATTAGCCGCATCCACCGTTCGATCTGCGTCCACCATAATATAGAAGGTAGAATCGCTGACCTCAGCGCCCTTGAGCGGTTCCTTGGAGGCAGTGCTTACGTTGGATGTACCGTCGTACCCCGGCAAATACCACATGTTCGTAATAACGGTTTCGCCCGGCAGGAATTTGAAGCTGCCGTTAAAGGTAGAAGTGAACGACCCGTACGTAACGGATAAAGCAACGAACTGGTCCTTGTTCACCGTTACCGTATCGTCCTTGAGCGTGAACGGCGAAGGCAACGTAAACGTGACGAGTTTATATTGCGGCGTGATTCCGTCGCTACCTGGGATAATGATCTCCGAGGAAACTTGAGCGCTACCGATTGGCGAACTGCCGCTGCCATTGATCGCATAAGTTGCGTTAGTAACGGAAGATGGGCCGCCGAATGGATTGGAATTATACGGAACGAGCATCGTTACTTTAAGGTTGGCCGTCTGACCTAGCGCGCTTGTACCGGAAGTAACCTGTGGAACTTGACCTGCCAACTGATATTCAGGCGGAGTTCCGGACAGTGGGAACTGTAACTTCACGTCTGTGTAGGGGTTGTTCTGATCGAAATAATAAATCTCTCGAGTAATATTGATCGTGTTCGAACCGTTCGTAATCATTATCTTCAACGTATTCAGACCCGCGTTCAACGTCAGCGCCGGAGAAAAGAACGTGCCGTCTTCCAGCACCGAAGCGATAACGGCGGTTCCTCCGTTTACGCTGACAGTTGCTTTATTCGCGTTCTTGGCCACGCCTTGCAGAGTGATATTTTTCGTCGGAACGACTGCCCGGGCTCCTTCGTTCAAATCGATCTGCGTGGATCCGGAAATGACTTTCAAGCTCTGGAGGTACGGAACTTGGTCATAAAGAACGTAAAAGACATCGGATCGTTGCGTCGATCCTTGCATTCCTGTAAGCGTAATTCTGTTCATCCCGCTGAACAACGTTAGATTGCTCGCCGTAAAGCGGTTGCTTGAACCCGAATCTTCTTGAATCGCGCCGGTCGTGAAATGAGTAGCGTCCGGTTGCCACGTATTGTTCGTCTGTAAATTCAATTGTTCGATCTTTACGCTCATCGTAGACGACGATATGTAGGAGTAGGTACCTTTTAAGGTCAAGTTTCCATTGTTCGTCGTATAAGCGTTAGCGCGTGAAAGCATCGTGCCCGTCGGGGTTGGTCCGGGTACGTCGATCGTCAATAAAGCGGTGTCGCGAATGCCGGTAATGTCCGGGATAAAATATGTTGCCGAGTTGGCTGCTTTCGCTTGTTGGATCAGTCCGGCCGGCGCCAATGTTACGACAAGGGCGATTACGAGCAGCATGGATAATAGTTTTCTCACGTAAAATCCTCCTTATGTATAACTAGAGCCGTAGTTGCTCTCCATGAACGAAATGATGGTATAGCGTAGATCAGCGTTGGTACGGGTTCCGATCGCGTTCCTCCTCTTGGCGGTATTCGCCTAATTCGGCAGCTTATCCCATTAGACGTCAAAAAACCGCAAAAGTTCCGTACCATTGTTATCGGGCTTGCGGGTGGAAATGTTTAGACGCGAACGCGAAAAAAAGACCCGAATGCTTGTCCGCCTTGGGAGGAGGAGCGGCAATCGGGTCGATGTCATAGCATTTTGATCAAGAAAAAAATTATTTGCCCCGCGAGTGAGTCTGAGGCTTCATGCGAAGTCTGGCGAGCAGGTCGAGCACCGGACGGCGCGTCTGGTCGACGATGCCGATGAGTTCCGCGCCGATCTGAAGAAGGAACACGAGCGCGCAGATAACGATGAACGTGATCCAGTTGCCGAGGCCGGAATTGGAGACGGCGGACTGGATGACGGCGCAGGCGCCGAAGAACGCCGCGATGCCGTAGATGATCAGCACCGTCTTGCGGTGGCTGAAGCCGAGCTGCTGCAGGCAATGGTGCAAGTGGCCTTTGTCCGGCGCGAAGATCGGTTTCTTGCTTCTCCAGCGGCGAACGATGGCGAAGAATGTATCGGATAACGGCACGCCGATAATAAGCAGCGGCGTTACGAAGGAGACGATCGTAATTTGCTTAAACCCGAGCATGGACAGCGTCGCAAGCGCGAAGCCGAGGAACAGCGAGCCTGAGTCTCCCATGAAGATTTTCGCGGGATGGAAGTTAAAGAAGAGGAAGCCGACGATGCTGCCGAGCAAGATCGCCGAGATCATGATGACCGGCGTGTTACCCATGATGATCGCCATGACCATGATCGTGCCGACGGCAATGCCGGATACGCCGGCGGCCAGCCCGTCCAAACCGTCGATCAAGTTAATCGCGTTCGTGACGCCGACGATCCAGAAGATCGTGAGCGGAATGCTGAGCCACTCGCCGAGCGGCTGCATGGACGAACCGAATGGAATGTTGAGCAGGTCGATCTTGACGTCGAAGCCGAAGACGACGACGCACGCGGCGCCGATCTGCACGAGCAGCTTCAGCTTGGCGGACAGGTCGAACTTGTCGTCCAGCGCGCCGAGAAGGACGATGATCGTACCGCCGATGAGCAAGCTGTAGATCAAATCGCGGTTATTTGAGCTTAATGTTCCCTCGGGAACAAAAGGCAGAACGAGCAATAATCCGATAACGAACGAGCCGTAGATCGCAACGCCGCCGAGACGGGGCATGATGCGGGTATGGACTTTACGCTGGTTCGGTACGTCGATCGCGCCGATGCGTACCGCCAGTTTCTTGACCAGCGGCGTTAGGACAAGCGCTAACCCCAACGTAGCCGCGAATGCGATAAAAATAAGTGCAAGCATCCAACCTGACACGTTTCACAACTCCCCTTTTTGTATACCGGAATGAATTATACTCCCGTCGGAAGCGGATGAACAAGGTGAAGTTTCGGTCGTTTTCAGCCGTTTTTCATGATTTCGGTCATTTTCACGAAAGTTTTCACGATGGATTGTTAGGTTTCAGGACTTTATCTCCGTCTTTAATCACTTTAATCGCGAATTGGGGCAGTACCAACATTCTCTTGAACCGGCTCGGCTGCTGCAGCAACCTGTAAAACCACTCCATGCCCAATTTTCGGAAAATCGCCGGAGCGCGTTTGAGCTTGCCCGCGACGACGTCGAAGCTGCCCCCTACGCCCATGACGACGGGTACACCGAGCTCGGATTGGTACTTCTCAATCCACGGCTCCTGATTCATCGTGGCGCGGGCGACGAACAACAGGTCCGGCTTCGCCTCTTGGATTGTGGATACGATTTGGGAATCTTCGCTTTCGGTAAAATAACCATCCCTGCGCCCTACGAAGCGGACTCCCGGATACTTTGCCGCGAGCTTCTCATGGGCCGCCTCGATGATTTCCGGGGACGCACCGAGCAAATAGGCGCTCCACCCCCGCTTATCGCCTTGCGCAAGCAGCTCGTGCATGAGATCGAAACCCGCGACGCGCTCTTGCACGGGGCGCTTCACTCGGCGAGCCGCCCAGACGACGCCGGCGCCGTCCGGAACGACGAGATCGGCCGTCGCTAGCGTGCGATGGAACGAGGGATTCTCGAGCCCGACCATCAGCATGATAGGATTGCCGGTCACGACGCGATGGGACTTGCGCTCCTCGATCGCGCGGGTTAAGTAGTCGACCGTTTGTTTCATGTTCATCGTGGAGAAAGGAACTCCGTATAAGGATACCGTCGGAAAAGGCTTCGGCGTTGCGTTCACGCTGTGTCACACTCCAGGTTCGGGCGATTGATGAGGCGATTGAGCGCCAAAAGTTCCTTACGTTATCCCTTTCGTTCAGGAAACGTTCGGCGGTCGGCGGTCGAGTTGCTCCCTTTCGCACGTTAGTTATTACGAATGAAATGGATAATTTGTTGCGCGGGTTTCGTCGCTTCCTGCTTCAAACGTTCGATCGCGGGACCGCATTGTTGCAGCCAACGCGCCGGATCGTCGAGGATGTCGGACGCCCTGCGGGCCGCGGCTGATGGGTCGAGAGCCTCGGTCGAGCCGATCGCCGTCTGTCCGAGACGGTGCAGGAATTGGTTGATCTTGGGATCGTACGAGATCCCAAGTAGCGGAACGTTACGATTCGCCGCATAGATAAGCGAATGTAGCCGCATGCCGATGAGCAATTCGCATCGGCCCACCTCCCGCAGCATGTGCTGCGGGTCATCGTGCGCCGGGGCCAGCTCCAGCTCCGCCGGAGCCCCGGAGCGCACGAGCCGTTCCATCACGTAGCGGGACGCGTCCTCGTCCGCCCCGCGATGGAACGGCAGGAAGCGCAGCCTCACGCCGCCCTCGCGGCGTCTGGCCAGCGCTTCCAGCGCGTCTGCCGCGCGGTCCATGTCCGCGCGGTCGGCGCGCCAGAACCTGACGGACACGCCTACCGTCGGTAGCGGGTCCTTCCGGGCTTCGCCTCCGGCATGACCGCCGGTCGGCGTCGCGTCCTTCCCAGCCTCGCCCTCCGCAGACGGCGCATCCCTCGGGATTCCGCCTCCTGCGTTACCACCAAGCGCCTTCTCGCCCTCGCCGCCTTCCAATCCCCCCGGCAACGGCAGGCCCATCACCGGATCCGGCACGACTTCCACCTTCGCCGGATCGACGCCATAGCTCCGCAGCAGCGACGCGGATTCTTCGTCGCGCACGGACGCGTACGTTGCCTTGCGGAACGCGCGGGCGATAAACGGCTTAAACATCGCCCGGTGAACCGGGCCGATGCCTTGCGCGTACACGAAGGTCGGCTTGCCCGCCCATCTAGCGAGCGCCAGTATGCCTAAGTAATACGGAATGGAGCCGAGCCCGGTCGCATCCTGCAGCAGGCTGCCGCCTCCGCTGATGAGGCCGTCCGCCCCCTTCAGCGCCTTCCGCACTTCCGCCAGCTTCATGCGAGGCACCGCCTCGACGCCGTATTGGGTCTTCGTCCATTCGGGATCGCCGGAGAGCACGACCGGCTCGACGGCCACTCCGGCCTCGGCGGCCGCTTCCCCAAGCGCCGTCAAAATACTCTTAAGAACCGCCTCGTCGCCGCTGTTTCGAAATCCGTAATAGCCGGAGAGCAGGATCCGGTACGTTAAGCGACCGTCCTTCATTCGACCTGATTGTTTTCGCTGTCCGATGTTCTACCGCCCCAATCCCTGAATCTTCATATAGAATGCGCCAAAGTGCCAATTCTTACAAGAGAAAAACTTCTCATATTCACTTCCGGCACACGAGTAGAGCTTCCACCGCTAATAACCGTCCTGCACACGCCGCCCATATATCCGTTCGCTCCCCAGACCACGCAGAATCCCCTGCGCCGCCGGCCGGCAACGGAGGGGATTCGATAGGCGATGAAAAATATATCATCTTAACTATTGGCTGAGTTCCACTCTGTTGTGGCTTAATGACGGACAATGAACTGTAAAACATGAGTTATTTCGGCTAAAAATCAGATATCTGGTGAAATAGATGTAAAATATACACTGATTTCACCAGATTCATCCCGCTTCGGTTGAAACTGTAAAATTTAGTGCACTTTTTGCATGTAATTCATGCAAAGGCCTTACCCTGTATCTTCTTACCTGCACATTTTACAGTTAAATATTCCAACTGCGTTATTTCTAAGCAACCTTCACGCGGAACTCAGCCTAACTATTTTTAATGCGACCTCACGCTGCCGCCCGGCTCCGCTTCAGCCATACCGCGTACAGCTTCTCGACGATCTGCCAAGCGACGATCAAGACGAAGCCCAGCACAAGGCCGATGCCAAGGCCTAGCAATACACGAATGACCGACATGAGCAGCGGCGTGTGGATGTGCGCGAACGTGTCCACCATGGACAGCTGCGCGATCGTACCGGCGATGATGAGCACCGAACCCCAGCGGTAACGCAGCGCCAGGAAGATGCCCGCGAAGAACACCGGATGGCCGAGCAGGAATTCCTTCGTGCGCGGACGAACGCCGAACGTGTTCTCCAGTATCGAACGGAATTGCATCTCGAGTCCCGATACTTGTCCGGCATTGCCCGTACGGGTTAAGTAGTACATGCCCGCCGCGCCCAATACGCCGAGGCAGACGATCCACAGAACGGTAAGCGGCATGGCCAGAATTCTCTTCGCGTTGCCGACGACTGTGTTTCCTCCGCCGTACAGGAACACGTAGAGGGCGACGAGTCCGATCGGCGCGAGATGGAGCAGCCCGACGCCGCGGAATTGCTGCAGCACGAGGTTATAGGAAATATGGTTCAGCAGTGCCACGATGAACGGAATGCCCGCGAGCGACAAGACCGTCGTGCGTGCGAATAGCAGCAACGCTCCGCCGATGCGGCGCGATACCGATATAGGCGCGTCGGAGCTTTCCCGAAGCGTACGAAGCTTCTTCACGAGAAGGACGACGGCCGCGGTCGGCGCGCAGATGGCCGCCGCGAGCGCCAAGGCTTGTACCATGAGCGTAGGAGCGACGACGTACAGTCCCGCGCCCCCGATGCATCCGAGCACGAGCGCGATCAACAGCAGCGCCGGAGCGAACAAGCCGATCGTCAGCGCGACCAGCGTAATCGCCGCGAGCATCGTCAAGCCGCGCAGCAGCTTCTCTTGGGAAGCATGATGCACGTCGAACGCGTTCGGCTCTCCGACGTCGTAACCGAAGTCGTGCAGCTTCGCGATGACGCCTTTCTCCCCTTCTTCTCCTTGAAGTACGTCGACGATATTTTGCAGCGGATTCGATACTTTGCCCTTGACGGCGTCTTTTACGGATACCGCGTTCAAATAGAGCAGTCGGATGTCGCGGTCCTTGACGGCCAGAATGAGCCGGTCATCGAGCACCTTCTTCTTAATGACGGTCATCTCGGCTTCCCCGACGGAATGCGCGCGAATCGCGTTGTAATCAATGTAGTTGGCCAGCTTGGCGATCCCGAACTGCGGCACCTTCAAATTCTCGAAAATGCCGATGCCGATGCCGCGCTTCTTGAGCGAAGCCGCGAACGCCTGCAAGTCGTAGAACTTCTTCCCTTCGCCGAAGCCGGTTACCGCTTCGCCGTCGAAGAGCACGCGCTTGACGCCGAGCTCTTGGAACGATTGAAGCCAAGCGTCGGTCTCGTTCGCGTCGAATTTCTCGAAACGGTCCGACAATCTAGGCACGATCTGGAAACCCGCGTCTTTCAGCATCCGCATCGCAATCGGATTCGGTTGCATCGGCCGCATGATGGCGTCGTCGTAGCCGAGATTAACGCGCAAGCCGCTCTCGCCTTTCGCCGTCCAGCTTTGAACTTGGACGCCATGGCGGGCGAAAGCTTTTTCGATGATCGGACGGAGCGTCGCTTCGTTCTCCGGCCGGTTAAAGACGAGGTAGGTCCCGTTATCGCCGGGCTGCGTTAATTTCCCTTCCAATAAAGCGGCTTGAGTCGCGTTGTAGACGTTGATTTCTCCCGCCCACGCCAGCTCCTCGAGCGTGCTTTCGAATACGGCCATGCCGTTGACGCCGGCCGCTTTCAGTTGCTTCAATTGCTCTCGAACATAACTCTGCGGTTCCGGTTGCATGTTGCCGACCTGCAGCAAGTCCCGGTAATCCAAGACGATCTCGACGTTATCCGCGGACGTCTCCGTCTGCATTCTCGCGTACATCACGGGCAACGCAGCGACGACGCCGACCAGCACGACCCACCAAAGCCATTTTGCGCATCTTGCGTTCCATCTGTTTAGCCACTGAAGCACAACGGGTCACTCCTTCATTTTCTAGAGGAAGTTCAAAAAGTCCGGTTTTGATCACGAAGATTTTTGGGAAGCCGATTCGGCGTCGAATCTTGAATTCAGCCGGGACTTCCGGTACTCACGTAGGTTTGCCTACGCTCCGTTCCTCATTCCCTAGCTTCTTTCAACCTTCTCGGTGCTGAAAACCGAACTTTTTGAACACTTACTTGAAGAGGAAGTTCAAAAAGCTCGCTTTTGATCACGAAGTAAATTCGAGAAGCTGTTTCGACGTCGAATCTTGAATTCAGCCGGGACTTCCGGTACTCACGTAGGTTTGCCTACGCCTTTTGAACGCATGTTTGACGGGAAGTTCAAAAGTCTGGTGGCAATCGCTTACGGATTCGCGGGGATCGAAAGTTGGCGTTTCGGTTGCAACGATGAGCGCGATAACCGTCATTTAGACCGTTATGACCGTTGAGTGCCCCCGTTATCCCTGGCATAAGCGTCATCTTGACCGTTATGACCGCTTCAAATCCCTATGGACAAGAAAAATTGGACTTTAACCGCCAATTTGACCTTTAACCGTCCACAAAGATGTCATTTGCCTAATAATAACGGTCAATCGGACGGTTATTTCCTGCTCGGATGTTCAATCTCGAATTTCGCTCCCCCTAAACGAGTACCCTTCGCTTTAACCTCATCCCATCTGACTAAGCCAGAGAATCGACCCGTGCCATTACGGCGGAGGCAAGTTGTCCGAGAGAAGCTTGCGCCTCTTCGACACCCGTTCCGCGTACCGCGAAATAAACTTTGATCTTCGGTTCCGTGCCCGACGGGCGCAAGCAGAACCACGAGCCGTCAGCCAGCATGAACTTCAATACGTTCTCGCGCGGAAGGCCGTCCAACCCTTCGGAATAATCGAGAACCCGCATTACGTTGACGCCCGCGATTTCCTTCGGCGGATTCGAGCGCCAGTCGCTCATGATCGCCCCGATCTGCTCGACGCCGTTCTTTCCTTTCAGCGTGCGGGATTCCAATCTCTCGAGATATGTGCCGTATTGCGCGTAAAGCTCCAGCAACACTTCATATAAAGTCTTTCCTTGCGCTTTGTAATAAGCGGCCGCTTCGCAGATGAGCAGCGCCGCGACGACGGCATCCTTATCCCGGGCGTAAGAACCGGTCAGATAGCCGTAGCTTTCCTCGTAGCCGAACAAATACGCATGGGAGCCCGACGCTTCGAACTTCGACATGAGCTCTCCGATATATTTGAAGCCGGTCAGCGTGCTGAACACTTCGCAGCCGTAGGAAGCCGCGATATCCGCCCCCATCTCGCTCGTGACGATCGTCTTGACGACCGCTCCGTTCGCCGGCAGCTTGTTCTGTTCTTTCAAATTCGATAACAAATAATGAATCATGAGCGCACCCGATTGGTTGCCCGTCAGCACGACGAATTCGCCCTTGTCGTTCTTGACGACGGCGCCCATGCGGTCCGCGTCCGGATCCGTGCCGACGATAATATCGGCGCCGGTCTCGTTCGCGAGCTTGATCGCCAAGGCGAACGCTTCCTGCTCCTCCGGATTCGGAGACTTGACCGTCGGGAACATGTCGTCCGGCTTCTCCTGCTCCGGAACGACCTTGACGTTCGAGAAGCCCGCCAGCTCCAATACGCGCCGTACCGGCAAGTTGCCCGTGCCGTGCAGCGGCGTGAACACGACGCCCAGCGCGGCTCCCGCGCCGTTCTTGATCACGTCGGGACGAACGCTCTGGGCCGCGACGACTTCCGCGAACCTTTCGTCGTCCGCTTCGCCGAGCCATACGAGTAGCCCTTGCGCCTCCGCTTCGGAGCGCGTCAATCTTTGGACGTTATCGAAAGACCCGACGTCCCGGATATAGGAGATGACTTGCTCGGCATCGTCCGGCACGAGCTGACCGCCGTCGGATCCGTATACTTTGTAGCCGTTATATTCGGGAGGGTTGTGGCTCGCCGTGACGACGATGCCCCCGGTCGCCTTCAAGTCGCGCACCGCGAACGAAAGCTGCGGCGTCGGACGAAGGGAACGGAACAAATACGTACGGATGCCGTTCGCCGCGAGCACGCAAGCCGCCTCCAGAGAGAAAACGTCGGAATTGTTGCGGGAATCGTGGGCGATGACGACGGATGGCTTCTCGGATTTCGTCAGCAGGAAGTTCGCGAAGCCTTGAGTCGCTTTGCCGATGACGTAGCGGTTCATCCGATTCGTTCCGGCGCCCATGACGCCGCGCAAGCCGCCCGTTCCGAACTCGAGATCGCGATAGAAACGATCCTCGATTTCTCCTTCTTGTCCGGCGATGCTTTGCAATTCTTCCTTCGTCGTGCGGTCGATGTTAGGGTCGCTTAACCAAGCTTCGTATAATTCAAGAGGATTCGCTGCTGCCATTCGATCGATCTCCCTTCTCCCATTAACCTTTATTCGGATCCTGCAACGCGAACATGAGCTCTCCCTCGGCGACGACGGTATCGCCGACGCGGGCGACGCCGCGGCCTTTGCCGATCGGCCCTTTCAGGCGCGTCACTTCAAGCTCGAGCGTCAGCGTGTCTCCCGGCTTGACTTGCCCGCGGAAGCGGAATTCGTCGATGCCCGCGAAGAAGCCGATTTTGCCTTTGTTTTCTTCCAGCGCCATCATGGCGACGGAACCGACCTGCGCGAGCGCCTCGACGATCAGCACGCCCGGCATGACCGGGTAGCCCGGGAAGTGGCCAACGAAATGCGGCTCGTTCATCGTGACGTTTTTGATGCCTACGGCGCGCTTGCCGGGTTCGAGCTCCAGAATGCGATCCACGAGCAAGAACGGCGGACGATGGGGGATTAACTTTTGGATTTCGATAATATCTAACATAATTGTTCCTCCGTTTATTGCGCCAGTCTCCGACCGGCGAAGTTTAAGTAGCCGAACGCGCATAAGCCGAGCCGGGGCTGTCCATAATACGCATATCCCCGAGGCGAGCTGCAGTCGCGAAGGTTGATATAAGAGAGCGTGCCGCCGGCATCGATCCGCCGGCGGCGGGCTCTTTTGTTATTCAGCTTGCCCGATTCAGGCTCTTGAATTTCATCAAATAGACGAACGACGCGACGAACGACAGAGCGATTCCGAACCATAGCACTTCCACGCCTCCCGAAAGCTCGAAGAACAACAAAGTGATCGCGATATAATAGATCACCGTCGTCGCTTTGCCGAAGAAGTTCGCCGGAACGGTTTTCAGTCCTTTGAAATAGAAGTAGGCCGTCAGAATGATCATCGCCGCCTCCCGGAATACCAAAACGATAAACGCGAGGAGAGGGAGCACGCTCTTGATCAACAAGGCCAACACGACGCAGAGCATCATCAATTTGTCGGCGAGAGGGTCGAGAAGACTGCCGGTAATCGTCACTTGACCGCTTCGGCGGGCGATGTACCCATCCAAAAAATCAGTCAAACCGGCCGCCAGCAAGACGATAAGGGCGGCGATCGACTGATCGTTCAAGTAAAGAAGCATGAATACGGGAATCAAAGCGAACCGGGACATCGTCAACATATTGGGTACGTTCAACATCCCGATTCCCTCCCGTTTCCTCTTTGTCTAAAGTTCCCCATCATTATAACGCTCACCTCTACAAATGAAAACTCCCCGAGCGAAATGCCGGGGAGTCGTTGTCCCGGTTGCAAGGCGCAGGCCAGGCTCAGCCAAGCTTAGCCGCCCTCCGCGAACACGAGATCATACATATGCTTCCATGTGCTGGAATCGAACACTTCCGACATCGGCCGATCCCCCAGAACGCCGTACCCGATCGCAAGTCCCACGATCAGCGCCACGACGCATAGTACCGGGATAATCAATATTTTGAAGCTTACCCAGACGACCCGGCCGATCACCTTGCCGGAAGACCGTTTATCCGGTTCGTTGGGATGAGATGTAGCAGTCATGCAACTTAGTCTCCTTCAAGAGGTA
>NZ_JBHSMH010000041.1:0-54706 GCF_042655365.1 Cohnella suwonensis | reverse complement strand
TTGATCACGAAGATTTTCAGGAAGCCGATTCGGCGTCGAATCTTGAATGCTGCACGGGACTTCCGGTTCTCACGTAGGTTTGCCTACGCTCCGATCCTCACTCCCTAGCTTCTTTCAACCTTCTCGGTGCTGAAAACCGGGCTTTTTGAACACTCACTTTTAGCGCGCGACGACGCGGGACGTCCGACACCTTATCTCGGCCGTTCCGCCTCCGGTCTTAGCCGCGCAGGTTGTTCGTCATCCCCATCATCTGTTCGCTGGAGGATAGCGCCCTGGCGCTGAGCTGATAAGCCCGTTGCACGATCATCAAATCTGTCAGTTCTTCCGTCATGTTCACGTTCGATTGCTCTACGAAGCCTTGGCGAACCGAGATGCCGCTCTCTCCGTTCGGGAGTCCGGCGATCGTGCGAACGACGTTGTCGGGATCGACGTCGGAAGGGATGCCGTACAGGTTATCCGAGACGGCTTGGAGCAATTCCGGATTCGTCACTTCCACGAGCTTCAGCTTGCCGAGCGCGATCGGTTCGGAGCCTTGGGCGCCGACCGCGGTCAACGTGCCGTCGGTCGCGACGCTCAGGTTGTAGCCCGCGGGTACGCGAACGAAATCTTCCGCTCCGCCCACGTCCGCGACGACTTGCTGCCCGGAATTCGTCACGAGAATGCGATCCCCGCTCGCGTCCGGCATCAATTGAAACGGTCCGTGGCGCGTGAACGCGCGGGCGCCGTTCAAGTCGCCGTCCGTGCGAACCTCGAACAATCCGTTGCCCTCGATCGCGATGTCGGTCATGTTGCCCGTCTCCTGCAGCACGCCTTGGGACAGGTCGGTCTGCATCGAAGAGATTCTCGCGCCCCAACCTTCCGTGAAGCCGAGCGGAGAACGGCGGCCCGCCTGGTTGAAATCCTGCAATTGCGGTTGAATGCTCGTCAATATATCTTGGAACACCGCGGATTTGCGTTTGTATCCGACGGTATTGGAGTTGGCGACGTTATCCGCGAGAAGATCCAGCTTCCGCTGAAGGGCGTTCATCGAAGCCGACGCGATAATCATGGAGTTGTTCACTTAGGAGTTCCTCCCACTCGAGTTGGTTATACCCGGCCGATCTCGTTCACGGCTTTGTCCAAGCTGCGGTCGTAAGTCTGAATGACTTTCTGGTTCGCTTCGTAGGCCCGAAGCGCGGCCATCAGATCGGCCGAGGACTGGGCGGGATCGACGTTCGAGCGTTCAAGGTAGCCTTGGCGAACCGCAACCCGGTCTCCCGCTTCCATCTGCGCCAGTTCCGTCGCGTCTCCCGCGTAACGGAAATTGCCGTCTCCTTCGCGAACGAGCAAGTTCGGGTTGTCCACTCGCACGAGACGAAGCTGCGGCTCGCCGGCCAGCGGCGTCCCCGTCGACTTGTCGACGAGTCGGCCGTCGCCGGTGACGGTCACTCGATCCCACGGAACGGTCACGACGATCGGTTGACCGTTCGCGCCGACGACCGCTTGTCCGTTCGACGTGACCAGGGTGCCGTCCGGCGCCGTCTTGAAGCTTCCGTCCCTCGTGTACCTCTCCTCGCCTTGCGGCGTCGACACCGCGAAGAAAGCTTGCGGCTTGTAAGTGACTTGTCCGTCCGCGTCCACGAATTTACCGGATGCGTCGAACGGAATGCCGTTCACGAGATAATCGGACACGAGCGCCAAGTCTTGGCTTCTATACGTCTGTTGAAGATCTCCTTGCGTAAACAAAGGAAGGTTCTCTTCCGCGAAAATGCCCGTGCTGAGCTTGCCGATGCCGCCCGTAGGCGGATTTTCTCCGCCCATGACCGAGATCAGCATCTCGGGGAAGGATCGCGCGACCGTATTGCCGCCCTTGAAACCGGGCGTATTCAGGTTCGCGATATTATTGGTGATCGTATCGTGGCGCCGTTGTTGGGCGATCATTCCCGATGCGGCCGTATACAACCCTCTTAGCATGGAGCTGCCTCCCTCGGATGCGCGAGTTTATCCCAGCTTGCGGGTCATTTTGTCGAGATGGTCGAGCATGATTCCGGTTCCCTTGACGACGCAGTGCATCGGATCTTCCGCGATGAGCACCGGCACTTTGATCTCGTCCGCCAAGAGCGCGTCCAATCCGTCGAGCAGCGCGCCGCCGCCCGTCAGAATGACGCCGCGGTCGATAATGTCCGCCGACAATTCCGGCGGCGTGCGCTCGAGTACGGTCTTCGCGGAAGCGACGATCGACATGACCGGCTCCCAAAGCGCTTCGCGCACTTCGTCGGAGTGGATCGTCACGGTGAGGGGAAGCCCCGTCACCATGTCCCTTCCGCGAATGTCCATTTCCTCGCGGCGGCCGCCGAGGTAGACGGTGCCGATCTTGATCTTGATGTCCTCGCTCGTGCGTTCGCCGATGAGCAGCTTGTATTTGTTCTTTATGTACTTCATGATCGCGGCGTCGAACTTGTCCCCCGCGACTTTAAGAGAAGAGGCGGTTACGACGTCGCCCATGGACAGGACGGCAACATCCGTCGTACCTCCGCCTATATCGACCACCATATTGCCGCTAGGCTGGAAAATATCCATGCCCGCGCCGATCGCGGCCGCTTTCGCTTCCTCTTCGAGGAACACTTCCTTGGCGCCGCTTCTTTCGGCCGCTTCGCGGATCGCTTTCTGCTCTACCGACGTAATATTGGTAGGAGCGCAGATCAGAATACGCGGACGGCTGTACCAGTTCCTGCCGCCGACGCGTTGAATGAACGCTTTCAACATCATGTCCGTCACTTCGAAGTCGGCGATGACGCCGTCCCGGAGCGGGCGGATCGCGATGATGTGCCCGGGCGTGCGCCCGACCATGCGGTGGGCTTCTTCCCCTACCGCCAATACTTTGCGCGTGTCGCTCTCGATGGCGACAACGGACGGTTCGTCGAGTACGACGCCTTTGCCTTTAACGTGAATAGATACGTTTGCCGTACCCAGATCGATGCCGATGTCTTTGCTAAACATGAGAGGATATTCCCTTCCGACGGAAAAATGGTCACGTAGAGGATGTTCGAATAAGTCTAATAGTATATTATTCGGGGCGCATCCCGCAAATCCTTCTTTCCTTTCGACACGATTAGCAAAATTATGCTTTTCCCGCCGTGATCGCTTCCCTTTTCTTGATCGTCGTCTTCTTGTATTTGATTTTGGTCGCTTCTCCCCCCCTTAGGTGCCGGATCGATTTGTGATACTCAAGGATGTGCTTCACCTGGTCCGCCAAGTCCGGATTGATCTCCGGCAGACGCTCGGTTAGGTCTTTATGCACCGTGCTTTTGGAGACGCCGAATTCCTTGGCTATCGTTCGCACCGTATTGCGCGTCTCCACTATGCTGCGGCCGATTTTAATCGTGCGTTCCTTGATGTAATCGTGCACGCTCCCGCCTCCCTGCTGAAATAGAATTGGTACAGTATATGAGGGGCGCGGTCACTTATTCTATGTTGCCAAGCCTGACGGGCTAGGAAAGTCCATTTTATGACGCGATTTATAGGTCCGAAGGGCTTGAAGGTGCTTCTTAAGCCCTAATAAATAAAGACGGAAGGGGGTCTCCCTTCCGTCTTCGCGGACAAGCTCGCGGAACTATTGGCCGGCTTTGCCGACGATAACGAGGCTCGGATGCAGCTGCAAATCGAGAATTTCCCTCTTGCCGTCCTCTTTCCCTCTCGCGACGGCCAGCTTGACGATCGGCTGCTGAAGCGGTTTGCCCGCCGTCTCCATGACGGTCGCCGCCCGACCGTCGCTGAGCATGACCTCCGTGCCGACCGGATAGATGACGAGTCTGCCGAGGAACGCTTTGACGAGCCCCCAGTCGAAATGATAGTTGCCCGCCGCGAGCAAATATTCGACCGCCTCTGCCGGACGGTACGCGTTGCGGTGGTGCCTGGCCGCGCCCAGCGCGTTATACACGTCGGCGATCGCGACGATGCGGGCGAACTCCGGAATATTCTCGTTCGTCATGCCGAGCGGGTAGCCGTTGCCTTGATAACGTTCGTGATGGAGTAGCGCGCATTGCGCGGACGCGAGCGGCACTTCCTTAATCCCCTTCAGCACCCGATATCCTTCGCTCGTATGCTGCCGGAGGATGGTCATCTCCGATTCGGTTAATTCCCGGTTTGCCTTCGCCAATTCGTGGGGGATCCGGGTCATGCCGATATCGGAAAACATAGCGCCGAGCGCAAGCTCGAATTGCTTGGAACCGTCGAAGCCGAGCGCGCTTCCGAGAATGCTCGAGCATAACGTAACGTTAAGCGAATGCTCGAACAGAATCCGGTCCGTCCCCATGACGACGCCCAGTTCGGCGGCAAGACCCGGATGGGCGACGATCTCCAGCAGAATGTCGCGGAATTTTTTGCGGAAATCCGGGAACTGCGCGAGGAGTCGCTCGGGCATCGCCCCCTTCTCCGCGAACTCCGCGACCAGCTTGACCGCCTCCTTGCGCGACTGATCGTCGTTCTTCATCTCCGCGATATTCGGCCGAATCCATTCCGGGGCCATTCTGTCCTGGCGGGCGTTAACGGCGTTCGCCGCCAGCTCGCCCGAGAATCCGATCTGGACGCTGCTTATTCGGAGCGCCTTCAACCGATCGATATATTTGTCGGTAAGCACCGTCCCCGCTTCCAGCATGACGATGCCGTTATGGCCGTGCACCGCCTTGGCGAGCACGTCGCCGACTTCGAGCTGGGCGATTCCAACGTTTCTCATGCAGTCCCTGCCTTCCAGCCGTTCTGTTGCGCGCGGCTTCTCCTGTTGGAAAAGATTATGACATAGCGTTCGACGGGTTGTCGATAGTCTCGCGGACGAAATAAAGAGAGCCTCGCGCGTCTCGCGCGAAGCTCTCCCTATCGCCACATCGAATCTCTTACTTTTTCTCCGACTTGATCAAGGTGTTCGGGTTGACCGAAATGCCGTTGTCGCGAACTTCGAAGTGGACGTGGGCGCCTTTTTCGGATTCGAGCTCGCTCGTTCCGGCGGAGGCGATTTTATCGCCTTGCTTCACTTCGTCGCCGACTTTGACTTGCAGGTCGGTCAAGCTTTGGTACACCGTCACGCGGCCGTTCGGATGCTCGATTTGCACCTCGTAGCCGTTCTTCGGACTTTGTCCGGCCACTGTGACCTTGCCGCTCAAAGCGGCCAGGACTTCGAACGACGCGCCGTCTTGTCTTGCCAGGTCGGTTGCCATGTGGGGCTTGAACGTGTTGTCCTCGTACTGCACCATCGCCGCTTCTTTGTCTTCCGCGGACGCCGAAGCGTCATAGAAAGGAATCGACGTGGTCAAATCTTCGATCTTGCTGACCGGCCATTGAAGCTTTTCTCCGTTGGCGATTACCGCGGTTGCTTCGGGATCGGATTTCCCGTTCGTGGACGACTCGTTCTCGACGTCTGTCAAACCCGGGACGGCTTGATTCGGGTCTTTCTGACCCGTTCCCGCGTTCAGCCAGAGTATCGTAACGATGATTGCTGCCGCGGCCATGTAAGCTGCAGGGAATACCCAGCGTTTGGAAAGCAGCTTTTTCCATCCGGAAGGCCTGGCAGCGGACGACGTTCCCGCAACCGTCTTGCTAGAGTCTTCGATCTTGCGTGGCGTTTTGTTATTGCCATCATTCATGATTATCATCACCTCAGTAAGCCATTGTTACCAGGTGACGGCGTTTTATACCTGAATCGGTTGAAAGATTGCAATTTTTATAGCTAGCGGTTCCTTCGAGATTCCTCCGGGCTATTCGCAAGCTTCGAAACTTCCTCCACGCGGGCCCCTTTATAATAGTATTCGACGATAAACGAGGACGTCTTCCCCAGCTTGGCCAATCCTTCCGCGCCCCACTGGCTCATGCCGACGCCGTGCCCGCTTCCGTAAGTCGTGACGTAGACGGCGTTTCCTTCTATCTCCAAATCGAACGAAGCCGACCGAAGCCCCAACCGTTCGCGCGCTTCTCCCCCCGTCAGCCTCTCGGAACCCGCCTGCAGCGTCTTCACGCGGCGGCCCGGCGTTCGTTCGAGCACGCGGACCGGCTTCTTCGCCGAGAGGCCGGCTTTGCCGACGACCGGCAGGGCGCCTATCCCGAGCTTGCGATAGAAATCCGCCAACCCTATCTCTATCGTTTCCTTCGCCCTCGGCGATTCGGCTGCGTCCCAAGGACTGGGTACGGAGCGGAGGTAGGGCTGCCGGGCGGCGAATACTTCCTCCGAATTTTCCGTATAGCCGTTGCTCGTAGAGAAAAACAACGCTTCGATCGGCTGCCCGCCGTAGACGATGATCCGCCCTTTCGTCCTCTCGACCGCCGACGCCGCTTTCCGGTAACCGTCTACGTCCTCCGCGCGCAGCCGTTTCATGTCGGACAGGGATCGATAGACTTGATGCGCCACCGTATCGGTCACGTCCGCCCCCTCGGCCGGCACCCCCGATCGATCGCCGAGCGCCAATCTTCTTTCGATATAGGTACGGGCCGCCAGCGCCTGCGCTTCCAGCGCCGCAGGTTCGAAATCCAGCGGCATTTCCGCCGCGACGACGCCGAGCACGTAAGTCTCCAGCGGAACGGACTCGATCTCGCCCGTCTTCGTCAAGTATACGTTCACAGTTGCCTCATCCGACTCCCCTTCGCTTGCCCCCGAGTTCGACTCCGGATTCGTCCGACTCTTCGGATCGTTTACCGTCGGGATCGTCTTCGCGTTCTCCGTTGCTTGTCCGTCCGACAAATAGGGGATAACGGTTACGCTAGGCGTACCCCGTCCTTCTTCCTCCCGATGGAACGCCGTCCATAACATCCCTGATAAGAGAATGCCGGCGACGAACGCGATCCAAGCCGCCCCGCCTCCGTCCGTGAATTTCGCTTTCGCTCTCAAGCTTCCACCTCCGGCGAATCGATGCTTCAAGCAAAAACGGTTTCGGCGTCCTTCGACGCCGGAATAGCTTTGCGGAGGTATCGGAATGAATATAAGCGGGATATATAAGCTTGTAGATTCTGATATTCTCAAAATATGCGAGACTCGCAACGGCTAGAACCGAGATCCGCTAGATGAGGCCCGACTTTGGAAGTCTAGAAAAAAATGGTTGGAGATTCGGCGCGATTCTGATATGATCCGAATAGGAACGTATGTTTGTTTTAGACGTCAGTTCCGAAAGACAGCAGCAACCTGCAAAAATGCAGTTTGTTTTTCCGATTCGTTTGCTGCCAAGCCAACAACCTGCAAATATGCAGGTTGTTGGCCGCTTTTTCTAAGAAATGTCCCGTTTTCGCATAACAACATGTACTTTTGCAGTTTGTTGATCCTCTCAGCCGGTTTCGTCCTAATCAACCTGCACTTTTGCATTTTGTTCTAGTACGAATTTAAATATCTACCCTTCAAGGCGCGCGAAATAGTCTCTCTCGATTGTAACCCGCTGCTCGATGTCAAGCTTGACCGGGTGTTCGTCGCTCTCGATCAACAACTCGCTGCTCGGCGTGAAACAACAAAAAATCCCCCGCGGCGTGCCAGGGGATTCGTTCCGATAATCGGTCGTCTAAGTAGGAAGAATAAGTGCAAAGAATCGAATTAAGCGAGCGTCGGTTGAATATTCCGGATGACGACGTCGGCCGCCGCGGAAGCCCGCTGCTCCAACTGCTGCAGAAGAACGTCCGGTTGCAGGGAAGCCTGCTCCGATTGCAGCAAAATTTCTTCCGGCGACGGCGCGCGGTAAATATCCGCGCCGAGCGCGGCAAGCTTATTGACGATGTTCATGTAGCCGCGTTCGATATGGTGAACGCCGGCGATCTCGCTGCTGCCGTCCGCGACCAGCGCGGCGCAGATCAAAGCGGCTCCCGCCCGAAGGTCGGTCGCGCATACGCTCGCGCCGGACAGCTTCGTGCCGCCCGTCACGATCGCGGTGCGTCCGTCGACTTTAATCTCGGCGCCCATCTTGATCAATTCGTCCACGTGCATGAAGCGGTTCTCGAATACGGTCTCCGTCACGATGCTCGTGCCGTCTGCGACGAGCAGCAGCGTCATCATCTGCGCCTGCATGTCGGTCGGGAAGCCCGGGTAAGGCAACGTCTTCACGTCGACGGCCCGGAGCGGACTGCTCGCTTGAACGCGAATGCCGTTCTCGTCGCAATCGACGCTTACGCCCATTTCTTCCAGCTTGGCGACGATCGGTCCGAGATGATCGCGGATCGCGCCTTCCACGTATACGTCTCCGCCGGTCATGGCGGCCGCGATCATGTAAGTACCCGCCTCCACGCGGTCGGGAATGACTTGATGCTCGGAGCCGCGCAGACGTTCGACGCCTTCGATGCGAATGACGCCGGTGCCCGCGCCTCTGACCTTCGCGCCCATGGCGTTCAGGAAGTTGGCCAGATCGACGATTTCGGGCTCTTTCGCGGCATTCTCGATGATGGTCGTTCCGACCGCCGTCGTCGCGGCCATCATAATATTCTCCGTGGCGCCTACGCTGGCGATATCGAGATATATTCTCGCGCCGCGCAGCCTGCCCGAGACGGACGCTTCGATGGAGCCTTGGCCGAAGCCGATTTCCGCTCCCATCGCTTCGAAGCCTTTCAGGTGTTGGTCGATCGGCCGAGTGCCGATCGCGCACCCGCCCGGCAACGAGATTCTGACTTTGCCCAAGCGGGCGAGCAGCGGTCCCATCACGAGGAATGACGCCCTCATTTTCCGAACGAGCTCGTAAGGCGCTTCGTATGAAGTCAACGACTCGGCTTGCAGGCGAACGCTTCCGTCGCGCTCTTCCGAGCTAACCCCCAAAGCCGAGAGTACTTGCAGAATGTTCTTCACATCGTCCAGGGCGGGTACGTCATGAATGACGCTGGATCCTTGCTCCGCAAGCAAAGCTGCGGCGAGGATCGGAAGGACGGAATTTTTAGCGCCGTGCACGCGGACTGTTCCCGATAGGGTACGTCCGCCGCGGACGATGATTTTGCTCATGGGTGGTTCCCTCCGCGCGTAATAGTTCATTCCGAAGGCCATCGCATAACATGCATAAATGGATGCCCCGAAAAACCCAAATTTTATCATACCACTAGGTACTTCTTTGACACAAGCGGCATTTTATGGTCATTTTCGACTTCGCTCGACGCTTTTCGCTGCCTAATCGGGCGATTTCGCTGTATCGTTTATTATTGCCGGAACAGCCACTTCAATGTACCGACCCAATTCCAATAATCGAGAATGAATCCCGCGACGGTTCTTCCGAGCGCGATCGCAAGCAATAATTGCAGTACGCGCGCTTTAGGCCCGCGAGACTGCCGGACGATTTTGTCGAAGTTGACGTCCTGCAGAATGATCCATGCGACGAGCACGCATCCTAACGTCACGAAGATCGAGAACAACCCGTTCAATCCGGCCGCCGCGAACAATCCCGAATCGTCGTTCATCCTTCAAGTTCCTCCTCCCGCTTGGCATCGGCTCGTCATTTGGTTTTGGCGGCGAATTGCAGCTTTAATCCGTAATATTGACTGCGGCTGTACCGATCCGCGGTCACCTTCACGTAATACGCGCCCGGCGGAAGCTCGACGCGGCCCGTCAACGATCTTTTCCCGTCCGCGTTGGACCATTTCATTAACGTTTGCAGCTTTTTGTTCCTCAATTCAACGTTCAGAAGCATCCGTTCCGGAATCGTCACGGCGCTCAAATCGACCGTTTGCTTCTTGGTCAAGGAGAAACGGTACCAATCTTGATCTTTCGCGACGGAGATCAACCCGTTGTACACTTTATCGGGCGACATCGGCGTCGACGTTAGCGGAGCCTCGTTCGGCTCGTAAAGATCTTCTTTCTCGGTAATATATTCCAACGAGGCGGCATACGTCCCGATTACCGCTTCCGGGTTCGATGAAACCGCGTTCGTGATTCGAAAATAATACTTGCCCGCCTTCGCTTCGGCCGATTGCCACTGTTCGTTGCTGCCGTGTCCGCGGTCGTCGACGAGAATCGGCTTGCCGCCCGCCGGCTGAATCCACATTCCCGGATCGATTCTCGTCGTGTCGGTCGTCAGCGTCAGCTTGAGCATACCGGGCTTCGGCAACGTGACCGTAAACCAATCGGCATCTCCACGCTTGTGGAACGACCCCGTCCACTTCTGGCTTCTGGCGGGCAACGTGCGGGCCGCTGCCGAGCTGTCGTTCGGCTCGCTCGCGTCCGGATTCATAACGAACCTCGTTTCCAGACGGTACTCGGATTCCGCCGAAGGCCCGACCGGCTTCAATGCTTGGAGCCAATACCGTCCCGGCGCCGCCGTCCATTGCTTGTCGAGTCCTCCCTGCAGGTTCGTCGCCGAACGGGGCTCCACCAATCCGTCGGGTCCGAACAGCAGAAGCCTGGCTTGACTGCTTCGGGTGCCGAACACCCCCGCGTAAGGCAATTCGAAGGAGTACCAATCGGCATCTCCGATTCCGCTCCATGTTCCCGCCGCTTCTTTGCCGAGCGGCAACGGCTTCGCCGTGCCGAGCGTATCGTTAGGCTCTCTCCAGTTCAAGATGTCGTCGCCTGCCCGCAAAGCGCCCGGCGCTGACAACACGCCGTACCCGAGATCCGGATTCCACTCGTCGTCCGCGGCGCGCCAGGCGGTGCCGCGGAGCGTCTCCCTTACCCGCACGGGCTTCCAATCGGGATGCTCGGCAAGCAGCATGGCCGCGACCGCGGCAGCCTGCGGGGCCGCCATCGACGTCCCTTCCATGTCGAGGCTGCCTCCGCCGAGCGCCGCGGTTCTCACGCGCCAAGCGCCGCTAATATCGTTCTCTGTTCCCGAAGTCGACGCCGCGACGGGAAGCCCCCCTTCAGCGCCCGCGACCGACAACACGGTCGGGTACGCGGCCGGATATTGAACGGCCGCCTTCGGACCGAACAAAGCCGCGTCGTTGCCGCTGGCCGCGATAAGAAGCACGCCTTTGCTTTCCGCGTAGGCGACCGCTTCGCGCAAGCTTAGGGCGTCTCGCATTAAGCCTAGCGAAAGCACGATCACGTTCGCCTTCTGATCGACGGCGTAACGGATCCCTTTCGTAAGCTTCTCTTCGTCGCCGGAACCGTCTCCGTCGAGAGCCTTTATCGGCAGAATGCGTCCCTTCCATCTGGCTGAGCCGGACGATGTTTCTCCCGCCCGAGCGATCGCGGCGACGACGCCCGAGACGGCCGTTCCGTGTCCGTTGTCGTCTTGGGCGCTCTTCCCGGCGTCGACCAGGTTGATTCCTTCGGCTAAATAAGGCTTCAAATCGGGATGATTGTAATCGGCGCCTGTATCGACGATCGCGATCGTCGCAGTCACGTCGTTGCGTAGCAAAGGCCATGCTTCGCCGATGCCGATTTCTTGCAGAAAAGCCGCCTGATCGGACGATTTCGCGGGCGCAAGAAACTCAGTCTCCTGCGCGCGGACGACGGAAGAAGCGATAACCCCGCTTGCTTTAGATAAAACGAGGGAAGCTCCCGTTCGGTTCGGCGCTTCCGAATGCGCATAGACCGGCATGGCGGCGATGGCCGCCAAGAGAACGATCTTTACCCGCAATAGCCTCACACCTTCGCTCGGTTGCGACCGACAACGTCCGGACCGGTCGCTCTTTAAGAGGTTGTTCAAAAAGTCCGATTATGATCACGAAGTGAATCAGGGAGCATATTCGGCATCGAATCTTGAATGCTGCACGGGACTTCCGGTTCTCACGTAGGTTTGCCTACGCTCCGATCCTCATTCCCTAGCTTCTTTCAACCTTCTCGGTGCTGATCACCGAACTTTTTGAACGCGCTCTTATGTAACATTCAACGCGCACTTGATGTACAAGTTCTCTTTCCGACAAGAATTCCCTTCTTTCGCGGTAAAAATCGGGTCTTTGGTCATAGCTTTCCCGGAATCGGCAACCCTTTCGTATGTCCCCGAGCGACAGAAAGCCCTCAAGCCATATGCGCTTGAGGGCTGCACTCCACATCCATATGCCCGTTACCGAAGCAACATGAATAGATCCGATTGATCGCTGAATACCGAGAACGTATCGTGAATCCAAGACATGACCGGCGAAGGAAACACGCCGAGGGCGAGCGTCGCGATCACGCAGAGCCCGATAACGATGCCCGAAGCGGCCGGCACTTCGAGTCCGCCGTCGACCGAACCGCTTCTCAAGTACATCTGGCGGATAATGCCGAAGTAGACGGCGTACGAGACGATCGTCGTGACGAGCAGAATCGCGCCGATCCAATAATCGTGCGTCTGCGCCGTGCCGAACAAAATATACAGCTTACCGAAAAATCCTCCGGTTACCGGCAGGCCGGCAAGCGAGCAAAGCAGCACCGTCATCGATACGGCGATCCACGGCGATCGATGGTATAAGCCGGCGAACGAAGATAGCGTCTCGCTGCCCGAGCTTCGGCCGACGACCGTCAACACCGTGAAGGCGCCGACGTTCATGAAGACGTAAGCGAGCAGGTAGAATAGGAATTCCGAGAAGAAGTCCGCGTGCATTTCGGTTTTGAAAGCCGTCGTTAGCGGAATGAGCAGAATGCCCGCGTTGGCGACGCCGGACAGCGCGAGCAGCCTCTTGAGGTTCCGTTGCCGGAGCGCGCCCGTCGTGCCGACGATCATCGCCGCGGCAGCCAGCACGGACAGGGCGAGCAACAGATCGTTCTTAATCTGCGCGTTCGATTGTCCGAGCGCATATATCGTATTCACGAAAATACGGTACAGCATCGCGAACGCCGCGCCCTTGGCGACGACGCCGAGGAACGCCGTCACCGGCGTCGGCGCGCCCTGGTAGACGTCCGCCGCCCACGCATGGAACGGAGCGAGCGCCAGCTTGACGGCGAAGCCCGCGATCATGAGGAAGAAGGCGATGTACAGCAAGGCGTCGAACCCGCCCTGCATGGAAGCGAGGCTTTCCCGGATCGCGGTAACGTTCGTCGCGCCGGTTATGCCGTATAGGAACGACATCCCGTACAGGATGAACGCCGACGCCACGCCTCCCGTCACGACGTATTTGAACGCCGCTTCGCCGGAGGCCCGGTTTCTTTTGCGTACCGCGACCAGAATATACGACGTGATGCTGAGCAGTTCCAATCCGACGAACATCGTGATCAGATCCCCGGAAGAGCTCATGACCATCGCGCCCAAGACGGCCGGAAGAACCAAGTAATACATCTCGCCTTTGATCGGCACTTGATCGTCTTTGACCGTTCCGAGGGACCCTAGCACGATCAGCGCCGCCGCTCCCAAGAACGCCAGCTTCAACAGATTGCCGAAGTCGTCGACGACGTAGCTGCCTCCGAGCAATATCTGCACGCCCGACGAACTGTCGGACGACGATCCGTTCACGAGGTCGATCATGAAGAGCACGCACGCCGCCGCGGCGACCAGTCCGGCGATGGACAGCCAACCGATGAGATCCCGGTTCGTCCGCTTCGGCAAGAATAGATCCAAAAGAATGAGGAGGATCGTGAATAAGGACAGCACGATTTCCGGGGCTAGCGTCCATGCGTCGTCCCACGTTAATGTCTGTACGGCCGCCATGTTATCCCCCCACCCTCGTCTGGAAATGTTCTAGCGCGACGCCGAATCCGTTCCTCATCAGATCCGTCAGCAAGGAAGGATAGACGCCGAGCAGGACGATGAACGCGGCCAGCGCGATCATCGGCAACGCTTCGATGAATCTGGCGTCCTTCATGCCGACGAACTTCTCGGGAAGCGCTCCGAAGGTGATGTTCAGCACGCTTCGAAGCACGTACACGGCAGCCAGCAGAATGCCGATCGCGCCAATGGCGGTGAGCGTCTTCATCGAGCCGAACAAACCGAGGAAGGACAGGAATTCTCCGACGAAGCCCGATAGCCCGGGAAGACCGAGCGAGGCGAGTCCGGCGATCAGCAGGATGCCCGACATGAACGGAACGGCTCTCGCCAATCCGCCAAGCTCGCCGAGCTGCGTCGTCCCCGTCCGTTCGTACAAGCTGCCGACGATCAGGAACAGCAGCGCCGAGATCAAGCCGTGCGACACGGATTGGTAGATCGCGCCTTGCAGCCCGACTTCTTCGAGCGACGCGATGCCGAGCAGCACGATGCCCATATGGCTGATGCTCGAGTAAGCCAGTACGAGCTTGAACTCCTTCTGCACGCAAGCGAGCACGGCGCCGTACAGAATATTAATGACGCCGAGCACCGCGATGACGGTCGTCCACGAATTCATCTGCTCGGGGAACAGGAAGAGCACGAACCGAATGAGGCCGTAGACGCCCATCTTCAGCAGAATGCCGGAGTGAATCATGACGACCGGAGGCGGCGCTTCCGTATGGACGCGCAGCATCCACGTATGGAACGGGAAGATGGGCACCTTGATTCCGAAGGCGACCAGGAGCAGCACGAACGCTCCCCACTTGGCCTGCTCCGAGAAAAACAAGCCGAAGTAGCGCGTTTGCTCGTCGTCGATGTTCGCGATCGCGTTCGGGTCCGTCAGATTGGACAGGATGACGTCGTAATTGCCGCTGAACAGAAACTTCGATCCCGACGCGTCGCCTACGGCCGTGAAGCCCAGCGTCGTGATCAGGATAAGAAATCCGAGCAGCATGGCGGCGGAGCCTAGCCCGTTATAGATCAGGAAGCGGGTCGCCGCTTTCTCCCGTCCGTAATAGCCCCATATGCCGATCAGGAAGAACATCGGAATGAGCGTGATCTCGAAGAAGATGAAGAACAGGATCAAGTCCCGCGCGAGGAACACGCCGTATATTCCCGTCAATAAGAGCAAAAACAAAGAATAGTACGTTTTCCACCGTTTGCGAATATGCACCGAGGCGAGCGCCGACATCGTCGATACGACGCCGGCGAGCAAGATCAGCGGCAACGAGATGCCGTCGACCGCGAGATGGTAGTCGAACGCGACTTTAATGGACGAGACGCTCGGACCGAACTGCTCGCCGTTCATCGCGACGGACAACCATGTCGCATGCTCGGTATATTCGCCCCCTCCGACGTTAGGCTGGTAAGCCGCGAAGAGCAGAAGGGTCAGAACGAACGGAACGAGCGAGAAGACGATGGCCGTCGCGCGAAGCCAGTTGCTGCGCGAACCGGGAAGCAGCAGGACGATCAGCGCGCCGACGAGAGGCGCGAACACGATCAGGGATAACACCGGCAGGTGATCCAGCATTACCAGAACCTCCTTCCGGCGATGGCGACGACGAGAATCACGATGCCGATAAGCGCCGTCAGGGCGTAGGTCTGAACTTGGCCGTTCTGGAGTCTCGTATTCAGCCGGCCGATGCCGGCCGCGCATTGCCCCGTCAAGCGAACGACGCCGTCGACGACGTATTCGTCGAACGCTTCTAGCGCTTTGCCCAAGCCGCGGAGCGATCTTACGAACAACAGGTCGTACAGCTCGTCGATGTAATATTTGCGTTCCAGCACTTTAACGAGACCCGGCATGCGGGAAGACACCGCGTCGCGCCGGATCGTTCCTTTGATGTACGTCAGCCATCCGATGTAGAGGCCGAGCAGCCCGACGGCCGCGGAGACGATCATGACAAGGCCGCTCGCTTGATGTTCTTCCCCTTCGCCGAACAACCAGTGACCGAACCAGCCGGAGAACGGCGTCTCGACGAAGCCGGCGACCGTCGCGAGCACCGCGAGTACGATAAGCGGTATCGTCATCGCGGACGAGGATTCCTTCGCGTGCTGGCCCTCGCGCGGCTTGCCCGCGAAGACGAGGAAGAACAGCCGCGCCATATATAGCGCGGTGAAGAAGGCGGCTAGCGCCCCGACCGCGAACAGGATCGGATTATCGTCGAGAGCCGCCGTCAGAATGGCATCCTTGGACCAGAAGCCGGAGAACGGGGGAATGCCCGACAACGCCAAAGCGCCGATGCCGAACGTCCACGCCGTGATTTTCATCTTGCGGCCGAGTCCGCCCATCTCGCGAATATCCTGCGTATGTACGCTATGGATGACGCTGCCCGCTCCCAGGAACAGAAGCGCCTTGAAGAACGCGTGGGTGAACAGATGGAACATCGCGCCCGTCGCGGATCCGACCCCTAGCGCCAGCATCATATAGCCGAGCTGGCTGACGGTCGAATAAGCGAGAATCCGCTTGATGTCGTTCTGCACGAGGCCGATCGTCGCCGCGAAGATCGCCGTGAACGCGCCGACGATCGCGACCGTCGTCATCGCGACTTGCGACGCTTCGAATACGTCGAACGTGCGGTCGACGAGGAAGACACCCGCCGCGACCATCGTCGCCGCGTGGATGAGCGCGCTGATCGGCGTCGGCCCCTCCATCGCGTCCGGAAGCCAGACGTGAAGCGGGAATTGCCCCGACTTGCCGACGGCACCGACGAAGATCAGAATGGCGATCAGCGTCGTGATGCCCGTCGAGATCGCGCCCGTCTGCGTATCGTAGACGTTATGCAGCGTCGTGAAATCGAGCGCGTGCCCCGGCATGTACCAGAACAGCAGCAAGAGTGCCACGAACAAGCCCAGATCCCCGATGCGGGTCACGATGAACGCCTTCTTGGCCGCCGCCTTCGCTTCCGGCTTCTGGTACCAGAAGCCGACGAGCAGGAACGAGCAGACGCCGACGAGCTCCCAGAAAATATAGAACGTCAGCAGATTGTCGGACAGCACCAAGCCGAGCATGGAGCTCGTGAACAGGGCTACGTACGCGAAGAACGTCGAGATTCTGTCGTCCTTCTTCATATATTCCTGGGAATACAGATTGACCAGGAACGCGACGAGCGTCACGACGACGAGCATGACCGTCGACAAGTTCGTCACCTCGAAGCCGGCGACGAGCTTGATGTCGCCGATGTGGATCCAGTCCATCTGATTGCGGTAGTCCGGCGTATCTCCCGATATCCGCTCCGTCGCTATGCATAGCGACAAGACGAGCGACAGGAACGACGCGATCGTCGCGATCCAGGCGCCGGCCCGCTTCATTCCCTTGCCCATCGCCGTCAGGACGGCGAAGGCGACGAACGGGAATACCGGAACGAGCCACGCCGATTCCGTAAAGAACGTGCTCATGGTCGTTACCTCCTCAGCTCGTCGAATTCGTCCACGTTCACCGTCGCGCGGCCGCGATAGAGGACGATAAGTACCGCGATGCCGATCGCGGCTTCCGCCGCGGCGACCGTGATCGTGAACAGGGAGAAAAATTGTCCCGCCAAGCTCGGGTTGACGCCGTACTTGGAGAAGGCGACCAAGTTCAGGTTGACCGCGTTCAGCATCAGTTCGATAGACAGAAGCACGACGATCGCGTTGCGCTTCGTCAGCACGCCGTACAAGCCGATGCAGAACAACACCGCGGCCAACGTCAAATACGAGGACAGCATCGTCAAGGCGCGTCCTCCTCTCTCTTCGCGAGGGCGATCGCGCCGATGAACGCCACCGTCAGCAGCACGGAGACGAGCTCGAACGGAATGGCGTATTGGGAGAAGAGCTGCAAGCCGATCTCGCGCGTGTTGTCTTCCTTGAACGCGGCGGATTCGGCCGGGAAATTCGCGTTACGGATGCCGTAGAACAGAATGCCGAACAAGCATAGGCAGCCGATCGCCGCGAGCGTCTCGAGCAGCGGCCTGGCCGGCTCGCGGCCTTCTCCGTCGTGCTTCGTCATCATGATGCCGAAGATCATCAGAATCGTGATCGCCCCGACGTACAGGAGCACTTGAACGAACGCGACGAACTCGGCTTCGAGAACGACGTATAATCCGGCGAGCGCCACGAACGTGAAGGCGACGGACAGCGCCGTATGGACGACCTTCGTGAAGTTGATGGCCATCACGGCGCCGACGATCGCGCATACCGACAACGCGAAGAACGCCGCGAACTCGCCCGTAAAATCGATATCGAAGTTAAGCACGGATTATTTGGCGCCTCCTTTCGGAGAGCCGATGTTGTTGTTGTCCTCGCGAATGTTCTTGTTGTTCTCGTAAAGCCACTGCTTATCCTTGTACAAGTCGTCGCGGCTGTAGGCGGCGAGCTCGAAGTTGTTCGTCATGACGATCGCCTCCGTCGGACACACTTCCGTGCACAAGTCGCACAGGATGCAAATCTCGAAGTTCACGTCGAACGTGTCGATGACTTTTCCTTTTTTCTCCGGGTCCGGATTCGCCTTGCCCGTCAGCGTGATGCAGTCGGTCGGACAGATGCGAGCGCACTGGTTACAGACGATGCACTTATCCGGTTCGAAATATTGAATGCCGCGGAAACGGTCCGGCATGACGACGGGCATGTCGGGATAAGCCATCGTGACCTTCTTCGTCCCCATCGTTTTCAGCGTTACGCCAAGCCCTTTGAGCATACCTTTCATGGCTTCAGCCTCCCTATCCTAGCAACTCTATGCCTAACGCGGTCAAGAAAATATTGAGGATCGCCAGCGGCAGAAGCACTTTCCAGGCCAAGCCCATGAGCTGGTCGACGCGAAGTCTCGGGAACGTCGCCCGGATCCAGAAGAGCGAGAACACGATGACCGCGAATTTCAGGAAAAACCAGACGAGTCCCGGAACGAAATCGAGCTGCGGAATCGGCGGGTTCCAGCCCCCGAGGAACAGAATCGTCGTCAGGCAGGCGATCGCGTACACGTAGATGTACTCCGTGAGCATGAAGAACGCGAAACGGAAGCCGCTATACTCGACGTGGTAGCCGGCGACGAGCTCCGATTCGGCCTCCGGCAAATCGAACGGCGTCCGGTTCAGCTCGGAGATCGCGGCGATGACGAAGATGCCGAAGCCGAGAATTTGCGGGAGGAAGTTCCAATGCCAGAAGTAGCCGTTCTGCGAGAGGACGATCTCCCTCAGATTCAGGCTTCCGGACATCATGACGACGCCGACGACGGACATGACGAGCGGAACCTCGTAACTGATCATCTGCGCCGCGGACCGCATGCCGCCCAAGAGAGAGTACTTGTTGTTGGACGCCCAGCCGGCGACGACGATCGCGATCGTCGTGATGCCGGAAAGCGCGATGTAATACAGGAAGCCGACGTTCAAGTCGGCGAATTGAAGATCCATCGTGTAAGGGATGAAGGCGAGAACCGCGAAAGACGGCACGAACGCGAGAACGGGGGCGAGCACGAACAATCCCCTATCCGCTTTGTTCGGAATCGTGTCTTCCTTGACGAGCAGCTTCGTCACGTCGGCGACCGATTGCAGCAAGCCGAGCGGACCGGTGCGGTTCGGGCCTTTGCGGTACTGCATCCAGCCGATGAATTTGCGTTCGAAATAAATCGCGTACGTCACGAAAAAGATGACGACCGCGAGCACGGCGACCGCTCCCGCGAAGAAAATGCCGCCGTAGCCCCAGGTCAGGGGCTTATCCCAGAAGTGCTGCATCAGCAGTCGACCTCCCCGAGCACGATATCGATGCCGCCGAGAATCGTGACCAAGTTCGTCATGCTCTCCCCGACGAGGAGCTTGGGCAGGATTTGCAGGTTCACGAACGACGGCCGGCGGAATTTGAGCCGGTACGGCTCCGCTTTGCCCTTCGAGACGATGTGGCAGCCGATCTCGCCGCGCGGCGATTCGATGCGCACGTAGATCTCGCCGGCCGGCGGACGAATGACGCGGGGCACCTTGCCCATCGTCTCCCCTTCGCCGGGGAACTGTTCCAACGCCTGTTCGAGAATGCGAAGGCTCTGCTCGATCTCCGCCATCCGAACTTGATAGCGGTCGAAGCAGTCGCCGTTCTTACCGACCGGCACGTCGAATTGGAACCGGTCGTACAAGCTGTACGGCTCGGTTTTGCGCAGATCCCAGTCGACGCCCGTGCAACGAAGGTTCGCCCCGGACAAGCCGTAATCGATCGCCGTCGCCGCGTCGTACTTCCCGACGCCCTTGATGCGGGCGAGGAAGATCTCGTTGCCGCTCGCCAGATTATGATATTCGTCCAACCGGACGTACATGTCCTTGACGAACGTCTTCACGCGGTCGATCCAGCCTTCCGGCGCGTCCCATTTGACGCCGCCGACCCGCATGTAGTTATAAGTGAGCCGGGCGCCGCACAGTTCGTTGAACAATCCGAGAATGCGTTCGCGGTCGCTGAAGGCATAGAGGAACGGACTCATGGCGCCGATATCGAGCAAGTACGTCCCCCACCAGACCAAGTGGCTCGCGACGCGTTGCATTTCCATGACGATCAACCGCATGAATTCCGCGCGTTCCGGAATTTCCAGCCCCATCATTTTCTCCACCGCGTGGACGAGTACGTAGTTGTTGGTCATGGCCGACACGTAATCCATCCGGTCGGTGTACGGAACGATCTGCGTGAAGTTCAGGTCCTCCGCGAGCTTCTCGGTCCCCCGGTGCAAATAGCCCATGACGGGCGTCGCTTCCGTGATGACTTCCCCGTCCAACTTGACGATGATCCGAAACACGCCGTGGGTGCTCGGATGCTGAGGACCCACGTTAAGCAGCAACTCTTCGGTACGTATCACGGTCGCTTACACCTCCGGGTCGAGCGGGACGTAGTCTTTGCGTAGCGGGTGTCCGACCCAATCGTCGGACATCATAATGCGTCTAAGATCCGGATGGCCCGGGAAATCGATACCGAGCAAGTCGTAGATTTCGCGTTCGTTCCAATTGGCCGTCTGCCAGACCGGCGTCACGGAAGCGACCGACGGGCTCTCGCGGTCGGTTTTCACCTTCACGCAGTAGCTCTGGCGGGCGTCCATGTTCAGCGGATAGTAGACGACTTCCATATACGTTTCGTAATCGACGCCGGACACGTTGCGCAAGTACGCGCAAGCAAGCTCCGGATGCTCCCGGAAGAGGCGGGCCGCTTGAGGCCAGCTTTCGTTCTTCAGGGACAGCGTCGGCAAATGGTCGTTCGCTTCATTAATGTAAGCTTCTTCGACGGCGTCCTCCGCGACGAGCTCGCGCAGCAGCCGGACGACGCGATCGAGCCGCGGTTGGTTCGGGGACGGAGGCTTCGGCGGCGGCTCATCGGCGGCGGGCTCGCCCGCCTCGGCCGACTTCGCCGCGGCGCGGCCTTCCGTTCCGGCCTTGGCCGCTTCGGCTGCCGCTTGGGCGGCCGCGGCTTTGGCCGCTTCGCGAGCCTCGAGCGCCGCCTTACGGCGGGCGGCCTTCTCCTCGTCCGTCTCGACGCGGCGCGCCGGCGGCGCGGCAGGCGCTTCTTCTTGCGGAGCGGACGCGGCGGGAGGCGCTTCGGCTTCGGCCGCGGGCTTCTCGGCCGCAGGCGCCGCATCGGGCTCCGCGGACGCAGGCACTGCCGGCGCGGCTTCCGCCGCAACCGGCTCCGACGCCGACGGCGACTCCGCTACCGGAGGCTCCGGCGCCTCGGGTTCGACCGCGGATGCCTCGGGCTCGACGGCGACGGGCTCGGCGGACGCCTTCTCTACCGGGTCGCGATTGTCGTTCTCGCTCATCGGTTCGTCACCTGCTTCCCGGTCTTCGCCTCGTAGCGAATCTTCTCTTGAAGCTTGTTGATGCCGTAGATCAGCGCGGCCGGGTTAGGCGGGCAGCCCGGGATGTAGACGTCCACCGGAACGATCTGGTCTACGCCCTTAATGACGGAGTAGGACTTGACGTAAGGTCCGCCCGCGGTCGCGCAGGAGCCCATCGCGATGACCCACTTCGGCTCCGGCATCTGGTCGTACAACCGCTTCAGCAGCGGTCCCATTTTCTTCGTGACCGTGCCCGAGACGATCATGACGTCCGCTTGCCTCGGAGACGTGCGGAACATGACGCCGAACCGGTCCAAGTCGTAATGGGCGCCGCCGGCCGCCATCATCTCGATGGCGCAGCAGGCGAGCCCGAACGTAAGCGGCCACAGCGAGTTGCTTCTTGCCCAGCCCTTCAGTTGATCGATGGTGCCAAAGAATACGTTGCGCTCGATTTCCTTCCGGTCTTCCGGAGATACGTTCGCTAAATCGAATTCCACTTAAACACCTTCTTCCTCCAAGCGTACACGAGTCCGACAAGCAGCAAGCCCGCGAATATCGCCATCTCCGTTAACGCAAATAACCCTAGCTGCCTGTAAGCTACGGCCCAAGGGTAAAGAAACACGGTTTCCACGTCGAACACGACAAACATCAGCGCGTACAAATAATACCTGACATTAAAGCGGATCTGGCTGTCCCCGACCGGGTCGTTGCCGCTCTCGTACGTCGTCTGCTTCTCTGCGTTCGGCTTGTTCGGCCGAAGCAGGGAACCGAGCCACAGGACGAAGATCGGAAAAGCGATGCCCAAGATCAGGAAGACGGTCACAATGACGTAGGAATTGATGTATTTCTCCACTTCAACGCCTCCCAAGTCCAACGGCGAACAGGTAAATTTCCCCCATAAGTATAACAAATGCTCCCAATGGGTGTCCATGAAAATAGCGTTTACATTGGAAGGCCATCAGATTTCCTTATAAGTGCCATTATTCGAGAAAAAAGGGCTGTCCATATGTCATAACCGATGACTTTGGCAGTTCAATTATTTATGGTAGAATACGAGAAGAGACGAAGAACGTCCTAATCCACCGTACAAAGACGGGGGTTGGGGCGTTTTTCATTTTTATCCGGAGGAGGAATAGGAATGAAATTTGAAGAAGCGCATGCCGCATTTATTCGGTGCCATCTAGATCATCGGGCAGGAGAGCGCAAGGGCCGTTTGGAAAGGGGGCACGGTCATGGAGAAAAGCTCTTTTGTCAAAATATTTGGTGGGAGTTAAAGGGGAATTTTGACGGGCTTCATCCGGAATACGAGGTAACGGATTGGCGTGGGAAGTCCTACTTTGCGGATTTTGCCTATAAAATCCCCGGGTGGAAAGTGACGCTTTTATGGGAAATTAAAGGCTTTAACAGCCACGTTAAGGAGATGGATCGCAATAAATTTTGCGGGGAGTGCAGGCGAGAGCTTTATCTCGAGGCATTAGGCTTTCGTGTCATTTCCATCGCATATGACGATGTGGAGAGCAACCCCGGGCTTATCGTCGCTCTTATGCGCATGCTTTTAAGCCAATATGAAACGAGCCAAACTACAGTAAAACGGGCCGTTTTTGAGGAGAACGAAGTAATCCGTCTGGCTGCCAGCCTAGCTCGGCCAACCCGTCCAAAAGATGTGGAGGATCACTTCGAGATCAATCATCGTACGGCAGTCAGGTTATTGAGATCTCTTTGCGATAAAGGATGGATGGTCCCAGTTGCGAGAGGAGCGGGAGAGCGAATCGTCCAGTATGAGTTGACGAGAGGGGGATTGGAGTCGATGTGGAAAAAATAACTGTAAAACAAACAGTAATTATCGTTCTATCGCATGCAATTTTAAGTTTTACTGCAGAAGGTACAGGTAATATGGCTTATTTCCCGGTATGTGGCTAGAATCGGTTTAATTATATGTATGTTGTGCAGGCAGATGATATTGTTCAACATTATATAACTGAATTAACCGTATGTTTTACAGTTCATGGTTCTGAAGAAAGTTTATTTGGACAAATGGGGAACGATAGAGGTTTGGCGTTTGGTCACCAATATCCAAAAAGAAACGGGACGGAGAGTAATGCTGGATCTGCTCCGTACCGTTTTCGTCAATTACATGCTTTTAACTAAAATCGATTTGTCCCTGAAGTAAGCTTACTTACTTTCGGGATAGCTCCTTTGCTTCCGCGCCATTCCTCTTTCGGACACCGCTCATCCCAACGTGGAACGGAGCATCCATATTTGCTTCTGCAGCTCCCCGGCCTGGCCGAAGAGCACGTCGTGCGTCACGGTGTCGCCCGTCTTCTCCGCCGTTTCGGCCGCCTTCGAGTCCCGCGGACAATTCCTTCAAGTCCGCGATCGCCTAAGCGAGCATGTCTTCCTCCGCCGCGGACTTCCCGCTCTCGCGAAGAGTCGCGAGCGATAAGTACTCCTTCATCGTCGACGACGGACTCCCTTCGACGGTCAGGATACGCTCCGCGAGCTCGTCCAGCTTCAACGCCGCGAGGTCGTACAATTCCTCGAACTTCTGGTGCAGCACTTGGAAGTGCGGCCCCTTCACGTACCAGTGAAAATGATGGAGCTTGAAGCCCCGGAGGAATGCCCGTCAACCGCGAACTCTCGAATCCGATTCGCCTAACCGATCAACCTTTTACCGCCGCGTCGACCGTCAACGAGTTCTCGACTTTTTCGCTGAAGAAGACGTAGACGAGCACCGTCGGCAAGCTCGCGATCGTCATGGCCGCGCCCATCGCGCCCCAATCCGTCGTGAATTGGCCTTGGAAGAACAACAGGCCGAGCGGCAGCGTCTTGAGCGTTTCTTTGCTGATCATGATGAGGGCGATCGGGAACTCGTTCCACGCCGCCAAGAAGACGAAGATGACCATCGTCGCGATCGCGGGCCGGATGATCGGCAGCATGATGCTGAAGAACGTGCGGTAGATGGACGCGCCGTCCATGCACGCGGATTCTTCGAGCTCCAGCGGAATCGTACGGAAAAACCCGTAGAAAACCATCGTCGTGAACGACAGATTAAACGCGATGTAAGGAACGATGAGCGAGAACAAGGAATTCACCAAGTGGAAGTCCCGCATGAGCACCGCGAGCGGGATCATGATCACCTGCACCGGGATAAACAGCCCGATTAGCATATAGACGCGGGCCGCGTTCTGGAACCTCCATCTCATCCTCGCCGACGCGTAGGCGAACAGCACCGCGAGCGCGACCGCGCCGACGACGGCCGCCACGGAGACGATGACGCTGTTCATGAAGTACACCGGAACCTTGAAGCTGTTCCAAGCGGACTCGTAATTCTCGAAGCGAAGCTTCGTCGGGACGCCGAACGGGTTCGACACGAAGATTTCGTCGTTGTTTTTCAGGGAATAGAAGACCATCCAGATCAGAGGATAAACCGATATGAGACCGTAAACCCACATGAACAGCTGAAGAATCGGTTGGCTCTTCCGGAAGTTGGATAATGTTCGCATGGCCGACCTCCTAGTATATGATCCGTTCGCGCGCGACCAAACGGTTAATGACCAAAGTGACGAGCAGGCATTCGATGACGAGAATGGCCGCCGACGCGCTGCCGTAGCCGAATTCGTTCACCCGGAACGCCGAGCGGTACATCATGTAAGTGAGCGTATACGTCGAGGTGCCCGGTCCTCCGTTGCTCATGATGAGCATCTGGGCGAAGGCGTTCAAGCCGCCCGTAATCGCGAAAATCAAACAGAAGCGGTAAGTTTCCCGCATGAGCGGAATCGTAATCATCAGGTGCGCCCTTAATTTGCTCGCGCCGTCTATCTTGGCCGCTTCGTGGAAGGCCGGCGGAATCGACTTCACTCCGGCGTACAGCAAGGCGAAGTGGTAACCCATGAACTGCCAGGCGTTAACGGCCGCTATCGCGAATATCGCGACCTTCGGATCGCTAAGCCAATCTTGCCGGTACGAGAAACCGAATACCTCGAACAATTTGTTCAACAAGCCGTACTCGCCGTTGTACACGGCCATCCAGAGCTGGCACACGACCGTGACGGACAGCACGACGGGAATGAAGAAGCTGACTCTGAGCCATTTGCGTCCCTTGATGTGGGCTTCCGCCACGCCGAAGGCGAGCAACGTTCCCATCCCGATCTGGAACACGGCGATCACGGCCGCGAAGTACAATCCGTTCTTGACGGAAAGCCAGAACAGGTCGTCTTGGAACAGCTCCTTGAAGTTGTCCAAGCCGATGAAAGTCGCGGCGCTTAAGCCGTCCCAATCGAAGAAGCTGCGATAAAACGTCTGCATGACCGGCCAGAAGACGATCACGGAATACAAAGCCACCGCCGGCAATACGAACAACGCGATCGCCAGCCGGTTACCCATAAATTTATTCATCACGTTCACCCTCCTGCACGCGGTCTCGGTACCGCATGACCCCTTTAGAAAAGACTTACACCGCGCTCGCACGCGGTGTAAGTTCGCAAGCGCCGCCCGTGTTACTTGGCGAGTCCCTTGTCTACGTCTTTGACGAATTGGTCTACCGAGCTGCCCGCAAGAAGGGCTTGGGATGCGTCTTCGATCGCCGCTTTGAATTTCGGATTGGACAATCCCCAAGCGAACGCGGTCGTTTTCATGTTCGGGATGATTTTACTCAATTCGTCCATCATCGGCGGATACGGTTTCTCGATCGCTTTGTCGACTTTCGTCGCGACGATCGGCGTGCCGTATTGCGTGTATTTATACTCCGCGTATTTGCGGGACAGGAACGCCGCTACTTTAGCCGCAAGCTCCGGGTTTTTCGTGTGCGGGGACACCGCGTAACCGCCAGGGCCGCCTCCGCCGCTGAACACGAGCTTCGAAGCTTCTACGCTCGCCGCGTCTTTGGCCGGGTAGTAGATCCAGCCGGCTTTGTCGCCGAGCGCTTTCGTGGAAGCGTCGATTTCCCATTGGCCGTTCAGGAACATCGCCGCTTTGCCCTCGTAGAACAAGGCCGCCGCTTGGTCGTAGTTCATGCTCGTCGCGCCTTTGGCGAGCAAGCCCGCTTTCACGAGCTCCGCCAGCTTTTCCGCTGCCGCTCTGTAGCTCTCGTCGCTCGCTTTCGCTTCGCCTTTGTCCATTTTGAGCACGCCGCCTTCGTCGTAACGGGAAGCGAACATGTCGTACAAGGCGACGCCCGGCCATTTTTCTTTCGCGAACACCGCGAGAGGCGTGATTTTGTTTTGCTTGAACGTATCGACGGCCGCTTTCAGTTCGTCGAACGTCGTCGGAGGCGTAACGCCGTATTTCGTGAAGATTTCTTTGTTGTAGAAGAGCAGGATCATTTCGTTGCCCGCGTAAGGGAACGCGTACGTATGGCCGTCGTCGGCCACGAGCGTGTTCTGCGCGCTCGGCAGGATCGCGTCGCGGAAGCCCGTGCTGTCCACGTACTGATCGAGTTGCAGGATGTTGCCCGATGCCCTGAACGTGCTGATGATGTCTTGGCCCGCTTGGAAAATATCCGGCAGGTTACCCGTCGCCGCGTACGTCTTAAGCTTCTGGCCGTCGTCTTGCGCTTGAATGTCCAGCTCCAGCTCGACGTTCGGCATTTCTTTCTTCAATTCCGCTACCGCGTAGTCGTATGGCTTCTCGGTATCTTCCCCGGCGTATTGCGCGTAAATGCGCAGTTTGACCGGTTCCGCCGACGCGTCCGCGGACGGGCTTGCCGCCGGGCTTGCCGCCGGGCTCGCCGCCGCGCTGGCCGGCGTCGTCGCCGAAGCCGACGGAGACGCCGACGATTCGTTGTTGTCGTTGTTGCTGCCGCAAGCCGCAAGGCTGCCGGCTAAGGTCAAAGCGAGCAGCACCGATCCTGTTTGCTTCATCATCTAATTGGACCTCCCTGATTCTCTTCACTTTCGCTACATGCCCATTATATAATTCAGCCCCCTCTCGCTATAAGGGAAAAACCGATACGGATTGGTACTATCCGCTTGTATTCGAAGCCCTCGCGACCGCGGGTTTTACTTCTTGTTGCGCAGCAAGCCGTTCTCGTACTCCGACGGCGTCGAGCCGTAGAACTTCTTGAACACCTTGCCGAAATAGCCCGCGTCCTGGAAGCCCACCCGTTCCGCGATCTCGGAAAGCCGGATGTTGGCGCCCATCAGTTCCTTGGCTTTGTTCATGCGCGTATGCGTGATGAACTCGCCTACCGTCACGCCGAACGCCTTCTTGAACACCGCCCGCAAGTAACTGGCGTTAATAAAGACGCTGGCCGCTACGCTTTCCACGGATAGCTCGGGGTCGTGGAAGCTACGCTCGATATAAGTCCTGGCTTGCGCCGCGATGACGCCCGAACGCGTCGTCTTGTGCCGGTTGACGTATTCCAGCGTTCGGACGAACAACGATTTGATCCATACTTTCACCGATTCCGCCGTCTGAAGCGATCGGATCTCGGCGTACGGAAAGAAATGCTCTCCGAAGCAATCCTCGATCGGATGTCCGAGCTCCGTAACGTGGGAGAGGCATAGAGAGATCCACCCCATGCACGCGACATAGGTCATATCCAAGCTGAGCTTGTGCTCGCGGATGCTCGCGAACAGCTCGTCGATCCGCTTTTCCAGTCCCTTGGCATCGCCTACCCGAAGCAGATGCTGAAGCATCTCGTTGGCGTCCTGCAGGAATGCCGACTTATCCTTGTCTGCCGGCGGCCGCTCCGCGTAAGGAATCACTTTGTCGTCTCCGAGCAGGAATTTCTGCCGAAGCGCGTCCCTCGCCTCTTCGTAAGAGCGCCGGATACCGTCGATCTCCTTGTACCTTCTTCCCACGCCGATCGTGACGGTGAGCTTCAAGTATTTGCGAATGTGGAAAATCAATTCCTCGTAGCTGTCCAGCTTCGGCAAGACGCCCATGGGGAGCTTGATCTCCTTGTCGGCGCGCAAGCAAACGATTCTTCCCTCCGGTCCGTTGAACAGAAACAGCGTCCCTTCTGCGCCCAACGCCTCCGACAGGATGTTCGACACGGCGAATTTCCACAGCTCCCTCTCCGCCGCCTCGTTCCAACGCCTCTCCATATGGTCGATCTCGATGCACGCGACGCTATAAGAGCTCTCCGGCCCGCCAAGAGATACGCCCCATTGGGCGAGTCTTTCCTGCAGCTTCTCCGGCTTCTCCGGCGAGTCTCCGGTCACGAGCCGGAACAACGCGCTGTCGACCATCAACTGCCGGTCGGCTTGCTCGGATTGCCTCGCTTCGAGCGTCTGCTCTTGCTTCCGCCGGCATTTCAGCAGCGTCAGCACGAGCTCGTCCTTGGAGAAGGGCTTCAGAATATAGTCTTCCACGCCAAGCCTTATCGCTTGCCTCGCGTACTCGAATTCGTTATGTCCCGTAATGATGACGACATCGATGTCCGGATGCTTGCCCTTGAGCTTCTCGCATAGCTCCAATCCGTCCATGATCGGCATGTTGATATCGACGAGCGCCATATCGTAATGGCCCTCGTCCGCGAGCTTGAGCGCCTCCGCCCCGTTCTTGGCTTCTCCCGCGATTCTGAAGCCGTAGCGGCCCCAGTCCAGCGCTTGCCGAAGATAGTCCCGGAAAATCGATTCGTCGTCCACGATCATGATGTTCATCGTTCATCCTCCTTCGCCGGCGAACGAACGTCCGCGTTGTCCGGAGCCTCGAAAGGCAACGTTACGATCGCTTCCGTTCCCTGCCCCGGTTCCCCGGTTAATTGCAGTCCGTACGAATCGCCGAAATACAGCTTGATTCTTCTGTCGACGCTGCTGACGCCGAACGAGATGCCGTCGGCCTCTTGTCTATTGCTCAACTCTTCGATCTTCGCGAACGAGATACCGACGCCGTCGTCCTTCACGACGAGCTTGACGCCGTCTTTGTCCGCTTCGCCCTTAATCGTGAGTTTTCCGAACCGGTCAGCCGGCTTTAACCCATGATAGATCGCGTTTTCCACGAGCGGCTGCAGCGTCATCTTCAAGACCGCGGCGGCATGCAATTCCGACGGCACGTCGATCTCGTAGTCGAACACGTCCGCGTACCTCATTTTCTGAATCGCGAGATAGTCTCTGACGTTCTGCAGTTCTTGCCCCAGCGTAATGATCTCCCGCCCTTTGCTCAGCACGATGCGATAATAATCGGCCAGCGCCTTCGTCGTTCGTTGAACGTCTTTATCCCTTCCCATGCCCGATAAAGCGTAAATCACGTCCAACGTGTTATACAGAAAATGAGGCTTAATCTGCGCTTGGATCAACGCGAGCTCGTACTCCCTCTTGCTCTTCTGCTCCCTGGCGATCTCCTCCAGCAATCGGCGGATTCGCCCGATCATCGAGTTGAATCCTTCGCCGAGCAGGCCGATCTCGTCTTTGCCTTGCACGTCGAAAGTGGGGTCCAGCGATTCTTCCTTGACCTTCCTCATCGTCCGGGTCAGCCGCACGATCGGCGTCGCTATCGTCTTGGACAGCAAGCCGGCGCTCGCGACGACGAGCAGCAAGCCGCTGGCGACGAGGACTAGGACGAATAACGTGATACCGCGCGTTTCCTTCGTCAGCTCTTTCATCGGCACGACAGAGACGAGCGTCAGTCCCAGCTTCGCTAGCGGATGACCGATCGCAAGCGTGCCTCGCTCGCGATAAGGCACTTCGACGCCGGTTCTTTCGGCTTCGCCCGTGGCCCATTGCCGCAAGTCTTCATCCCCGATCAAGCGAAGCAACGCCTCCTTGTCCACCGACGACACGATCTTGCCTCCCGCATCGGCCAAATAGTTCATCTCCGACGGCAGCGCGCCGTTGATCGGGAAAATGCGGGAGATACGATTCTCGTCGACGTTCAAGATCAGCCAACCGAGCGTCCTTCCCGTCGCGATGTCGGATACTTTCTTGCCGAGCGTCAGCACCGTCTGCTCGCCCGACCGGCTTAAATAAGATCTCTTCTCCATCGGGAACCAGACGTTATTGCCGGATGACTGATATAAGCGCTCATAGATACCGCTATCGAAATAGAGCTGCGATTGTTCGAGCAGGCTCGGGTTCGAAGCGTAGGCATAGCCTTCGGCGTCGATGAATGCCGCCGCGTCGACATCCGGAAAGACGAGCAGCGCGAAGCTCAATTGGTTCGTCAGCAGCGAGACGTACCGCGCATCAGGCTCGTCCGTTGGCTGACCCTCATCATGGATGACCCGGTTCAAGTTCAAAGTCAGGATATTGGCGCAGCTTTCCGCGTTCCGGGCGATGCCTTCGACCTGCGTCGCGATCAGCCTCGAATTGTCGGAAATGCTCTTCTCCGTTTTCTTGACGATATTGCTCGTATACATCCGGTTCGATACGATCCCCGTAACGAGAAGCGGAATAATGACGAGAGGAATGTAGATCAGGATAATTTTATTGCGGATCGTCGCATCGCTCAGCCAGCGCGATCTCGCCCTTCGTTCGTTCATCGGTCTCCTGCTTCCCGCGCCGGCAAGCGTCCTCCGGCAATCGCTACCACTATAATTTCTCTCCGGCGCCTTCGTCAACCCCGGACTCCGCGAGAGCTCGCCGTCGAAAGACGAAAAAGCCTTTCCCGGAATCTTTCGATTCGGGGAAAGGCTTTCTCGACAGGCTTATTTATCGCCGGAAATTTCCAATCGGTTGATCGCGCGTTGAAGCGCCAATTCGGCGCGAGCCGAGTTGATGTCCGATTGTTTCTGCGCGAGACGGCGTTCCGCGCGTTCTTTCGCCAAACGCGCGCGGGACACGTCGATGTCCGCGCCGAGCTCGGCGGCTTCCGCGAGGATGACCACTTTGTCTTTGCGTACTTCGACGAAACCGCCGTGAACGGCAATGAATTCGTTCTCGTTGCCGATCTTGGCTTTAACCGGAGCGATCTTGAGCGGAGTCACCAAAGGGATGTGGTGCGGCAAAATGCCGAGCTCACCCGCGATGCCTTTGACGACGACCATGTTCACGTCTTTCTCGTAAACCTTGCGCTCCGGAGTAACGATTTCTAACCGTAAGGTACTCATATCGTATCCTCCAAACCGGCGGCTGATTAAACCTCAGCTGCGAGTTTCTTCGCTTTCTCGACGGCTTCCTCGATGATGCCGACGTTATGGAAAGCCGGCTCCGGAAGATCGTCATGCTTGCCTTCGAGGATCTCTTTGAAGGAGCGAATCGTTTCTTTGATCGGCGCGTACACGCCCGGAATGCCGTTGAACGCCTCTGCGACGTGCAGCGGCTGGGAAAGGAACAATTGAATGCGACGCGCGCGAAGTACGAGCTGCTTGTCTTCGTCGGACAACTCGTCCATACCGAGGATCGCGATGATGTCTTGCAATTCTTTGTAGCGTTGCAGCAGGCGCTTAACGCCTTGCGCTACCGCGTAGTGCTCTTCTCCGACGATTTCCGGAGCCAAGATACGGGAAGAGGATGCCAGCGGATCTACCGCAGGGAAAATACCCATTGCCGCGATGTTACGCTCCAAGTTCGTCGTCGCGTCAAGGTGAGCGAACGCCGTTGCGGGAGCCGGATCGGTGTAGTCATCGGCAGGAACGTAGATCGCTTGAATCGACGTTACGGAGCCTTTTTTCGTGGACGTGATACGCTCTTGAAGTTGACCCATCTCGGTTGCCAACGTCGGTTGGTAACCTACCGCGGAAGGCATGCGTCCGAGCAACGCGGATACTTCCGAGCCCGCTTGCGTGAAGCGGAAGATGTTGTCGACGAACAGAAGAACGTCGCGGCCTTCGACGTCGCGGAAGTATTCCGCCATCGTCAGACCCGTCAGAGCGACGCGCATACGCGCGCCCGGAGGTTCGTTCATCTGGCCGAACACCATCGCGAGCTTCGCGATAACGCCGGATTCCGTCATCTCGTGGTAGAGATCGTTACCTTCGCGTGTACGCTCGCCTACGCCGGCGAATACGGAAATACCGCCGTGGTTGGAAGCGATGTTGTGGATCAGCTCTTGCATCAATACGGTTTTGCCTACGCCGGCGCCGCCGAACAGACCGATTTTACCGCCTTTGGTATACGGAGCGAGAAGGTCGACGACCTTGATTCCCGTCTCCAGCATTTCCGTCTGGGTCGTCAGCTCTTCGAAAGAAGGAGCCGTGCGGTGAATCGGGTTTACGCTGGAACGGTCGACTTCGCCTTTGCCGTCGATCGCGTCGCCGAGTACGTTAAATACGCGGCCGAGCGTCGCGGGTCCGACGGGAATCGTGATCGGAATGCCGAGATCGTTGACTTCCGTTCCTCTGACGAGTCCGTCGGTGGAAGACATCGCGATCGCGCGAACGAGGTTGTCGCCAAGGTGCTGCGCGACTTCGACCGTCAGGCTGATGTCTTTTCCGTTAGAGCCGTCGGATTTTGCTTCGATTTTGATCGCATTGAGAATGTCAGGCAAATGTCCGTGGTCGAATTCGATATCGACGACCGGGCCCAGTACCTGAACAACGCGTCCCTTGCTCATGGGTTTACCTCCTGAAGTGCGATTGAATTCAACGCCCGCGGGCTTGCGTTCAACCGTCACGAAATTTATTGCTGTGCGTTCGCTCCGGCCACGATTTCCGCAATCTCTTGCGTGATCGCCGCTTGCCGAGCGCGGTTGTAAGTCAGCGTCAAGTTCGCGATCATCTTCGTCGCGTTCTTCGTCGCGTTGCCCATTGCCGTCATCCGGGATCCGAATTCGCTGGCCTTGCCCTCGAGCACGGCGCTGAACACGAGCGTTTCCGCGTATTTCGGCAGAAGGACGCTAAGCACTTCCTCCGCGGACGGTTCGTACTCGTAATCCGCCGTTCCACCGGAAGCCTTCATCTCTCCGAGCGGGAGAATCTGCTTCAGCGTCGGAATTTGCGTGATCGCGTTCTTGAACTCGTTGAAAGCCAGATACAGCGCGTCGAACGTTCCGTCGACGTAGCCTTGGACGGCACGCGCAGCGATCTCCTTGATGTCCGAGAACTTCGGAGAATCGGATAATCCGGTCACTTCGTCGACGAGCGCGATGTTGCGGCGCTTGAAGAAGTCGCGGCCTTTGCGTCCGATGACGAAAATCGCGTACTCGTCGGCCGATTTGTGGTTTTCTTTGATCGTATTCAGAACTTTACGAAGGATGTTGGCGTTATAACCGCCGGCAAGACCGCGGTCCGACGTGATGACCAGATAACCGGTCTTCTTGACCGGGCGGCTGATCAGCATCGGATGTTTGCTGCCGCCGGACGAGGAGGCGATGCTGGAAATCACTTCCTTCATCTTGTCCGTGTACGGGCGGGCTGCAACCGCAGCTTCCTGAGCGCGTCTCAGCTTGGAAGCCGCGACCATCTCCATCGCTTTCGTAATTTGTTTCGTATTCTGCTTGCTCTTGATCGAGCGCTTGATTTCGCGCATCCCTTTAGCCAATCGTTGTCACCACCTTATTGCCGGGCTTGCCTCGTGGCAATCCCGGCTCAAGCTAATGTTGCGTTCAGATCCGCTCTCGTATGGCTTACGCCGTTACGGCAAAACCTTTTTTGAACGTTGCGATCGCGTCGATCAACGCTTTGTCCGTATCGGGCGTCAAATCTTTCGTGTCGCGGATGGAGCTGAAGATTTCCGGACGGTTCGCGTCGACGAAGCCGAGGAACTCCGCTTCGAAACGGCGAACGTCTTGTACCGGAATCGTATCGAGATGACCTTTGGTCACGATGTACAGGGAAACGACTTGGCGCTCTACGGCCAGCGGCGCGTTAACGCCTTGCTTGAGGATTTCGAGCGTGCGGATACCGCGATCCAGACGGGATTTGGTTACTTTGTCGAGATCGGAACCGAATTGGGCGAACGCCGCGAGCTCGCGGTATTGCGCAAGGTCGGTTTTGAGGGTACCGGCAACCTTCTTCATCGCTTTGATCTGAGCGGAGCTACCTACCCGGGATACGGAAATACCGACGTTAACCGCCGGACGTTGACCGGAGTAGAACAGATCGGACTCGAGGAAGATTTGACCGTCGGTAATCGAGATGACGTTGGTCGGGATATAAGCCGAAACGTCGCCCGCTTGCGTCTCGATGAACGGCAACGCGGTCATCGAACCGCTGCCTTTCTCGTCGCTCAGCTTGGCCGCGCGCTCGAGCAGACGGGAGTGCAGATAGAATACGTCGCCCGGATACGCTTCGCGGCCCGGAGGACGGCGGAGCAACAGGGACAATTCCCGGTATGCCGCGGCTTGTTTCGTCAAGTCATCATAGATGATCAGAACGTGTTTGCCGTTGTACATGAAGTGTTCGCCCATGGAGCAGCCCGTGTAAGGAGCCAGGTACAAGAGCGGAGCAGGCTCGGAAGCGCTCGCCGATACGACGATCGTGTAGTCCAACGCGCCGTGTTTGCGAAGCGTTTCGACCAGACCGCGAACGGTGGATTGCTTTTGTCCGATTGCAACGTAGATACAAATAACGCCGTTGCCTTTTTGGTTAACGATCGTGTCTACCGCGATCGTCGTTTTACCCGTTTGGCGGTCGCCGATGATGAGTTCCCGTTGGCCGCGGCCGATCGGAATCATCGCGTCGATCGCTTTGATGCCCGTTTGCATCGGTTCGTGAACCGATTTACGGTCCATAACGCCCGGAGCCGGGGATTCGACGGGACGCGTTTGCGTCGTGTTGATCGGGCCGTTGCCGTCGACCGGTTGGCCGAGTGCGTTCACGACGCGTCCGAGCAATGCTTCGCCGACCGGAACTTCCATGATGCGTCCCGTGCGTTTGACTTGATCGCCTTCGCGGATGCCTTTGAAAGGTCCCATGATGACGACGCCGACGTTGTCTTCCTCGAGGTTGAGCGCCATGCCGACGACTCCGTTGGAAAACTCGAGCAATTCGCCGGACATACATTTCTCCAAACCGTGTACGCGGGCGATACCGTCACCGACTTGGATGACGGTGCCTACGTCAACGACTTGAATATCGGATTGATACTGCTCGATTTGTTGCTTAATCAGAGTGCTGATTTCTTCGGGCTTAATACTCAATTCGTTCACCCCTGTCTCCATTGCTAACAAATGGTAGTGTTAAAATTAAATCGCCGCCGTTTGCAGCGCTTTGTCCAGCCGTTGAAGCTTGCCGCGAAGGCTTCCGTCGTACAGCGTGTCGCCGATGCGAACGGTCAGTCCTCCGAGCAGGGTCGGGTCGACTTCGTTCGTTACCCGTACCGTTTTGCCAAGCGTGGCGCCGAATTTCTCGGCCAGCTTGATTTTCTCGAGCTCGCTGAGCGGCTGAGAGGATACGACATGCGCGTCCGCGCGGCGAAGCACGTCGCCCGCGACTTGCAGGTAAGCGGCCAATACGGCCGGCAATTCGCTTTCGCGTCCGCGTTCGATCAGCAGGCTGACCAGGTTGAGCACGATCGGCGACGCGTGACCGCCGAACGCGTTATTCAAAGCTTGCAGCTTCTTGTCTAACGTGACGTTGGGAGCGACCAGGAACGCGCGAATGCTCGCGTCTCCGTCGATGGCTCCTACGATCGCCTTCAATTGCACTTCCGTCTCGGCCACTTGGCCGCGTTCCTGCGCGAGCTGGAACAGCGCCTTCGCGTACCGTTTGGCGACTACCGTGCCGCGGCTCATGACTTATTCCCTACGTCTTGCAGGTATTGATCCACGAGTTGCTTCTGGGACTGTTCGTCCACTTGCTTCTCGATGATTTTGGAAGCGATCAGAACGGACAAGCCGCTGACCTGCGCTTTCAACGCCGCAACCGCTTTGTTCTTCTCCGTCTCGATGTCGCGTACCGCGTCTTCCTTGATGCGGCTCGACTCGTTGCGGGCGGATTGAACGATTTCGTCCGCCTGCTTGGAACCGGTCGTTCTCGCTTGCTCGATAATGTCGTGCGCTTCTTTGCGCGCTTGTTGCAACGCTTGCTTCTGCTCTTCGATCAAACGTTCCGCGTCGCTGCGGTTATTCTGGGCGCTCTCCATTTGCTCCTGAACGAGCTGACGGCGCTTCTCCATGACTCCGAACAACGGTTTGAACGCGTAACGGGACAGTAGCCAGAACAAAATCGCGAAGGCTACGAGTTGGATGAAAAAATTGGACCAAGAAATTTCCACCGATCTACACTCCTTTCACACGGCTCAATCAAGCTACGTGCATTAACTGCAAAAGGAAGGCGTGGAGGCTAATCCGACTCCGCGCCTTACGATTCGAAAAAGTTGATTATTTCGCCCACATGAAGGCAAGAACGAGGGAGATGATCGGCATTGCTTCAACGAGACCTACGCCGATGAACGCCGTGGAAGTCAACGTACCGCGAAGCTCGGGCTGGCGGGAGATGCCCTCTACCGTTTTGCTGAAGATCAAACCGTTACCGATACCAGCGCCGAGCGCGCCCAGACCAAACACGATACCTGCTGCTAAATAACCGTATTCCATTTGTAAATCCTCCTCGAGATAATTGTTTTTTTAGTAGTTATTCGGGTTTTAATTTTTTAGTGATCCTCTTCGTGAACGATCGATTGCGAGATGTAAACCATCGTCAGCATCGTGAAGACGAAAGATTGGATCGCGCCTACGAAAATACTGAAGCCTTGCCATACGAGCATCGCCGGTATACCGATCCAGCCCATGCCTAGAATAACGCCGATCATGACCTCGCCGGCAAAGATGTTGCCGAATAGCCGCAAGCCGAGCGTTAACGGCTTGGACACGACTTCGATCAAGTGAATCGGCAAGAAAACGATGTTCGGGTTGTTGATGTAGTGCTTGAAGTAATGCTTGGCGTTCTGACGAATACCCTCGACGTGCGACAGCACGATGACGATCAACGCGAGCGCCATCGTCATGGAAGCGTCCGCCGTAGGCGATTTCCACCAAGACCAAGCGGCGTGTTCCGTGTCTTCCGGTATGATGAGCTCATGCCCGAACACCTTCGGAATGTGGTGTCCGTGCGCTTCCGTCACGATGCTGAAGGGAAGACCCAACATATTCGAGACGAAAATGTAAAGAATGAGCGTCAAACCGAGAGCGAGGTACGGTCTGCCTTTCTTGGGATCCATCGTTTGCCCGATGATGCTTTGGACGAATTCGACGACCCATTCCAGGAAGTTCTGCAGCTTGCCGGGATTCTCCACCGAAAGGTTACGTACGGCAAGACGGGCAAGGATAAAGACGATGAGACTGGAAATGACGATCATCATGATCGCGGCCAAGTCGAACTCGATGCCGCCGACCTCGATTTTTGGTGCTAAATGTTCCATGTTGTCATTTTTCACCCCTTTCGTCAGTGGACTGTCTCTTCCGGATACCGTGGCTGGCGAATAAACCCAGTAACAGTGTCACCAACGGCAAAGCGAATATTCCTGCCGCCGTCGCCCCGAGATTGAAGCGTAATCCCTCTACGGACAACAGTGCGGCAAACACTCCGATGGCTGCGCGGGTAATGAATCCGAACCCGCCCCTGCTCTTGCGGCCGGCGGCCGCCATTTCACCGATGCGCGTCGCCTTCCACGCCAGGTGGTAAGAACCCAGCAAGCTTCCGACGATGCCTACCATGAAACCGCCAAAGTACGGTTTGTACTCCGGCCACACAGCGAGTCCAATGCAGCCAATGGACAAAAAAAAGAAAGTCAGGCGCGTTGAGCGTCTCAGTAAAGCGGGCAAATCGTCCTTCACGGTTTTCCGGCCCCCGTATATTTGCGAATCAGCGCGACCGCCGATCCGATCCCGGCAACCAACCCGATCACGACTCCGGTCAAGTACCCGTAATCCGTGCCGTTATGGTCGTCGTACACGGAGCCGAGCCACCATCCCAGACCCACGCAGACGGCGAACTCCATGCCCAATCCCGCTACGAGTCCGGCCGTTCGCCAAGGGTTCTCGTCCGGGGGTAATTGCGGCTTGCGGGGAGATTCCGTCATGGATTTGTCGCTCCTTCGACGCTGCATGGATACGAAAAAAAGGATATAGTAAGCCCTTTCTTCCCATGTTCCACGTAATATTGTATCTTTCGGCGACAACGTTTGTCAATTGATCGAAAATCAAACATTATGTGAACGACGAGGACGCAAATCGCTTCAAATCAACCCTTTTCGGCTGCGCAAACCATACAGTTCCACTGTACACTGTAGGTCTGCCGCTTGCGAAACCCGTCAGCGCGCTTTGGAAAACTCATGGATGGCATTACCATGTCAGGGGCAAGGTAAATGGTGGAAGGAGGCGGTGAATCATGTTATCAGGTCGGCTGGAACAAAATATCCGGCGCATTCAAGAGGACATGGGCAACAGCGGGGATTTGCAGATCCGGACGTTATCGATTTCATGGACGCGGCCTTCCCCAACCGGAGTAGCTATTATCTATTTGGACGGAATGGCGGATGTATCGGCGATACAGGAATCAGTCATTCCCTCTCTGCTGGACAGGATTCCCCACCCCACATCGGCTAATTCCCCTGACTTGCTGGAGGTAATGCGCTCCTTCGTGCTGGATGCGGGCAGCGTCTTAAGGATACCGGAATGGGAGGTCTGTCTCGACGCCGTCATTGCGGGCAATGCCCTTCTGCTGATCGACGGGGAGCGCGAGGCGCTCGTCTTGGAAATGTGCGGGTACGAGGATCGGGGCATCCAAGAAACGAAAACGCAAATCGTCGTCCGCGGACCGCGGGATGCCTTCACGGAAACATTGATCAAGAACGTTTCGCTGATCCGCAGAAGGATCAAGGATCCGCGGATGCGCGTCGTGATGCAATCCAAAGGGAAAGTGTCTAATACCAACATCTGCGTGATGTATTTAGAAGGCATCGCGGAACGGCGGATCGTAGATGAAGTGTTCGCCCAACTGGAAAAGGTCGACCTTCGCGGGCTTTTCGACGGACAATATCTTGAAGAGTTTTTCACAGCGGACAAATGGACACTGTTCCCGACGGTATACAACACCGATCGTCCGGATTCGGCATCCGCGATGCTGCTCGAAGGGCGAATCGTCATCATGGTTGACGGCAGCCCGTTCGTGCTGGTCGTTCCCGCCGTGCTGGTCGATTTCATCCAATCCGCCGAAGACTACTACCAACCGGTCTATTTCAGCAATCTCATTCGTACGCTGCGGGTGCTGGCGCTTGTTATTGCGCTTCTCGCTCCGTCCCTTTATATCGCCGTAACGACGTTCCATCCCGACCTGCTTCCGACGCAACTGCTGCTCAGTCTTTCCGCGCAAAGGGAAGGTATCCCTTTCCCCGCCTTCATCGAAGCCTTGATGATGGAGATCACTTTCGAAATCCTGCGCGAAGCCGGTATCCGCATGCCTGTTACGGCCGGCCAATCCGTTGCCATCGTCGGGACGATCGTCGTCGGACAAGCTGCCGTGGAGGCCGGCATCGTATCCGCCGCGATGATCATTGTCGTTTCCATTACCGCCATTGCCAGCTTCGTCATCCCGTCCTACGCGCTCGGACTGGCGATTCGCGTTCACCGGTTTTTCTTTATGGCGCTTGCCGCGACCATGGGCATATACGGCCTGACGATCGGGATCATCGTTTCCGTCCTTATGCTCTGCCGGCTGGATTCGTTCGGGGTCGCCTACTTGAGCCCGTTCGCTCCTTTCGTAGCGTCGAAACAGAAGGATGCCTTCCTTCGATTTCCATTTTGGATGCTCAGTCGGAGCTCCTCCGAAAGGAGACGCCGGACGTGAAACGCTCGCGCATCCTGATGGTATCGTTGGCGATTGTTCTTAGCTATTCACTGACCGGCTGCTGGAACCGGAGAGAATTGAACGAGCTCGCCATAGTGCTTGCCGCTGGTATCGATCTAGTGGACGGCGGCAAGTACCGGGTGACGGTCCAGGCTGCCGATCCGTCCCAAATGGGCCGAACCCGGGCTGGCAATAAAACCGCCGGCCTGATTTATACCGCCGAGGCCGACACCGTGTTCGAAGCGATCCGCAAAATGACGACCAAAGCGCCGAGAAGAATGTACTTCGGTCACCTGCAAATGCTGTTCGTGAATGAAGCGCTCGCCCGCAAAGGAGTCTCGAAGCCCCTGGATTTGATGTTCCGAGCTCCTGAAAACCGTCCGGATTTCAACGTCGCTGTGACCAAGGGCGTATCCGCCGAGGATGTTCTGGCCATGATCTCTCCTTTTGAAACCATTCCGGCCATGGACTTCTATAAATCGCTGAAGACGTCGGAAAAAGCGTGGGCTCCCACAAGCGCTACCCGAATCTTGGATCTGATGATGCAGCTTTCCACGGACGGACTGGAGCCGGCGTTGACCGCCATTACTATGATCGGGAACCGGGAAGGGGCCAAGTCCGCCGGCAATGTCAAACAACCTAAAGCTCTCGGTGAATACCAATACCAGGGTCTTGGGGCATTTATGGACGATAAGCTGCTCGGTTGGATGGGCGAGGAGGACAGCAAGTCTTATGCCTACATGACTAACCGGGTATATAGCACGGTCGGACCGCTAGACTGCCCTCAATCGAAGGGCCAGGTCACCGTTGAGGTCGTCCGGGCTAAGTCCAAGATCTTCCCCCGTATCCGGAACGGTGAACCGCTCTCGGAAGTGAAGCTCCGACTCGAGGTCAATATCGGCGAGGTCGAATGCGACAACATTAACCTGACGAGCGCGGAGACGTTCCGCCAGCTGGAGCGGGATGGCAGGAAAACCATAGAACGGATTGTCGGGGACGGCATTCGGCATGTTCAGCAAAATTTCGGAACCGACATCTACGGCTTCGGAGACCGTTTCCATCACAAATATCCGAAGCAGTGGCGACAGTGGAAGGATGACTGGAACAAGAGGTTCAGCCGAATGCCGATCGAATTGAAAGTGGAGTACCACATACGCAGAATGGGCAAAATCACTAACCCGATTCGCCCCGCCCATCCGGAAGAAGGGAAATGAGCATGTCGATCATCATTGCGTGTACCGGAATTGCCGCCCTATGCGCCGCATTCGCGAAATGGCGAAGCTCAGGGCGGAAAACCCCGTTCGCCTCCATAGCGGTCCTGTACGGGGCGGCCTTGTTCATCGACGTGTGGAGCGCCTTGGATCTTCCTCTCCCCAGCGTGGCCCGATGGATCTCCCAAATGTCTCGACCAATTGCCGATACGGTCTACGGATGGCTGAAGTAGCAAAGGGGGATGACGTTGAACCAATCTATGATTACAACCCGGCAAGCGACTCTCTGGTTGACGATGTACTATATCGGCAGCGCCGTGCTTATCGTTCCCGTCATGCTGGCCTCCGCAGCCAAGCAGGACGCATGGATGTCCGCTATACTTGCGCTCGGCCTGCATTTCGCGATTATCCCGGTGTTCGCAACGCTCGGGCATCTGTCCGGATCGGAGGGCGCCGGCGCATTCCTGTCGAGGCTGTTCGGCAGATGGGGCGGCAAATTGACGCTGTTCGTCTTGCTGCTGACGGGGCCGTTCCCGATCTTAATCTTCAATTTGAGGGATCTAAGCGACTTCACGACCACCGTAGTCATGCAAAGAACACCTATGGAAGCGATCAGCTACATGATGCTCTTTGCGGTTGTCATCGGCCTTTATTCCGGTGTCCGAACGGTCGGGCGGGCGGCGGAGGCGCTGTTTCCTTTTGTCTTTTTCCTGATCATCGTCTTGTTGATTTCGATTACTCCTTCACTTAGTTTCTGGCGGCTATTTCCATTTATGGAGAACGGAATCAGGCCGGTTATCTCCGCGTCGATACCGCTGTTCGGCTATCCTTTTATGGAGGTGTCCGTTCTGTGGCTCATCTGCTCTCGTATGAAGCAACCCGGGCAATTTGGCCAAGTGTTACGACGCAGCGCCTGGATGAGCGGCACGGTTTTCCTCCTGCTGACGGTGTTCGTCATCATGGTGGCCGGGGCGCCCATCACGGCCCAGCTGTCGTTCCCGAGTTACTTCATCTCCCGAACCATCAGCATAGGCGACTTCTATGAACGGATCGAAGCGATCGTTACGATGATCTGGTACATGACGATGTTTTTCCGTATGGCGTTGCTGCTGTACGTTTCTTCGGAAGGCACGGCAGCGCTGTTGTCATTGAAGGACGGGCGCCCCTTGCACATCCCACTTGCGCTGATCGCGCTTCCGCTATCCCTTCACGCGTGGCCGAATCCGGCCTCGATTATGGAGTACGATCGAAACTGGCCCTTCTTCCGACTCGCGTTCGGGGTGCTCCTGCCTCTGTTGATCCTGTGGGCTGCTGTTGCCAAACGAAAAACGGGAACCCGTTCCACCGCTCGATAGGCGGTAAAAGGTTCCCGTGAAGTTGCGCGAAAATTACCGGAACGAATCCGGGCGCTCGCCTTTGCCGAAATGGTGGAGAATCGCCTCGACGATGCGCCCGGATGCCCGGCCGTCTCCGTAAGGATTGGCCGCTTGGCTCATCTTCGCGTACAGGTCCTCGTCGGACAAGAGAGCCCGCGCGCGTCCGTAGACGACTTCCTCGTCCGTTCCGACGAGCTCGAGCGTGCCCGCTTCGATACCTTCCGGGCGCTCCGTCGTGTCCCGAAGGACGAGGACGGGGACGCCGTAAGACGGCGCCTCTTCTTGCAGGCCGCCGGAGTCGGTCAGGATCAGGTGCGTATGCGGATAGAAATTATGAAGCTCGACGACGTCCAGCGGATCGATGAGCCGGATGCGCGGATGATCGCCGAGTATTTCCTGCGCCGGTCCTCGAACGGCCGGGCTCGGATGTACCGGGTAGACGATGGCGATATCGTCGAACTCGTCCGCGATCCTCCTCACCGCGCGGAAGATTTGGCGATGAGGCTCTCCTTGCGATTCCCTGCGATGTGCGGTCATGAGAACGAGCCGCTTGCCGGACGCCCAGTCGAGCACCGGATGGGAGAAATCGGATTTCACCGTATATTGGAAGACATCCGTCACCGTATTGCCGGTGACGTATATGCGATCCGGATTTTTGCTTTCCTTCGACAGATTGCCGGCGGACCAGTCCGTCGGCGCGAAGTGCACGTCCGCGAGCACGCCCGTCAGCTGCCGGTTCATCTCTTCCGGATACGGGGAGAGCTTGTTCCAAGTCCGCAAGCCCGCTTCCACGTGTCCGACTTGGATTTGTTGCAGGAACGATGCGTAGCTAGCCAAGAACGTCGTTAACGTATCTCCGTGGACGAGCACGATGTCCGGCTTCGCTTCCTGAAGGACGGGCTCCAGCCCTTGCAGCACGCGGATCGTGATCCCGTTCAGCGTCTGGTTCGCCTGCATGACGTCCAGGTCGTAATCCGGCTGGATGCCGAACACCTCGAGCACTTGGTCGAGCATCTGGCGATGCTGCGCCGTGACGCAGACGATCGGCTCGATATGCTCCGGGTGCTTCTGCAATTCCAGAATAAGCGGCGCCATCTTGATAGCTTCCGGACGGACGCCGAATATGGTCATGACTTTGATTTTGTCGCTCACGTCGGTTTCTTCTCTCCTAACCGGTCATTTCGGGTCGATTATTTAGTGCCGTACAGCCGGTCGCCGGCGTCGCCGAGACCCGGCACGATATAGCCGTGTTCGTTCAGCTTCTCGTCCAGCGCCCCCAAGTAAATGTCGATGTCGGGATGGCGTTCCTGGACCGCTTGCACCCCTTCCGGAGCGGCGATCAGACACATCAGCTTCGTCGGACGGCAGCCCTTGGCTTTCAGCATGTCGATCGCGGCGTTGGCCGAGCCGCCCGTCGCGAGCATCGGATCGATGACGATCAGCTCGCGCTCCGCGACGTCGGACGGCAAGCTGCAGTAATATTCGACCGGCTGCAGCGTCTCATGGTCGCGATACAGGCCGATATGTCCGACTTTGGCCGAAGGGATAATCTTCAGCACGCCGTCGACCATGCCGAGGCCCGCGCGCAGAATCGGGATCAACCCCATCATTCTGCCCGCGATGACTTTGCCTTCCGTTACCGCGACGGGCGTCTCGACCCGCACGGGAGACAGAGGAACGTCCCTCGTGATCTCGTAAGCCATCAGCATGGCGACTTCGTCGACCAGCTCGCGGAATTGTTTCGTATTCGTCATTTTGTCACGGATAAACGTTATTTTGTGTTGGATTAACGGATGATCGCAAATGACCAAAGTTCCCATGTGTTCTTCCCTTTCCATGACGTCCGCGCATCCGCTCTAGCGGCGCTCCGGGACGTTTTTCTATGTAGGCTGCCCGTACATTATATCATTGTCTCCGAACGGGTGCATAACATCCGTCGAACGATCGCGACAAGCGTCGGAAATCCGGGCGATACGCCCGGAAGGAGCGCCGCGAATCCGGAGCCGCTCCGCACCCCTTGCCGGGCATCCGCATATCATGAAAGAGAAAGCCCTAGGAGGAATGCCCATGAACGTCCGAGCTACCCAATCCCCTGTTCACTTATACAAGGCGGACCAAGAGTGGACCGCCCACGTGCGCAGAACCCGCCAGAAGCTGGCCGAAGCGTGCGGCCAATGCATGAACCGAACCGTCAGGGTGCAGACGATCGACGGTCATACGTACGAAGGCGTCGTCGTCGGCTCCGACCGCACGTACCTGCACATCATGACCGGCGACTCCCGCTTCTTCGGCCCGTACGCGTCCAACGCCATCCTGACGCTGGTGTTGTTCGAGCTTCTCGTCATTACGTTGTTGATTTAAACAAAAAGAAGAAACGAACGACGAAAATTAGCAAACCCCGTTGACAATGTTTGTCATCCTCTTTAGTATTATCAGAATTATTCAACATGTGCCGGATCACATCGAAGTGACTCGACATCGGGCAATGAAGCCCTGCAGACGGAACGACCAAACCGGTTGCTTGCGGTTTAGTCGTTCTGATCGCAGGGTTTTTTTGTTCATTTTACGAGGAGGAAACCTATGCTGCGCTTCATTCGGTCATCTATGTACCGGCAAGTCGTCAACGAGTTGGAACGGTTCGCCGTCGGAGATTTCACGGGAAACAACGGGTTTCGCGCCGTCGGAGGCAAGCTGATCCATACGCTTCGGCGGACGGCGAGAAGCCTGAATTCGCTCATACGCATTGTCGACCGTTCATCGAAAGACCTTCACCGGAAAATGAACGACATATCAACCAAATCCGCCGCCGTAGCGGAACAGGTTCATGCCGTTACGGAAACGATCCGCGAAATGGCGGACGGCATGCAGGACGCCTCCGATCACGTATTCGCGATTTCCGAGGAAGTAAATCGAATCGGCGGATATATAAAAGGCGTTAAGAACGGCAATACGGAGCTTGTCGGATCGGCAGAGCAATTCGCCCGGGAAGTAAGCCTGACCCGAACGGAAATACTGGAAGCAACCGGACAGATGAAGACGATCTCCCAAGAAAACGCCGCAGCGCAGGCTAAGATGAAACAATTAGAGCAAGCGCTCGGCCAAATAACAGGCATGTCCCGTCTCATCGGAGAAATATCCGATCAAACCCAATTGCTTGCCCTTAATGCCAATATCGAAGCCGCTCATGCCGGCGAATTCGGCAAAGGATTCGCCATCGTCGCCGGCGAGATTTCCCGGTTGGCCGAACAAACGCGCACGAAGACGCAAGAAATCCACGCGGCGATCGGACTCGTTGAATCGAGCGCCGGAGAACTCGACGGTTCCATCGGACGCATGCAGACAACCGTAGAGCGCGGCGCTACCGCCATGCAAGCCGCCGCGGATAAATCCGATGCCGTATCCTCCTTTCTGATCGGCATGCTCGACCGAATCAATGAAATGGACGGCCAATTGGAAGGAATTTCGGAGAGCGCGCAATCCGTCACGGATGCGGTTAATCTCACTTCCGCCATGATTCAAGAGACAGCGGCCGGAAGCGAGGAAGTGCTGGCATCGGCGGAAGTGCAATTATCCCATATCCGGGAAATAAACGATGACTTGATCGAAGCGACGCATAACAGCCTCTCCCTTCGTTCGGTCGTCTCGCAATTCAAGCTCCCTCCCAAAGACCAATCCCATCCGCTGCAGAAGGAACTCGATACTTGGGTAGCGGGCGCCATCGGAATACGGGCCATCATGGTTTCCATGGTGGAATCCAGGGATCCCGAGGAAATTCGGGAATGGTACCGGAAGAAAACCGTACAGGAAGAGAAGCATTCCCATCAGTTCTTAGAGTTGGAACGCAAAACCCGCACGGAACGGGACAAGCTTAATCTGCGATTGCTGCGCGATGCTTGGGCAGCATTCTCCGAAGCCAAAGAACGAAATGCGAAATGGATGCTGGAGGAGGCTTACGACAATGCGCATGAAGGACTGACCACGTTAGGGAGACAACGATTCAAAACGGTAATGGACGCGGTCGATGAATGGATAGACGGCTAGTTCAGGCGGATGGCAATTATAAGCTCAAATCGCGATATTCGAAAACAAAGCCCGAAAACCAATCGGTTTTCGGGCTTTGTTTTCTCTACTGATTAGTATTGCAGGTTCGGGTACAGCGGGTATTGCGCCGTCAGATCGGCGACCATCGCGCGCGCTTTGTCCAGCGTCGCTTGGTCTTCCGGGTTTTTCAACGTCAGGGCGATGACTTGGGCGATCGTCTTCATCGCTTCCGGTCCCATGCCGCGCGTCGTGACCGCAGGCGTGCCGACGCGGATGCCGCTCGTGACGAACGGGCTCGTCGGATCGAACGGAATGGCGTTCTTGTTAACGGTGATCGCGACGGAATCGAGAACGTGCTCGGCCACTTTGCCCGTGATGTTCAGGTTGCGCGTGTCGATCAGCATCAAGTGGTTGTCGGTGCCGCCGGAGACGAGGTTCAAGCCTTCGGAGACGAGCGCTTCGGCCAATGCTTTCGCGTTCACGACGACGTTGCGCGCGTAGTCTTTGAACGAAGGCTCGAGCGCTTCGCCGAGAGCGACCGCTTTCGCCGCGATGATGTGCATGAGAGGTCCGCCTTGCGTGCCCGGGAATACCGCTTTGTCGATCGCGGCCGCCCATGGCTGACGGCACAGGATCATGCCGCCGCGAGGTCCGCGAAGAGTCTTGTGCGTCGTCGTCGTGACGAAGTGCGCGTGCGGAACCGGGCTCGGGTGCTCGCCGCCGGCGACGAGACCGGCGATGTGGGCCATATCGACCATGAACAGCGCGCCTACGTCGTTAGCGATTTGTCCCATTTTCTCGAAATCGATCGTGCGCGGATACGCGGAAGCGCCGGCGACGATCAGGCGCGGACGGTGTTTGAACGCCGCTTTGCGCACTTCTTCGTAATCGATCGTGAACGTGTTCTCGTCGACGCCGTATGCGACGAAGTTGTACAGCAAGCCGGACGCGTTCGCCGGGTTGCCGTGCGTCAAGTGACCGCCGTGGGCAAGGTTCATGCCGAGGACGGTGTCGCCCGGCTTCAGGACGGCCAGGTAGACGGCCAGGTTCGCCTGCGCGCCGGAGTGCGGCTGCACGTTCGCGTGATCGGCTCCGAACAATTGCTTCGCGCGGTCGCGGGCGATTTGCTCCGGAATATCCACGTATTCGCAACCGCCGTAGTAGCGTTTGCCCGGGTAGCCCTCCGCGTATTTGTTCGTGAGGACGGTACCCATCGTTTCAAGCACGGCTTCGCTGACGATGTTCTCGGAAGCGATCAGTTCGATATTGTCGCGTTGGCGTTTCAATTCCAGGTTCAGCGCTTTGACGATTTCCGGGTCTTGCTTGTTCAAGTTTTCCAACATAGTCGTATATCCTCCCGTAATGTGTAGATGGATTTAGATGAATTACTCACACGATGGCGAAGCGATGTTGCCTTGGGGCGGTTCGTAGACGGCGCGGGCGCCGCCGATCAGCTTCGGGCGGGTCGTCGCCATGTTGACCCGGGCGTGGCCGATCTCGCGAACGGTCGGCCTGAGCGGGACGGCGACCCTGCGAAGGTGCATGCCGATCATCGTCTCGCCGATGTCGACGCCCGCGTGGGCGCCAACCTCTTCGACGAGGCACGGCTCGGCCAGCTTGCGGTAAGCGTAAGCGGCCATCGAGCCTCCGGCTTTCGGGACGGGAACGGCCGACACTTCGTTCCAACCCATTCGTTCGGCCAGGGCGCGGTCGGCCACGAGCGCGCGGTTCAGATGCTCGCAGCATTGCCAGACGACGTGGAAGCCGATGCGCTCGCGAACGCTCTCCACGCCGTCGTAGATCATCTTCGCGATGTCTTCGGCGCCGGAAGTGCCGATCCGCTTGCCTCGGACTTCGCTCGTGCTAGCGCCGACGACGACGATCTGCCCGGCGCGAAGGCCGGCGATCTCCGCCAATTCCCCGAGAAGCGCGGCCGTCCTCTCTTCGACGTCCTTGAAGGGAGCCTCTGGAATTGCAGGTTGTTCGGATTCAGCAGCCATCAGACAGCCTCCCTTCGCGGTAACGCGGTTTAATCGACCGAACGACATCAATAAAGGTATTATACCTGAATTCGATCCGCGCAAACAGCGAACCCCCGTCCGCGCGGACGCGCTCCCGCCCCCTCCTCCGCTGGTCTGAAAGAGTCAAAACGACAAAAAAGAGCTAGCGCGCATATGCACGCTGCTCTTCGCCCAGGCGACCGGCCGTCATTCCGATGCTCCACCGTGGTTGATCCCACTTGTCGTCGCCAGTTACATCGGAACCTTGAAGTTGTATTCCCATCATAACGAACCGGACGGAAAAAATCAATCACCGATCGTTCGGATCCCGGTCCAATTTGTCGATGAGCGTCAGCAATGCGTCCTCGATCTCGTCCGCCGTTTGCTCGTAAAGCGCGAGAGAGCCGCCGAACGGATCGGCGACGTCGAAGTCGGGTATGCGGCGCTGCAGCTCCAGCAGGCGCGTCCTCTCCGCGCCGGTCAGATTCTGCCCGAGCGCTTGCTTGACCTGCCACTCCGAATACAGCCGCTCCGCCTCGGCCACGTCGTCCATGACGGGATCTCCGCGCAGCGCGTATTCCTTCAGCGTGAACGTCTTGCTCAGCGCCTGCGGGAACCTCTCAAGAATGGATCTCTTGTGCCCGGCCGTCATCGTCAGGATCAAGCTTGCCCACAGCACGTCGTCCGCCTTCAGCGACGTCGAGCCTTCCGGCAACGCCAGCTTTCTTTTCCGGAGCGCCGTCGCGGCGTGGGGAGATACCGGCAGTCCGTCGATCGTCGAGATGCCCGCCGAACGAACTTCGATCGGCTTGCCGCCGCGCGCCGCCAAATCCTTCATCAACGCTTCCGCCATCGGGCTTCGGCAGGTGTTGCCCGTGCATACGATCAATATCCGGTTCATTCTCTCCTCGCCCTCCCGTCTCTCGATGCTTCGTCTTATATAAGAAATAATAGACCAAACGCGAACAAAATAACACCGCCCAGCGCTTCTCCATATCCTCCCAACGACCGGCTCGCTTTCCTGCCGAGCATCAGGCCGAGCACGCTCATCGCCCCGCCGAACAAGCCGAACAGGGAAACCGTCATCCACACGTGCGAAGCGAACATCCCGAGCGACACCCCGACGGAAAACGAATCGATGCTAACGCTGAACGAAAAGACGAGCATCCCCCATGCCGTGCGATGATCGAACGAATCGACCGATTCCCCGCGGATGGAGCTATATAGCATATGACCGCCGAGCAATAAGAGCAACGCCCCGGCCGCCGCCGTCGCGATGCCCCCGAGCAGTCCGCTGACGTATTGGCCCGTCATCATGCCGCCGAGAGGCATAAGCACGTGAAACAGGGCGATAAGCGCGCTGAGCTTCGCGATATCCCGCAAGCGAATGCCTTTTAACCCGATGCCGATTCCGAGCGAAAAAGCGTCCATGCCCAATGCGACCGCCATGACGGTAATCGTCAGCAATTGGCCCGTTGCCGCGCCCCCGTCAAACATAGCCTGTCCCCTCCCGCGCGATTATTCGCCGTACCCGCCGTCTCTTCCCAACATATGCGGACAAGAGGGGGAACATGCAAATGCGGGCGCGGGGAGAGCGCGCGGGCCGAAGGTAGCGGGAGCGAACGCGCGGGACTTAGGGACTTAGGGACTTAGGCGGAATCGCGGTTATACGCGGCTCTCGCGGCCTCCCGCGGCTTTGCGAAGCCTGTTCATGAGCGCCGCGCCGATGCCTTCTTCGGGATAGCCTTCCGCGACGATGTAATCCACGCCGCGGGCGTCGCATTCGCGAAGCAGCGCGTACAGCGCGCGAGCCGCTTGCTCGGGCTCATCGCGGGAGCCGCAATCGAGCACCGCGTCGGCCTTGTAGCTCGCGACGTGCTCCGTGCAGCAGATAATCGCGACCTTGCGTCCTCGCGCGGAGGCCTCGTCCGCGAGCCGCTGCACTGCGGCCGGCAGCCGCTCCTCCGGACCGGTCGCGAGCACCATCTCGCCTTGCGGCGCATAGTGCGCGTATTTGACGCCCGGCGAGCGGGGCGCTTCGTCCGCGGCCGCGTTCGCGCCGGAGGCGCCTTCGGCTTCCGGCGTTCCGGCTACCTCTGCCAGCGAGCCGACCGCCGCCTGAAGCTGCTCGCGCGTCACTCCGCCCGGGCGGAGAACGTGAACCTCGCGGCCGATGACGCGAACGACCGTCGACTCGAGGCCGACGCCCGTCTCTCCGCCGTCGAGCACGCCGTCGATGCGGCCGTCTAAATCCTCGAGCACGTGGCTTGCCCGCGTCGGGCTCGGACGTCCGGAACGGTTGGCGCTCGGCGCCGCGATCGGGCAGCCGGAGAGCCCGATCAGCTCGCGCGCCGCTTCGTGCTCCGGCACTCGTACCGCCACCGTGTCCAAGCCGGCCGTGACGAGCGGAGAAACCGCGCCTTCCTTCGCCGGCAACACGAGCGTTAACGGCCCCGGCCAGAACGCCTCCATCAGCTTCCGTTCGATCTCGTTCACCCGCGCCGCCACGCTCTCCACGTCTTCCGCGCGCGCGAAGTGCACGATGAGCGGATTGTCCGACGGCCTTCCTTTAGCCGCGAAAATACGCTTCACCGTCTCCGTGCTTCTCGCGTCTCCGCCCAAGCCGTACACCGTCTCCGTCGGAAACGCAACGACGCCGCCGGCGGCGAGCGCCGCGGCGGCTTCCTGTATGCCGGTCCGCATGCGTTCCGCGGGCCAATATGTCGTATGCTGCGCCATCTGATGCTCCATCCTACCGGCCCCTCGCGACCGCGAATCCGCCGCGCAACGCCGAGTCCTATATGTTAACGCCATTATAGCACAGCGGGCGGCGAACGTCAGAACAAGGAAGAGAGGAAGGCAATCAGCTTCTCGAGCAACTCCCAGAGGAAAAATTTCGTTTCCGGCTTCTCGCCGGCTGGATCGGGAGCCGTTTCTTTCGCTCCAGAGGTTTTGACGATTTCCCCGGATGCGGCGTCATCGTTTGCCGTTGCCGCCGTCAAGCAAAGAGGGGGAAACAGCACGCACCACCAATTCGCGCCTTTGCCGTCGCCGAGCGTCACGCGGAGCGCTTCGTAGTTGCCCGCCGCGTAAGACTTACCTTCGAACGTTTTGGCCGGGAACGGCACTTTAGCCAGCTCGACTTTGCCGCCGTAAGGCGCGTCCAGCTGTTTCAGCTTCGCGGCGACCACCTTGCGTAGAGCGGGTAATTTCTTCGCGATCAGCGCGCGGGCTTCGTCATGCGTATCCGGCATCGCTCCCCAAGAGCGAATGGACGAAGCGACCGCGTCACGCACGCCGGCTTTGATGCGTTGATCCGTCTCGCCGTCGGAATTCGCGATAATGCGAATGCGAATGGCGTCGTCCGGAATGAGCGCGCCGGTACCCGCCGAAGCGGAAGGGCGCAGGAAAACGAGCAAACCTATCAGTAACGCGATGCCGAACAACACGAACTTGCCGGCGGCGCGGGCGAAACGGGTTTTCGAACGGGAAGAAGATAAAGAAGAATGATGGCTAATACGCATAGGATTTCGCTCCTTGATGCACCCGTCGGCGCAGCGCTATGCGTTCCGGAACGTCTTAGCCATCAGTATGTCCGGATTCCGAATCTATAAACCTATCAAACTCGCACCGGTCGTAATACGACCGCAGAGAAGGTTAAGCCGGCGAACCGAGCCGCTCGAGAACCGCTTCCGCCGTCAGTTCGCCGACGCTTCCTTCGAGGGAGCCTCCTACTTTTTTATCGGCATACATCCCCAGGGAATCCGTATCCTTCAGCAGGTTCCCCGTGAGAATGCACGCGACCGTCTCTTCCTTGTCGATCGTCCGTTCGGCGATCAACTTGCGCACTCCGGCCACCGTCGAGGCCGACGCGGGTTCGCAGCCGATGCCGCATCCGTCGATCTGCCTTTTCGCCGCAAGGATTTCCTCGTCGGTGACCGAACACGTCACGCCGCCGCTCGCCTTCAGGAAGTCGCGGGCTTTCCTCCAGCTCGGCGGGTTGCCGATGTTCATCGCCGAAGCGACGGTCGACGGCGAACTTTCCGGTACTAGCTCCTCGCCCGCTCCCGCCATCATTTTGTGAAACGGACTCGCGCCTTCCGCCTGCACGAGCGCCACCTTCGGCAGCCGGTCGATCATTCCGAGCCGCAGCAAGTCGTTAAGCCCTTTCCCGAGCGCCGTCACGTTGCTTAGCGCCCCGCCGGGAATGACGATCCAATCCGGCAACGTCCAGTTCAGCGATTGGGCGAGCTCGTAGACGATGCTCTTCTGCCCTTCTATCCGGAACGGATTGATCGAATTGCAGATGTAGAGGCCGAGTTCGTCGCCGTGTCTCTCGTAGAAGCGGATCCCGTCGTCGTAGGTGCCGTCGAACCGGACCATCCGGGCGCCGTAGGCGAGCGTCTGCAGCACCTTGTTCGCCGACACCCGCTCGCTGGGCACGAGCACGACCGATTCGCATTCCGCCAGCGCCGCGTACATCGCCAGGGAAGCCGAGGTGTTGCCCGTCGACGCGCAAGAGAAGCGCCGATACCCGAGCGATCGCCCGTGGGACAAAGCGACCGTCATTCCGTTGTCCTTGAACGAGCCGCTCGGATTTTCGCTTTGCGCCTTCAGCCATAGCTGCCGGATCCCGAGGAAACGGCGGATCGGGTCTGCGGAATAGAGCCCCGTATTGCCCTCGTACTTCGTGACGATGTAGCGGTCCGGCAGCTCGGGGTGAATGAGTTCCTTGTAGCGCCACACCCCGCTTGCATACGGGGTCATCCTCTCCGACAACCTCTCGCGAAACGTCCTCTCCAATTGCTCCAGGTCGAGTCCGGTAAAATCGTGCGAGATTTCCAGCATTCCTCCGCACTCGCATTGATAGGCCGCTTCCTTCTGTTCGCGTCCGCATTCGTAACACGTGATTTTCATTTGCCCAACGCTCCCTTCTGCCTCTAAAATAAGGGATGTCGAATCATAAATCTAATATATAAAAATTTTATTATCATAAGTTTTAATTATGAGTTGTGAGGGAGTGGCATCGAATGTTGAATCTCCATGCGTTGCGCTTATTTCATGTCGTCGCCGAGCTCGGGAGCGTGACGAAAGCGGCCGAACGGCTTAACGTCAGCCAACCCGCCGTAACGGGCCAGATCAAAAAGCTGGAGCGCGAGCTGGGGCTGCGGCTGTTCTCTCCGCGCGGCAGGGGCATCCTGCTGACGGACTCGGGCCGGGCGCTCGCGGCGGAAGCTATCCGTTTGTTCTCCCTCGAAGCGGATATCGAGCGTGCGATCTCGCGCCTGAGGGACGGCACGGCCGGCGTTCTGACAATCGCGGCGACTTACTTGCCCGCCAATTACTTGTTGCCGGACCTCGTCGCCGAATACAAAAGCCGTTATCCGGATGTCAACGTAAGGCTATCGACCGTCGGATCGGCCCGAGCGACGGAACTGCTGCTCCGCTACGAAGCGGACCTCGCCGTCGTCGGAGGCGCGCGGATCGCCAACCCGCTTCTGAAGACGTGGCCATGGCGCAAGGACGACATGTGGTTCGTCGCGCACGCGGGACATCGGCTCGCCGGGCGGGAGACGACGCTTGCCGATATCGTATCGGAGCCTTTCGCGTCGCGGGAAGAAGGAAGCTATTCGAGGGAGCAGCTGAAGGCGTTGTGCCTCGCCGCCCATGTGAGGATGCCCGAGATCGGGCTCGAAACGAACGGTTACGGGGAGTTGCTTCGCGTCGTCGCGAAAGGGTACGGCATCGCCTATCTATCCGCGCTGGAGGCGCGCGAGGAAGTCGAACGCGGGACGCTGCGCCGGATCGTCGCGACGGACGCGGCCGCCGACAACCTCGTCTGTGCGTATTGTCGGGACGAACCGGGCGGCTTGAGCGTTCTGGCGGAGCAGTTTCTCTCGCTCTTGCCGGAGCTGCCGTCCGGCGGGATGCCGAGACCGGTAGCGCGCGAGTAGATGTAAGTAGCTCTGTGCTACCATTGTCCGCGTTCGAGCGCGCGTGGGCATGTGGAAACGCGGAATACGCGAATCGAGTAGGCCCATGCGCAATTGCATGGGCCTCTCACAGATCCGTACGTGCGGGTCATCGCATACGGCTCCTCCATGATTATCCCCACTGGGG